>CAZAKZ010000237.1:0-6228 GCA_964485695.1 uncultured Planctomycetota bacterium | reverse complement strand
GAGGGTGATCCATCGACTCAGCTTACCACCGGTCCGGTTAAATGGATACCCCAGTCGGTCCTTTTCGCCCGGGTACCGGACCCTGGCTTCGGAATCTTGCCCTGAAGGGACGATGAGACAAAAAGGAATCGGGACGTAACTTGGTGGGGGAAGGGGGGTATACTGGTGGGCGAGATCATCATGAATACCCAGGATACGTTCCACGATTGACTCAAGATGCAGGACGAACATAACTTCACCAACCCGATACCCGGAGCCTTCCTGGTTGCCGCCGTCTTCGCGATGCTCCTGAGCGCCTCTCGGGTGCAGTGCCAGGCAGTGGAGCCGTTTGAAAGCGACAGCTTCCGTACGGCGGGGACCAAGACAAAGAACAAGACAAAGAACAGGATCGACACGCTGGTGACGCTTGCCTTGCGCAAGAAGAAGATCACACCTGCGAATCCAAGCTCGGACGAGATCTTCCTCCGGCGCGTTTACCTGGACGTGATCGGCACGCTGCCGGAACCGACCGAGGCCCGACGGTTCCTGGAGGACCGGAATCCCGAGAAACGCGCCGCACTCATCGATGCCCTGTTCGAACGCGATGAGTTCGCCGACTACTGGTCGCTGAAGTGGTGCGATCTGCTCCGGGTCAAGGCCGAGTTCCCGATCAACCTGTGGCCCAACGTCGTGCAGGCCTACCATCGCTGGATCCACGACGCCATCCGGAATAACAAATCTTACGACCAGTTCGCTCGCGAATTGCTGACATCGAGCGGGAGCAATTTCCGCAATCCGCCGGTCAACTTCTACCGTGCGATCCAGGGCAGAAAGCCTTCCGCCATCGCCGGTGCGGTGGCCTTGACCTTCATGGGAGTACGCCTGGGAAAGTGGCCGGAAGCCCGCCGCCGCGGCCTCACAGCGTTCTTCACGCGTGTGGCGTACAAGAAGACGGCCGAATGGAAGGAAGAGATCGTCCATCTGGATCCAGCACCCACCCAGCCGTTGAAGGCCGTGTTTCCCGACGGCGCTGCGGTCCGGATCCCGCCGGGCAAGGACCCCCGGTACGTCTTTGCCGACTGGTTGATCTCCCGGAAGAATCCGTGGTTCAATCGAACCATCGTGAATCGCATCTGGTCCTGGCTGCTCGGCCGCGGAATAATCCATGAACCCGATGACATCCGTCCGGACAATCCCGCCGTGAATCCCCGGCTACTTGCCTATCTGGAGAAGGAGCTGGTGAAATCCCGGTACGACCTGCGGCACATCTACCGCCTCATCCTCAACTCCCGCACTTACCAGCAGTCCCCGATTCCACGGACCGATCATCCCGAGGCCGAGGCGCTGTTCGCGCACTACCCGGTCCGACGGCTGGACGCCGAAGTCCTCGTCGACGCCTTGTGCAAGATCTCCGGTACAACGGAGCGCTACACGAGCGCCATTCCGGAGCCTTTCACCTTCATCCCGGAAGCACGCAGAACCATCGAGCTGGCGGACGGGAGCATCACCAGCAAGTTTCTGGAAATGTTCGGCCGCCCCGCGCGCGACACAGGCCTGGAATCCGAACGAAACAACAATCCCTCGGACGCTCAGCGTTTGCACCTGCTCAATTCAACCCACGTGCAGCAAAAGATAGAACGTGGCAGGAAGTTGCGCAGGCTCGTCAGAAGCGCAAGAGGAAATCGCCGCCGGCTGGTCACCTCGATCTACCTTGCCCTTCTGTCCCGCTACCCGACGGATGTTGAGCGGGCTACCATGGAAAGATACTATAATAGCGAGGTCAAGAACGTCAGGAATGCCACGAACGATCTCGTGTGGGCCTTGATCAATACCAAGGAGTTTCTATACCGGCATTGAGCGGATTGACCGGCAACTCTTCAGGCCGTCGCCAGCAAGAAAGGGGAAAACCCCATGAACGGACAGCACGCAACAAGCGACATGACCCGGCGTGAAATGATCAAACGGGGTCTTTTCGGAGCGGCCGGGCTGGCCCTCATCGATCCCGCCGAACTCTGGGCGGGCTCCCCCGCTGCGGAACTGAAAGCCAGTGCCAAGTCGGTCATCCAGATCTGGATGTGGGGCGGTCCGTCCCATATCGATACATTCGATCCCAAGCCGAACGCGGGCTACGACTACTGCGGCCCCCTCGACAAGACGATCGCCACCAACGTGGACGGAATCCGGCTCAATGCGACGTTGCCCCTTCTGGCAAAGCAGGCCGACAAGTACTCCATCATCCGCAGCATGACCCACGGCATCAACGCTCATGAAACGGCGTCCTACATGGTGCAGACCGGGCGCATGCCCGGGAGGCTGGTCTATCCCTGTGTGGGTGCCGTCGTGTCGTCTTTCAAGGGATATGGCCAGGGGTACAAGGGCCTGGTTCCTCCCTATATCGTGATGACCCAGCCCCAGGGGAGGTTCTCCGAGGCGGGTTTTCTGGGACCGAAACACAAGCCGTTCGCCACCGGCGGCGATCCGAACAGAACCCCCTTCGCCGTGGAGGGAATCGTCGCAAAAGGCATTTCCGACAGCCGTCAGCGCAGCCGCCGCAAGTTGCTCCACGACCTCGATTCCCTGGGCAAGGCAATACCGAAGAATCCGCACTTCGAGAAGCTGGACAAGTGCGAGGAGAAGGCCTACGACCTGATGTTCGGCGACGCCCGGAAGCTGTTCGACCTGTCGCAGGAAAAGAAAGAACTCCGGGAACGCTACGGCCGAAACACCTTCGGACAGTCCTGCCTCATGGCGCGCCGCCTGGTCGAACACGGCGTGCCCTACATCACCATCAATTACAGGGGGTGGGATACCCACAAGCAGCACTTCGAGATCATGCGCCGAAAACTCCCTGAAATGGACAGGGGCATGGCAACCTTACTCCAGGACCTGGCCGACCGCGGCCTCCTCGACAGCACCATCATCTGGTGGGGCGGCGAGTTCGGCCGGGGTCCGAAGGTCCAGTGGAATCCGCCCTGGAACGGGGGCCGGTCGCATTTCGGGCAGTGCTTCTCCGCCGTGGTTGCGGGCGGCGGATTCAAGGGGGGCCGGGTCGTCGGGGCCTCGAACGAAAAGGGTACGGATGTGGCGAAGCGCCCGGTCTACCCGCAGGACCTCATCGGCAGCATCTACCAGTTGCTCGGTATCGATCCCGAAGGCACGATGCCGAATCCGAGGGGATTGAAGGTGAAGGTCATGCCGAAATCGGAGGGCGGTAGCGGGCGCCTGAAAGAGATCATGTGACTTCAAGGAGCTGGCCCATGTCTTTGATCCGGATCCTGGCCGTCGTGGCGTTCGCGCTGTCCGCGGCGACTGCGTGGGGTCAGTCGAGAGTGCGCGAAGCACACATCGGCTACCTCTATCCCGGCGGCGGCAAGCAAGGTACCGCCTTTCGGGTAACGGTCGCAGGCCAGTACCTTCGAGGCGCCAGGGAAGTCTACGTTTCCGGGGCGGGCGTACGCGCTTCGGTCATCAAATACATGAGACCTCTCAGGAATCTGAACAGAGACCAGCGGGAGGCACTCCAGAAGCAGATCAGGGAGGTCTCGGACAAGCGACTGGCCGAGATGGGGGTGAGTCGCCCCGCAGCGCGACGGAATCAGCGGCGGAGACCCCGGTCCAGAGATGCTCGTCCATCGAGGAAAAAGCCCGACTCCGAGAATGCAAAGACGCCTGGGAAGCGATCCAACGCGACAACGGGAGAGGTGAAGGTCCCGGACCACCCGCTGTTCTACGACATGGAGAGAAAGAGCCTTCGAGAACTGGTGCACGTCGTGGCGTCCTTGCAGAGCACGCGGGGAAAGCGGCAGCTGAACCGCCAGCTCGCCGAGTGGGTGCTGATCAAGGTCACCGTCGATGCGGATGCGCCCCCCGGAGACCGGGAGCTTCGCATCGCCACCCCTGCCGGCCTCACCAATCCCATGGTCTTCAAGGTCGGCGTGTTTCCGGAGGTCTGCGAGCTGGAACCCAACAACCAGAAAGCCCTTCCCGATCTGCCCAGGCTGCAGGGCCTTCCCGATCTGCGCGGCCTGCTGAAGGCCAAACCCCACGACCTGCCGGTGGTCTTCAACGGGCAGGTCCTGCCCGGAGACGTGGATCGTTTCCGGTTCAGAGCGCGGCACGGTCAGCGGCTGGTCATCGAGGCGCAGGCGCGAAAGTTGATCCCGTACCTGGCCGATGCCGTCCCCGGCTGGTTCCAGGCGACGCTGGCCCTCTACGATGCCGAGGGCAAGGAGGTGGCCTTTGTAGACGATTACCGCTTCCACCCCGATCCGATCCTCCTGTGCTGGATTCCGCAAGACGGCGAGTATGAACTGGAGATCCGCGATGCGATCTATCGCGGGCGGGAGGATTTCGTCTACCGGATCACCGTGGGGGAGCAACCGTTCATCACCCAGATGTTCCCGCTGGGCGGCAGGGAGGGCGTCAAGGCCGTTGCGTCGGTCAAGGGGTGGAACCTCCCCCGGACCCGGTTGCCTCTGGATACCGGGGCCGGCGGTACCTTCATACGGACGGCGAGCTTCATGGGAAAGAAGGGGCTCTCGAATGCCGTGACGTATGCCGTCGACTCGCTGCCGGAATGCAATGAAAGGGAATTTAACGGCACCCCTGAAAAGGCTCAGGCCGTCGACCTCCCCGTGATCATCAACGGCCGCATCGGCAAGGCCGGCGACGTGGATGTATTCTCTTTTCAGGGTCTCAAGGGAGGAAAGGTGGTGGCCGAAGTCCACGGCCGCCGGTTGAACTCCCCGGTCGATTCGCTCCTGCGCCTGACCGATTCCTCGGGCCGCATGCTGGCCTGGAACGACGACCACGTGGTAAAGGAAGGCCACCTGCACAAGGACATCGTGGGGCTCACGACCCACCATGCCGATTCCTATCTCATGGCCGAGCTGCCAGGGGACGGGACCTACTACGTGCACCTGTCCGATTCGCAGCATCAGGGCAGCGGAGCCCACGGCTATCGCCTTCGAATCACGCCCCCGCAGCCTGATTTCGCTCTCCGCATGACGCCTTCCAGCCTGAACATGCGCGGGGGGGCCATCGTTCCCATCCACGTCCACGTCCTGCGAAAGGACGGATTCAACGGCGAGATCGAAGTGGCCGCGAAGGACGCACCCGGATTCGAGATCAGCGGCGGGCGGATCCCCGCCGGCCGCGACCACGTGCGCATAACCCTGAAGGCGCCCCGCAAAGTGGACGGTCCGTCCATCGCCCTGGAGCTGGAAGGCCGGGCGCAGGTCCACGGGAAGACGGTCAGCCACCGCATCGTCCCCGCCGAGGACATGATGCAGGCGTTCCTCTACCGGCACCTCGTTCCGTCGCAGGAGCTCCGGGTCGCGGTCCGGCCGGTGCGGTGGCGAACGCCCTCCATCGAGGTGGCCGGCGACCTGCCGGTCCTGATCCCGGCCGGCGGCACGGCCCGGGTCCGGATCAAGGGCTGGAGAGGCCGGCAGCTGAAAAACATCAAGCTGGCCCTCAAGGATCCACCCGCGGGCGTGACCCTCCAGGATGTGAGCCTCGCCCTCCGGGGCCTGGCCTTCCGGCTGAAGGTCGAGAAGGGCGCCCTGCCCGTCGGCTACGCGGACAACCTCATCGTGGAGATCTACCGGGAGTCCGTGCCGAGAAGAAGGAAAGGCGGAAAGGCTTCGAACCGGAAGCAGCGCTACACCATCGGCGTTCTGCCCGCCCTCCCCATCGAGATCGTGGATCGACGCGGGGCGTAGTGGGGGGCAACGCGAGCCTTGTTCGAGGCAAGTGTCAGGATTGACCGCCAGCTTCACTGCGCTCCTGAACCCACGCCCTATGGGCGTGGACCAGAAGAGGATCTACCGATCCGGCGTCAATCTTGTGGGGTGTAAGATATTTTTTCCAAGACGGTAGACCGAGCAGGAGAAAAGATACGTTTTCCCCGGATGCTCGAGCAGTATCTTCATCCAGTTCTCCAGGAAGTTACGCGCGAGAGTGTCCGGTCTGGTGCTGAGTGTCTTTCCATTTCTGCCGGACATGGTGATTCTTTTTCTGGTGAAGGATATCCCGAAAACATGTATCCGGCGGGTAGGTCGAAACGGAGGGGAGGCGGTTTCGAGGTATTTGAAAAAAACGAGACATTCCAGCTGGAGGGCAGGTTGGACTTTTCGGGAGACAAGAGTCCTCAGGCTTGCGGCTCTATCCCCATATCCTCCAGAATTTCGGCTGTTCTGGGGTATCCATTTAACCGGACCGGTGGTAAGCTGAGTCGATGGATCACCC
>CAZAKZ010000236.1:0-6232 GCA_964485695.1 uncultured Planctomycetota bacterium | reverse complement strand
CCCTGGATTCCGGTCAGTGGAGGCGGGATCCAATCGAATTTTGCCGTGATAGGTAAATTGAGTTCGGAGGAGGACATCGGGCGGAAAACGCACACCTGGATCCCGCCGCCGTGATCGATCCTGAACGAGATTTTACGATGATATCAAAACGGGCATGGCTTTCCTATCTCCCGTTGGTTCATGACTTTCAGTGCATTCGATCTCATCCGGAAATAAAAAAAATAAAAACAAGGAACAACCCTGATCTAAAAACAAGGCTCTCGGGAGGTCGCGGCTATTGCAATTTTCAAGCAATTCATACATACTATCTCTCAACAGATGTGTGAGAATTCAGAAGTGTTTTGAAACTGGACGCTACTGCATGAACAAGATTGAAACATTGAAGGGCGGGACGACGGTTCATGTTCGTGATCTGAGTCTGGACGACATTGAACAGCTGCATGGTTTCTTCAAGTCCCTTCCCGTCGAAGACAGGCGATACCTCAGGATCGACGTCACCCAGAAGGGCGCCGTCGAGTGGCGGCTGAGGACTTCCTCTTCCGGAAAGGACGCGCGCGTCATCGCGCTCCTCGATGACGAGGTCGTGGCATACGGTGCCCTGGAGATTTCCCCGGAAGAATGGCACCGGCATCAGGGCGAGCTCCGGGTCCTGGTGTCCAGGTCCCACCAGCGCAAGGGCCTGGGCATGATCATGATGAGGGAACTCTACCTCGTGGCGGCCCGAAGACAGATCAAGGAGGTCATCGTGAAGATGATGGGGCCGCAGATGGCTGCGATGAGCATCTGCAAGAGGCTCGGATTCAAGCAGGAATCTCTCCTTCACGACTACGTCATGGACCAGAACGGCAATCTCCAGGACCTCGTCGTCATGACCTGCGACATGGACGCCCTGTGGAGGGAGCTCGAATCCCTCTACATGGGCTCCGACTGGCAGCGGTGCCGGTAGGCGTCGGTCCGAACCGTCCCCTCGCTCCTGATCAGGGGATGATCCCCCTCTCTCTCAGCCCGGCGATGTCCCCACCTGACAGCCCCACCGCCGTGAGGACGGCCTCCGTGTCCTGGCTGTATTTCGGGGGGAAGGGGTAGTCCCGCACAGCCCCACCCATGTCCGTACCGGGCGGCGACAGGTGGATCACCTTGCCGTCGGGCGTGCGGGTCGTGGGGAGCTTCGAGGCCAGGGCCTCCATGTCGCGTACCTGATAGATGGTGTGGATGGGGGCGTGGGGGATCCGGGCATCTGCGAAGACCTTGCTCCACTCGGCCGTGGTGCGCTTCGCGATCACGGCTTCCATGTCCCGGTTGATGGCCTCCCGGTCCTGGAGGCGTCCGGTGTTGGTCCTGCGGTCCTTGATGTCCAGGGCCTCGAATGGATCCAGATCGACGAGCCTTTGCCACTGGATGTCGTTTCCGATGGCGACGTAGATGTAGCCGTCCCGGGTGGGGTAGGCGTTCACCGGCAGGAACTTCCTGTGCTCGTTGCCGCACCGGGTCACTTCCAGGGGATCGCAGTCGAAGTCCAGAAGCGGCAGGGTGGTGATGAGCCAGGACGCCGCGGCCTGGAGCATGGACACGTGGAAAGCCTTGCCCTTTCCGGACTCGGCCTTCTCCGCCAGGGCCAGCAGGACGCCCGCGTAGACCTCGTCGCCGGCCTTCAGGTCCACCAGCGGCGTTCCCGCCAGGGTGGGGGGGCCGTCGCTGTGGCCGGTGATCTCCATGAATCCCGCCATGGCCTGGATGGCGGGGTCGTACCCGGGCGTATTGGGATGGTCGGGGCCCATGGCGGAAATGGCGGCCCAGATGATGTCCGGCTTCACGGCTTTCAGGGTGTCGTAGTCGATGCCGAATGATTCGTACCGCGACGGCAGCGTGTTGCAGCAGAAGACGTCGACGTCGAACTCACGGATGATGCGCTTCACCAGGTCCCTGCCCTCGGCCTCCTTCAGGTTCAGGGCGATGGCCTCCTTGCCCACGTTGGGCGCGATGAAGTAGGACCTGCGATCCTCGTCCGCCACGACCTTGCCCACGTAGCGGTTGGGATCCCCGGGCAGCGCCTTGCCGTAGGGCGTGGACTCCAGGCGGATGACCCGCCAGCCCAGCTGGACAAAGCGGGAGGTGGCGTAGGTCATGGAGAGGGCCTGCTCCATGGCAAGCACGGTGCGGGGCTTCATGGTCTTCAGTCCTCGTGGTCTTTCAGTCTCCGGAGCACCTTCTCGGGCGTGAGGGGAAGCTCGAGGATCCGGACTCCGGTCGCGTTGTGGAGTGCGTTGGCTATGGCGGCCGAGATGCAGATGGAAGGGGCCTCACCGATGCCCTTGGCGCCGGCCGGTCCTTCGGGGTCCTGGGTCTCGATGAACGCCATGTCGATTTCCGGGATCTCGGGCGCGGTGATCAGCTTGTAGTCGCGGAAGCACGGATTCTTCACCCGCCCCTCTTCCACGACCAGGTTTTCGGTGGTGGCGTATCCGATGCCCATGACCACGCCGCCCTCCACCTGGCCCTCGATGGCCATGGCGTTGATGACCCTGCCCACGTCGTGGGCGGCCGTCACCTTCAGAACCCGGACCAATCCGGTCTCCGTGTCCACCTCCAGTTCCACCACGTGGGTGCCGAAGGCATACGCGGCGGAGACGTCGCCCTTGAATTCGCGGTCCTGCATGACGCTCGGCGGCTCGTAGTACTCGCTGGTCATGACGATTTCGTTCTTGGTCTTGAAGTGGAGCGATCTCAGCAGCTTGCCCAGCTCCACCACGGACTCGCCGTCCTCTGCGCGCACCACATGACCGCCGCGGAGATCGAGCGTCTCCGGGTCCACACCGGCCTGTTCGCCGGCCGCGGCGAGGAGCTTCTCGCGCGCCTTTCGGGCCGCGCGGAGCGCCGAGTTTCCGGCCATGAATGTGGTGCGGCTCGCGTGGACGCCCACGTCCCACGGTGTGATTTCTGTATCGTTGTTGATGACTTGGATCGCGGAGATGGGCAGCCCCAGCTCCTCGGCCACGAACTGGGCGATGACGGTCTCCGAGCCCTGGCCGATCTCGGACGATCCGGTCAACACGGTGACCCGGGCGAAGTCGTCGATCTTAAGAATGGTGCCGCAGCCGTCGGTGTGATAGATCTTGGCCCCGCCGCCCACGTGCAGGAGCGAGGCGATGCCGATGCCTCGCTTCACCGGACCGCTCTGGCCGGCCCTGTAGGCGGTGTGCTTCTCGAGAAAATCACTCCTGGCCGACGCCAGGTGGAGGCAGTCGTGGAAGCCGCAGGTCTTGAACACCATGCCCTGGCCGGTGGTCTCGCCGGGCTTCTGTGCGTTCAGCAGCCGGAACTCGAGCGGATTCATGTCCACGGCCTCGGCCAGCTTGTCCATGTGGGACTCCACGGCAAAGGTGGCCTGCAGGTTTCCGTAGCCGCGGAACGATCCGCTGTAGGGGTTGTTGGTGTAGACCACGGTGGTGTGGTACTTGCAGTGTTCCACGCGGTAGAGCGATGAGATCGTTTGCATCATCACGAACGGCGTCGTGGCGCCCCAGGAGGTGTAGCCGCCGTTGTCGTGGAGGGTGCGTGCTTCGCGGAAGGTGAGGGTGCCGTCCTTCTTGACACCGCTACGCAGTGTGAACTCCACCGGTTGGCGGGTGGGGGAGGCGACGAATTCCTCCTCGCGCGTGAACAGGAGGCGGACCGGCCGCCGGGTGGCCCGGGCCAGGAAGATGCAGATGGGCTCGAAGGGATAGATGTCCAGCTTGCTGCCGAAACCGCCGCCGAGGGGGGGCTGGATGACCCGGATCTTCTCGGGGGGCACGCCGATGACCGGGGAGATGTCCCGCTTGTACATGAACGGGATCTGGGTCTGGGAGTGGATGGTGAGGTTGTCCTCGGAGTCGAAGTTGGCGATGCAACCGCTCACGCCCATGCAGCAGTGGGTGACGAAGTGGAGGGTGAAGGTGTCCTCGACGACGAAGTCGGACTCCGCCTCTCCCTTCTCGATGTCGCCGTGACCGTAGTCGAAGGTGAAGGGAATGTTGTTCGGCCGCTTCTCGTGGATGACGGGGGCGCCCTCCTTCAGGGCTTCGGCCGGCGAGAACACGGCGGGCAGGTCCTCGTATTCGACCCGGATCAGGCGGCAGGCCTCCTCGGCGATGGCCTCGGTCTCGGCGGCCACGGCCGCGATCTCGTCGCGGATGCATCGGACCCTGTCGCTCTTCAGGGGCGGGTTGTCCCGGCCGTGGCCCAGGGGGACGCCGGACGTGTCCTCGGCGGTGAGGACTGCGTGGACGCCGGGAAGGGCCTTTGCCGCGCTCGTGTCGATGCTCGTGATGCGTGCATGGACGCGGTCGGATCGCAGGATCTTCCCGTGGAGCATGCCGGGCAGCTCGATGTCATTCATGTAGCACGTCTCGCCGGTCACCTTGCCGGGGGCGTCCAGCTTGGGGATGCGCTTGCCGATGAGGGTTTCTTTCTTGATGCCTGTCATGGCTCACTCCGCCGCATTGGTTTTCTTGACCGCGGACGCGATGGCGTCGATGACCTTCCTGTACCCCGTGCAGCGGCACAGGTTTCCCTCTATGCCCCGCTTGATCTCCTCCTCGGACAGGCCGGGGTCCTGTTTGATCAGGTAGGTTCCCTGCATGACCAGGCCGGGCGTGCAAAAACCGCACTGCACAGCGCCGTGGTTCACGAACTCCTCCTGCAGGATGCTCTTGCCCTTATCGGTGATCAGGCCCTCCACCGTGGTGACCTCCCGGCCGTCGCAGTCCACGGCGAACATGAGGCAGGAGTTCACCGAGACGCCGTCGACCAGGATGGTGCAGGATCCGCACTCGCCTTCCCCGCAGCCGAGCTTGGTGCCGGTCATGTCCAGCTCGTCCCTGAGCATGGTGAGGGTGTCCATATCGACCGGGATGGTCACGGTGACCGACCTGCCGTTCAGTGTGAAGCTGATTTCCTTTTTACATGACATCGCGGAGCAACCTTCCGGTCAAAGTGCGGACGAGTTCATTTCGGTACCAGGCGGAGGCGCGCACGTCCGATATGGGAGAGACTTCCCTCTCCGCAGCCTCGACGGCCTCGGCGATCTTCGCTTCGTTCAGGACCTGCCCCTCGAGGACGGCCTCGGTCCCGCGGCCCCGGAGTGGAACCGGCGCCACGGCGCCGAAGGCCACCCGGACGTCCCGGAGCGCGCCGTCCTCCTTCACGCCTGCAATGCCCACGGACACCACGGAGATGTCCAGGGCCGGCCGGGTCCCGAACTTCTTGAACCGGGCGGTGAAGCCCTCCCGAGGCACCGGGAACCGGACGCCGGTCAGGATCTCACCGTCCTCCATCCTCGTCCGGCCGGGACCCGTGAAGAAGTCGGCGACGGGTACGGTTCGCCCGGTAACCCTGCCCTCCGACCAGGAAGCCAGGTCCGCCCCGGCATCCAGCAGGATCAGCGGGATGATCATGTCTCCGGCGGGGGAGGCGTTGCAGATGTTGCCGCCGAGGGTGGCGCTGTTGCGCACCTGGCCGCTGGCAAAACAGTCCGCAGTGTCGGCCAGGATGCCGGCCCGTTCCCGGATGAGGCCGTGGCCGAGGATTTCGCTCACGGTGGTCAGGGCGCCGACGCGGATCTCCTCACCGGTGCGGGCGATTCCCCGGAGCTCTGGAATCCTGCGGAGATTCACCAGCAGGGGATTGAACGTCCTCGCCCCGGACCGGGCCTGGGGCATGAGGTCGGTGCCGCCCGCAAACAGGGTGGTGCCGCCGCCGGCCACAGTCTGGACGGCTTCCTCCAGGCTCGTGGGCGCGGCGTAGTTCTGTATCGCTGTCATGTTCTTTCTCGCTGGATCATCCGCCGGAATTCGGAACAGCCTGCTCAAAGGCTCGAACTCATGAATTGTGACGTGTAATTATAATTTTCCCAATGGAATTAGACAGGTTCTCGAGAGGCATTGGGATCTTCAAGAGGAGGCTGGGTCAGGTTTACGGACAAACATGTAGGGTATGCGGGTCTCTCGCCAGTTCATCCACAAGCTGTTAACACCCGGGCTGGACCGGATTGTCACGGCCGTGTCTCTCGATGCCATGGGGATCGAACCACCTGCCTGATCGGGCTGGATCAGTCGTACTCGAGAAGGAGTGAGTCAGATCTGACCTCGGTGCCCTTGCCCACGTGGATTTTCTTGATGGAACCCTCCCGGAGCGCGTGGATCATGTTTTCCATCTTCATGGCTTCCAGGATCATGAGCGGATCACCGGGCCT
>CAZAKZ010000235.1:0-6236 GCA_964485695.1 uncultured Planctomycetota bacterium | reverse complement strand
CGACTTCAAGCACGCGGGCCTGACTTTCAAGCGTTCGGCGCAAGTGAAATACTGAGAACTGAATCGCGTCGTCCCCTGTCGCACAACAGGGGACGACCAGGACCTCCACCGCGGATGGATGTGATTCCATGGTGGCCGGTGACCTACCAAGATTGATCGTTTGCGGCCTGCGGGGAGGTTCGGGGAAGACCCTCTTGACCCTCGGCCTCACCGGGGCCCTGAGCCGTCGAGGCCTTCGTGTTATTCCCTTCAAGAAGGGCCCGGACTACATTGATGCCGCCTGGCTAACCCTTGCCGCCGGTGAAACCTGCCGGAACCTGGATACCTTCCTCACGGACAGAGACCAGGTGCTCCGTTCCTTCCTCCAGGCCGGCCGCCCTCCCGCCCTGTCCCTCGTCGAGGGGAACCGGGGGCTTTTCGACGGCATGGACGCGGCCGGCACTCACAGCACGGCCGAGCTGGCCGGGGTGCTCAAGTCTCCGCTGATCCTCGTTGTCGATTGCACGAAGTCGACTCGGACTGTGGCGGCCCTCGTCCTCGGGTGTAAGGCGTTTGATCCCGGCCTTCCCCTTGCCGGCGTCGTCCTCAATCGCGTTGCGGGCAGGCGCCAGGAGAACCTCGTACGGAAGACGATCGAAGACCGAGCCGGAGTCCCCGTTGTGGGTGCCATTCCCCGCATCGGAAACATCCGATTTCTCGAAAGACACCTGGGCCTCGTGCCGCCTCCCGAACATCCGGACGTGAAGGAGGTGCTGGACATCACCCGGGAAACGGTGGAGAACCACGTCGATCTGGATGCTGTGGTGGACATGGCCCGGGCGGCGGTAGCCCTCGACTACGTAGCTACCGGACCGGACAAGGAAATCGAAGGAAAACGGGTACGTATCGGGATCTTCCGGGATGCGGCGTTCAATTTCTACTACCCGGAAAACCTGGAAGAGCTGGAGCGCCATGGGGCGCACCTGGTCGAGTTGAATGCCCTGGCGGACAGAGAACTTCCTCCCCTGGACGCTCTCTACATCGGAGGCGGATTCCCCGAAACGCACGCGGAGCAGCTGGCGGCCAACGAGGAGATGCGCCGGTCGATCTTGAATCAGGTGGAATGTGGCCTGCCGGTGTATGCCGAGTGCGGCGGCCTCACATACCTCTGTGAATCCATCCGGATGGGAGGCATCGATCATCCCATGGTGGGTGTCTTTCCCATACGGTTCGACATCGATCCCCGGCCCCAGGGCCACGGCTACTGCATCATGGAGGTGGACCGACCCAATCCGTTCTTCGATGTGGGAACCACGATCAAGGGCCATGAGTTCCGATACTCCCGGGCTCTGGACTATCCGTCGGAATCGGTGAAGACGGCCTATCGAGTCGAGCGGGGGAGGGGCCTGGACGGGAAGCGGGAAGGGCTGTGCTTCAAGAACGTCCTGGCTGCTTTCTGCCATATCCACGCCCTGGGCGTGCCATCCTGGGCCGGGGCCGTGGTGGAGCGGGCAGCAAGGTTCAAGAGGGGGGAAACAGGCGGTTGACAGGCGGGCCTCCATAATTCCGGACCGGGATGAAATGACTTCGAAATCATCTTGAGTTGGTGCTATACTTTCCGCACCTCTGGAATGGTCAGTTTCTTTCAGAAACTCTTTGTATTTCAGTGACTTACAGAAAGTTGTCTCGGCTGGATTCTTTCTAATAGAAGGAGAAGAACAGCGATGGCCACGGTTGAACTGGGTGGGAACCCGTACGATGTCGACGAGGATGGTTTTCTCGAGAATCCGGACATCTGGAACGAGGGTGTAGCCAAAGATTTCGCTCCGACAGAAGGCGTCGATGCGTTGTCGGATGACCACTGGGTGGTGGTGAACTACATCCGTGAATACTACCTCAAGTTCGGCACAGCTCCCATGATCCGCAAGCTCTGCAAGTCCACGAAGATGGACCTGAAAAAGATCTACGAGCTCTTCCCCTCAGGGCCGGCCAAGGGAGCATGCAAGATCGCCGGTCTGCCGAAGCCCACGGGGTGCGTCTGATCCTGGCGAGGCCAGGAAGTCCAGGCCATCCGGCCTCTCGTGGCACGCAGTGAACGAACGATGGTGCCGGGCGCGTTTTCGATCGAAACGACTCGAAGACGTACCCGGCACTCTTTTTATTGCGTGCCCCGGGAACAGCGACCGGAGATGCCCATCGTTCATCCGGGTCTGATCGTCTCCTACCCATGAGGAGTGGAACATGACAGGTCGTTCCGCTGAAAAAGAGCCCTCGATACCGGGCAAGGTCTACCTGGTCGGCGCCGGTCCGGGCGATCCAGGGCTCATCACCGTTCGAGGAGCGGATTGCCTCCGGCAGGCGGACGTCGTGTTTCATGACCGTCTCGCCTCCGAGGCGCTTCTGGATCTCGTCCCTCACGGCGCCGAGACGTTCTCCGTGGGAAAGGAGGCCGGCCGACATTCCGTGCCCCAGGACCGGATCAATGAAGTGCTGGTGGCCCGGGCCAAGGAGGGGAAGACCGTGGTCCGCCTCAAGGGCGGCGATCCCTTCGTTTTCGGGCGAGGCGGGGAGGAATGCCTTGCCCTGGCCGAGGCCGGAGTGCCATTCGAAGTCGTGCCCGGCGTCAGTGCAGCCATGGGGGTGTCGGCCTCTACCGGGATTCCGCTCACGCACAGGGATCACGCCTCTTCCCTGGCCCTGGTGACGGCGCACCGCACATCGGCGGACTCAAGCGTTCACCTGAACCGGGCAGGCCTGGCCCACAGGGTGGACACGCTCTGCATCTACATGGGAATGGGCGTGCTCCCGGACATCGCCGAGGAGCTGAAGCGAAACGGCTGGCCGCCGGAAACCCCGGCAGCGGTGGTCCGGTGGGGGACCTTTCCCCGGCAGTGCACCGTGGTCGGGACCCTGGAGGACATTGCCGGAAAGGCCGAGGCCGCCGGATTCACTCCGCCGGCCCTCATCGTCCTCGGCGACGTCGTCAGCCTGCGGGATCGCCTCGACTGGTTCGAGCAGCGCCCCCTGTTCGGAAAGCGTATCGTGGTCACGCGGTGGCGGCCCCAGGCAGGGGAACTCTCCAGATGCCTGCTGGCCCTCGGAGCCGAGGTGATCCATCTCCCGGTCATCGAGATCGTGCCTCCTGAATCATGGGAGGATCTGGACCGGGCCGTGGCCCGGCTCCACGAATACGCCTGGATCGTCTTTACCAGTGCCAACGGCGTCCGGTTCTTCATGAGTCGTCTGGAGGACCTCGGCCACGACGTACGCCGTCTGGGCGGAGCGAAGCTCTGCGCCGTCGGAAGGGCCACTTCCGCGGCTCTGGAGGCGTTTCGGCTCCGGACGGATCTGGTGCCGGAGCCCTACACGGCGCAGTCGCTGGCCGATGCCATGGCAGAGAGGGAGGAACTCCGGGGAAAGAGGATCCTCCTGCCCCGGGGGAATCTCGCCCGTATGGCCCTGGAGGAGCGCCTGAAGGATTCCGGGGCCGAGGTCGAGGCCGTTACCGCCTACCGCACTGTTCCCACGCGGATACCTGATGCAGAGATTCGAGAGCGACTGGAAGGCCATCTGGAAGGCAATACCGTCGACTGGGTCACGTTCACCTCATCCTCCACCGTGAAGAACTTCTTTGACCGGGTTCCGTCCGTAATGGGAGAAGACTGGATGCGGAGTGTCCGTCTCGCCAGTATCGGTCCCGTGACCACCGCGTCCCTGAACGCCCTCGGAAGGACGCCCGACGTGGAAAGTGACGTCTCCACGGTTCCTGCGCTGGTGGAGGCCTTGATGCGGTTCGAAACCGGCACCGGACAGGATGTGTGAGAGGGGAGCCGGTCGTATTACCCCATCAGCAGGCCGACGGCGACCCCCAGGGGCGTCGTCAGGATCAGCACCACGTTCATTCCCATCCATGGAACGAGTCGCGGGACGTCCTCCGCATGTCTCCTCACGCCCTTCAGGGTGGGCACGGCGATGACCAGGGTGACGAGTCCGACCAGGCATGCAGCGGGGAGGACGTTCAGGGCCACGCCCGCGAGGATCGACAGATATGCACCACCCAGGAACGTGCCGTAGACCGCGACGCTCTTCCTCCGGCCGATGACGATGGGGAGGTGGCGGCGTCCCACGGCCCTGTCCGCCTCCACGTCGGGGAACTGGTTCAGCAGCAGCAGGTCGCTCACCAGGAACAGCGGCACCAGCGACGCCACCCCTGCCGTCCAGGAGTAGTGCCCGGTAAGCGCGAAGTCGGTGCCCATGACCATCAGGGGCCCGAATCCCAGGCCCGGAGCGAGGAGACACGCGACAGGACTGCGGGTGATCCACCGCGTGTATGCGAACACGAGGGCCAGGCCGAGGATCCCGAGGGGGAGGATTCCCCAGCCACGAACCCGGAAGAAGTAGCCTCCGACGGCCACGGTCGCGGCCGCGGCGATCCAGCCCAGGGTCAGGGCGGTACCCGTCCTTCCGGGATGGTCCGGAAGGGTTCCGCTACCGCCGCTGAAGGGGGTCCTCTCGGTCCGGAGATCCAGGCCGGACTCGAAATCCGAGAACTCGTTCAGGGCGTTGACGCTGATGTGTGCCGCTGCCGCTCCGACCAGGGCCATCACCACCGAGAGCCATTCCAGAGACTCTCCCGACCGGCTCGCCGCCCCGATCCCCACCAGGACACAGACGGGTGTCAGGACCAGGAACGGGGCCCGCGCCAGCCCTGCCCAGGTTTTCACTTCACCCATGGCCTCTTTCCAGTACCCGGGTAAATACGGTAACGTAGGGTCCAGGTATCGTACAGGAAGTTCACTGCAAATCAATCGAGTCGCTCATGGATGTTCTCTTCCATCACTTTCCAGTGTCGGGTGTGGAGACCTGGCTATGGCTCCCTCCCCTGGTGATGTTCCTGGTCTCGTCCATCGTATCCATGGGCGGCGTCTCGGGAGCATTCGTGCTGATCCCGTTCCAGATCAGCTACCTGGGCTACACCTCTCCGGGTGTGAGCGCCACCAACTTTGTTTACAACATCGTCTCCATTCCGGTCGGCGTCTGGCACTACATCCGGGAAGGCCGCATGGCCTGGCCCCTGTTCGGGGTTCTCATGATCGGCACCCTCCCCGGGATCTTCCTGGGCTACCTCGTCCGCATCTCCTGTCTTTCGAAACCCGAGCACTTCATTCCCTTCGTGGGGGGCGTCCTCGCCTTTCTGGGAGTGCGGACCCTGTGGTCGGTCCGCCGGGATCTCGAGAAGCGGAGAAATCCGGACGGGACCGAGGATCCTGGAAATGTCTTGCCGCAGGACCCCGGCGGCAGGGTCACGGGCGGCCGCATCGGATTCCGCAGGACCACCCTGGTCTACGCCGGACAGCTCCACGATTTCAAGACCGTGCCCGTTCTCGTTCTCTCCTTTCTCGTCGGCGTCGTGGGCGGTGCGTACGGCATCGGCGGGGGGGCCATCCTGGCGCCGTTCTGCGTGTCGGTGCTGAACCTGCCCGTCCGGGCCGTGGCCGGTGCGGCCCTGTTCTCCACCTGGGTCACCTCGGTGGTGGCGGCGCTGGTGTACGCCCTGGTTCCTCACGGCGGTGCGGTGAACGCGTCTCCGGACTGGCTCCTCGGGGGCCTCTTCGGCCTGGGCGGCATGGCCGGAATCTACGTGGGTGCCCGGCTGCAAAAGGTGGTGCCGACAGCGGTCATCAAGGCGATTCTCGGGTTGGTCATCACGGCCATCGCCCTGCGATACCTCGTGGAGTTATGAGCGGAGAATCTTGTTTTCAGCTTCACCGTCGACGATGCGACGGATCGGAAAAGCTAAACCACAAAAGTGAACAGATAACGCTCTCTGTTTTGATCCGCCGATTGGTGTAAAGACCTGCGCAGGAATGGGATGGGGATGTGATCGGTTGACGGTGTTGTACTCTCCGTTTTGTGATCCTCAACCCAGGAAAACCGGAAATCAGGCCGAAATTGCTCTGTCGCTCTTTTTCGGATACGTGCATATGGAATCCGTCAATTAACTTTTTTGTCGGATTTGAATGGGACAAGAAGGTAGGTACTCTGCTATGAACGATGTCAACCTACTGACACCGCAATTCGAGAAATTTTCTCTTCGATCCGATCATGCCAGGTCCCTGTGGGACAACCTGCTATTCGTGGTCCCGCACTGGGCGGGCCGACAATCAGCGTTTCGCAACACAGGGTGGGCGCCGCATTCTACCTACGTGGCCCGGTGAGCGAGAGCCCTCCGGCCGACAGAGTACGGACCGCGGTCA
>CAZAKZ010000234.1:0-6501 GCA_964485695.1 uncultured Planctomycetota bacterium | reverse complement strand
GGGCAACGGGAATTCTAATTGTCGCCGCCGGGAATAATAGTTGACGCTGGTCAGCGCAGTCAGATTCAACCCGGCCAGAAGGCCACCATCGAGGTGGAGGGCATCCCGGGCCAGGCCATCGAGGGGCACGTCGCCTTTCTCTTCAAGGGGGTGAAGTTCCGACCCAAGGGGCTCCGCACCTATGATATGCCGGCGGAGACCTACCAGCCCGTGCAGATCATTCCCGAGAATCCCGATCTGCTCAAGGGCCACGCCGGCCACGGCATGCGGGCCGTGGTGAAGATCCACCTCCGGTAGTCGGAGATCAGTCAGTCAGGTAGAGACCCGGTTCGATCCGGAGGCCGGCCGGGAGGCGGCTCTTCAGCTCCCCGGCATCCAGGGCGAAACCGGGGTCGATCTCGAGGGCCACGGACACGTTGCCGTCCGCATCCCGGGGCACCTCCACCCCGGCACCTTCCAGCCACCGCCCCGCCCGGTTCGCCATGTCCTGCTGCGCCGTGGCCACCGAATCCTCGCCCTCTGCGTTCTTCACGGGGCTGAACTCGTCCTCCCGGGGCACCATCATGGTGACGGCGTTCCGGGCCTGTCCGAGGGCATCGAACACGAAGGTCTCGAACTTGACGGCGTTGGGTTCCTCCGGCTGCACGGCGTTGCCCGCCTCGTCCACGTGCGGCACCTTCTTCACGGCCTTGTGGAAGGGAAGCTGGAGTCCACCGGAGGTGAGGCGATGGATAAAATCCACGGAAAAGGCGTGGATGGCGATGCTGCCGGCCGCATAACGAAGTCCCCCGCCCGGCGTCCGCTCCCGTGCGGCTTCCCGGTCCAGGTTCGAGTACTCGATGACACCCAGGTTGCCGTCCATGCGGACAAGGATCCCGACCCGCTCCTCGGGCCGGGTCTTCTCCACCGCCTTGGAGCTCATGTCCGCGCCGCGAAGGCGGTGGTATCCCAGGAATACCGGATCGGCGATGACCGCCAGAGGATTGTCCACCTGGAAGTAGAAGACCTCCTCGATGTCGGCGGCCTGCAGGTCCTCGAGCGCCCCCGAATCCCGCAGGGCGAGAAGAGTTCCGCCGTGGCCGTTGGGATTCACGGCCACCCGACCGGGGGCGGCCAGGAGCATCTTGCCCTGGAAGTCCACCGAGGCCACCATGCCCTGGGTGAAGAACCGGATCGAGGACGGGCTCAGGTCGAAGTAGCGATTCTCCCGGAAGAAGGCCACGGTGTCGGCGTGGTTGGTCTCGCTGGTCATGATGAGCCAGGGCACCAGGGCCCGGTAGCGGCGTCGGATCGACCGCATCGTCCGGGCGAACACCTCGAACAGGGTCATGCGGCTCACGGGGCCGATGGAAAAGGCGCCCTTGGGGCCGTCGAAGCCCAGGCGCGAGCCCTGGCCCCCGGCCACGGTCAGCACCGCCACCTTCCCCCCGGAGAGGAGCGCCTCGCCGGCCTCGCGGGCCTCGGCGGCCGCCCTGCGACTCGCCTCGTCCCCGGGGACGCCGATGACCTCCGCGGGTTCGATGGTGGACGGAGTGGGGGGAGGGACGTCGCTCCGGACGTGTTCCTCGATGAGGCGGTCCATGAGGTCCAGGTCCAGGGACTCGAGCTGCGCCTTGAGCCCCGCCCGGCCAGGTTCTTCAAGTTGATCCCAGAAACGGAGCAGATGTTCCTGG
The DNA here is from genome assembly GCA_964485695.1 of uncultured Planctomycetota bacterium. GTDB lineage: Bacteria > Planctomycetota > JAFGQW01 > JAFGQW01 > JAFGQW01 > CAZAKZ01. The sequence continues at coordinate 4,828 of CAZAKZ010000234.1, read as the reverse complement.
CCGTGATCGGCCAGCTTGCGGGCCAGGGACGATTCAGGGGTCGAAGACAAGGTTTACTCCACAAGTTCGGATCTCGACGTCAAGTGCCGCCACGGCCGGGCCCCGGCCCGAAGACGCATTGAACACTCTCGAGGAGCGATTTGGAACAAAAAGCTCCGAACCCCGGAGCCTTCTTGACCGATATCCGGAATGAACTTAAGGTAAAACTCCCCAGAGATCGACGGCGAGAGTAGCTCAGTCGGTTAGAGCGCCTGACTGTGGATCAGGAGGTCGGGGGTTCGAATCCCCTCTCTCGCCCCACCCCACAACTCCCCCATCGACACGCACTTGCCCTTACTATTATTGGGTTTGCGGCTACGACCCTTGTTGCCGCACAGTGCTTCTGATAGTGTCACAAGAGGACACGAAGTGCCACGGAATGCCATCAGTTCCTGCATGCCTCCTGCATGCTGGCCTGCATGCTGGCTGGAACACACAGCTGGCAAAGACTCCACGGCCCTCTTCTGTTCAGAGAGGTTCAGGTGGGTGTAGATGTTTAAGGTGAGAGAGGGATCGGAGTGTCGCATCAGTGCCTGGGCAACCTTCGGGTGAACGCCCGATCGGTACAGCTCGGTCGAGTACTGATGCCGGAGGGCATGGAAGTCGAAGTAGAGGCCGGCTTCGTTTTGATATGGGGTCTTGGTGAGCCGCAGATCCCGCCGAAGCATCATGGCAGCCTTCCGGAACCACATGCCCGGCCAGATCTTCTTACTCGGGGCCCGGGTCTGAAGCCAACGCTTGAGGAATTCCGTGATGTCGTCCCGGAGGGGAAGGAGGTCCCTTCGCTTATGCTTGCTGGTGCCTGCGGCCAAGGTGACGGTAGGAGGGTTGGAATCAAGGTCAAAGTTCAAAGGAGCGAGGCTGGCCATCTCCTTGGCCCGGAATCCCGTGTAAGGGGTGAGCAGATAGAGGACGGCACGGTCCTCCCCAGAGATCCCGCGGAAGGGCTTTCCGAGCTTGGCGGCGCCGATCAGGGACGCCAGCTCGAACATCGAGACAGCTCTTCGGACTCGCCTCCGGTCTACCTGTTCGTTGACCCTCGAGAGGAAGGCAAGAGGGTTTTCTGGAGCTCGCCGATCCTTGACCATCCAGGCGCAGAAGCCCTTCAAGGCCGTGAGGTGGGAGTTGTAAGTACGGGCAGCCTTGCCTCTGTCGAGCAAGTACGTTGCGAACTTCGTTGGGGCTATATCCTTCCATGAAACGAACTTACAAGCTTCCAGCGACTTCTCGATCGACTGGCGGGTCTCCTTGATGTATTTCGGGGAATTCCCCTTGGCCGCGAGGAACTGCTTGTAGTCTTTGAGGTGCCGGAGAAGAGGGCGTACTGTCCATTTTTTCAGCCGAAGGTTATATGTCCTGGCAGCCTTGAGTTGAAATCGATTTCGCCACTTGTTTTCGCACGTGGTGATGGTGCAATCGGCTCCGAGACCTCAATCCGGCGATTCGATACGGACCTTTTTCCGCGTATCGAGCGCATCCCCAGCGAGCAACGGCGGGTACCGAGCCCGGCTCAGCCGGCCTTCCGGTAGTAGTAGCGAAGCAATCCGCCCAGCCGCTGGCGACACGCTACCCTTCCCTTTCGAGTGCCGACTTCTTCAATCGGCTCGATCAAGCGGTTACCCAAACCCTGGTGATTCCGCTCTCCGTGATAGTGAGTGAGGAATTCCCCGACGGCCCGTCGCAACATCGGTTCGCCGAAGAAAATCATGCGATGGAGGCATTCCTCCTTTATAGATCTCACGAACCTCTCAAGCTGTGAATTCAATTCCGGACTCTGTGCAGGCAGACGCACTGGTCTCACACCAGAATCGCGAAGAATGCGCCTGAACTTGGGTGTGAACTTGTCGTCTCGGTCCATGATCGTGTATCGCTTGTCCCGGAAAAATCCGTCGAACTCGTCCGTCAGATTCCGGGCCACCTGGGCCATTATCGCGTCGTCTGGATACGGCGTGATGCCCGCAACTTCGACCCGACGTGTGCTCAGTTCCATCGCCAACAGGACGTAATATGTCACCAACCCTCTCAAGGTCAAGACCTCGACCGTGAAGAAATCTAGAGCGGCAAGGCAGTCCCAATGCGACTTCAGGAAAGTCCGCCAGGTGCTTTTCTCCTGACGTCTGTCTGCGCCATCGAGACCATGTTCCTTCAGGATATTTGCAACGGTGGTCCGCCCAACCCCATGCCCGAGGTTCTTCAGCGCACCTTGGATCCGGGTGTAACCCCAGCGCGTTTCAAAGGCCATGCGAAGAGCCAGGGTCCGGATTTCGTCTATGACTCGTGGCCGGCCCGGCCCTCGTCGCTTCTGGCTGTAGTCCCACTTTCTTGCGATCAGCTTCCGATACCACCGGAGGATCGTGTCGGGAGTCACCAGGGAGGCGTATTCGCTGAGGATCTTTCGACCGAGAGCTTTTCCCTTCACGGCCAGACGGCGACGTTGGTCATCGGTCAATCGAGGACGGCGTCTGCCCAATTGCTCCTTGAGAATCCGGTTTTCCTCTTTCAGGTAGTCGAGAATGCGTTGTTGATGTCGGTTCAGCCAACCGGAGACAGCCAGGATCACGAAATTGAGCGGGGAGATTGCGTTTGACATGATGCAGAAATGCTACCTGCAACCGGTTGAAATCGCAAGAGTTACGGGTTGGCTGAATAAATGGATACTACGGGTTATAACAAGTAGGGATTGAATTGTATCCTGGGCGCCATGAGGACCTTTTCCACAGCCATGCGCGTCGACATCACAAAAGGGGCCGGAAGGCCGGAATAAAACCTGATACACGGCGACTTCACGATGCCGCTGATTCGAGGAACCATGCTCAAGACCTTCCCCGCACAAATCGTATCGGTGATACGCAGCCGACGCGGGCGCCGTAATGTCCGCGTGCTGGCGCGCTTCTTCCTCGTGCTGGCGGCGATGATCACCATCTATTCAATTGGATTCCACCTGCTGATGCTCAAGGAAGGGCAAGAGCACACCTGGATCACGGGCTTCTACTGGACTCTCACGGTCATGTCCACCCTCGGCTTCGGGGACATCACATTCCACACGGACCTCGGCCGCCTCTTTTCAATCATGGTGCTGTTCTCGGGAATGATCTTCCTTCTCGTCCTGCTCCCCTTCACATTCATCGAATTCTTCTACGAGCCCTGGATGAAAGCCCAGGCCTCTGCGCGAGCACCGCGCCAGCTTCGGGCCGACGTGCGCGGCCACGTATTGCTCACCAACCACGACCCGGTGACCATTGCTTTGATTCGCCGCCTCGAGCAGTACCACTACACCTACGCACTGGTGGTCCCCGACGTGGAGGATGCCCTGCGGCTTCACGACTTCGGGCTGAATGTGGTGGTCGGGGATATGGATGATCCGAAAACCTGGGAGCAAGTGCGCGTGGAGGCGGCAGCCCTCGTCGCCAGCACCGCCAGCGACATCAAAAACACGAACGTGGCTTTCACGGTGCGGGGGCTCGCGAAAGACCTGCCGATCATCACCTCGGCGAGCGACGAGGCCTCGGTAGACATCCAGAAGCTTGCTGGCAGCAGTATGGTACTGCGCCTGGAGGAGATGATCGGCCAGTCGTTCACCCGGCGGACGATGGGCGGGAAAACGACGTCCCGGGTGATCGGGCGGTTCGACGATTTGCTCATCGCCGAGGCGAACGCGCATCGCACGCCGCTTGTGGGAAAGACACTCCGGGAAAACAGGCTGCGCGAAAAGGCGGGAGTCACGGTGGTCGGTGTCTGGGAGCGCGGGCGCTTCGAACAGGCGCGTGCAGAGACCCTGATCCACGACAACACGGTGCTCGTGATGGCGGGCTCGAAGGAGAACCTGTTACGCTTCGACGAGATCTTCAGCGTCTTCAAGGCCTCGACCGCCCCCGTGGTGATCCTGGGGGGTGGCAGCGTGGGACGAGCAACCGCTCGGGCCCTGGCGCGGCGGGAAGTGGACTACCGGATCGTTGAGGTGCTCCCGGAGCTGACCCAGGATCAGGAGAAATACGTGCTCGGAAGTGCCGCCGACCTTGGGGTACTCGAGAAGGCAGGCATCCGCGAGTCGTCCACCGTGATCATCACCCCCCACGACGACGACCTGAACATCTACCTCACGATTTACTGCAGGCAGCTTCGCCCCGATATCCAGATTCTCAGCCGCGCCACCCACGAGCAGAATGTGGCGACGCTACATCGCGCCGGGGCGGACAGTGTGCTTTCCTTTGCGTCCATGGGTGCGGGCGCGGTGATGAACCTCCTCCAGCGCGGCAAGACCCTGATGGTCGAGGAGGGACTGGACCTGTTCGAGGTGCGCATGCCGGCGGGACTGACCGGCCGGACCATCGCGGAGTCCGCGATCCGCGAGCAAACGGGCTGCAGCGTGGTGGCGATCCGTTCGGAGCACGGCATAGAGGTTGTTTCCAATCCCTCCACGATCCTGCCAGCAGGCGCGGAAATCGTGTTGATCGGTACAGCCCTGGCCCAGGACCGCTTCCTCGAGATCTACGTGAAGGGTGGGACAGCGGACACCTGATCAAGCCGCCACGATTCGTCACAGTCGGTGCACTCGGGTCCCTGTCCCTCCCGAAAACTCGAACCGCCTATCAGAGTGGCGGTTAGGCCCGCGATTAAATGACCTTACTTGACGCTGGGCCATAAGTCAACAGCTCGATCCAGGCAGGCTGGCGGAATGGAATTCAATCGCCATCTAATCACTCTGCTCGTGGCGGTCGCCTCGGACCGAAACCGACTCGGCGAGGGACAACCGGAGTAGGTTCGAAATCTTGTGCAACGCCGGAATACC
>CAZAKZ010000233.1:0-6747 GCA_964485695.1 uncultured Planctomycetota bacterium | reverse complement strand
GAGAGCACGCTGCCGAGACCGCTACATTTGGAATAATATGAGGGGATGCCTCAGGACCGCACCTACACCAAGTCGCACAAGGTGACGCCGGGGACGGTGAATCTCAGCATGATGGCGCTGCCGAGGACCGGCACCACCATCGCCCTCGCCCTCGACGCTCCGGGTGATGGAAACAAGCCCTACATCATGGCCTCCAGCTTAGGCAACTCCGGCATCAAGATCGGCAACCGCACCATCCCCCTGAGTCCGGATAACCTGATGCTTCTCACGGTCCAGAACCTGGTTCCGGCCGTGTTCCAGAACTACCAGGGCATCTTGAGTCCATCAGGGAAGGCAAGCTCGGCCATCGCCGTCCCGGGCATATCAGCGCTGGCCGGACTGACCCTCTACAGCGCGTTCATCGTCATCGATTTTTCCAAGCCCAACGGCATCGGCACGATCTCCAACGGACTCGCCATCACGCTTTACTGATCCTGCTTTTCCCGTGTAGCCAGGAAAACGGCACATGCAGGCGGCAGTCATGACATGCCGCCTGCATTGGATATCATGGGATATTAATGCCCTTTTCCAGTCACCGGGTGCTTGCCTTTTCCTGGATCAATGCAAGAATTACTTGCCGAATCTCCAGTACGGGCGTTTACAGTTTCCACACCGAGATCTCTGGCGTCTCCGTAATTTTCCGTAATGTCGAGAGGAACGAATTTCCCTGTGCGGTCGATACTCCAAGCTGTTGGGTCGCTCTGGTTTGCCGCCGTGCTCCTGGTCTTGCTGATGGTGGCCATGGGCAGCGCGACCCTTTTCGAAACCCGGCACAGCTCGGAACAGGCGCTGGCAGTTTTTTATCACGCCCCGTGGTTCAGAGGACTGCTGTTCCTGGTCGCCGTGAATATCCTGGCAGCAATTTGCCTCAGGATTCCTTTCTCCACCCGACATATCGGCTTCCTCCTGACCCACTCCGGTTTGCTCATCATCCTGGCCGGTGCGCTCCTCACCCAGAGGATTGCAATAGAGGGCCAGGTGAGCCTAACAGAAGGCAGGACCGCCAGGAGCTTCACCGTCCAGCAGCACAGCCTCACAGTGGCAGCCAGGAAGAAGAACCTGAGGGTCACCATGGATCTTGATGCGCCGGGCTTCGGCGGATTCGAGATTCTGGAGGATCCTGACACCGACGTTCTGCCCCTGGGTAAACAGGGGCGGGTGGAAGTGGTGCGCTACCTGCCGGACATGATCTGGCGCAAGGAAGTCACCGACGACAATCCCCGGCCGAACCCGGCCCTCGAGGTCTCTCTCTCTCCCTCCGGCCGGGAGGAGGCCAGATGGGTATTCGCGGGCCAGACCGCGGCGTTCGACTCGACCCGGGTGATGTTCCGTCCCGTGTCGGACCCGAAGGAGCTTGAGCGTCTGCTGACCGAGAAACCCATGGAGAAGAAACCCTCATCCGGTGCGGTCGAGGTCGAGGTCGGCGGCTCCTCGTTCTCGTTTCCCCTGGATTCCTGCCTGAGCAAGACCGTGCCCCTGGGAGAGACGGGTTATTCCATGAGAGTGGTCCGATACCTGCCCCACGCGCAGGTGAGGGAAGGTGGGAAGATCCTGAACGTTTCCGACAATCCGGTGAATCCTGCCATCGAGGTCGAGTTCTCCGGCCCCGACGGGAAGTTCAAGCAGCTGGCGTTCTCCAAGTTCCCCAGTTTTTCCTCCATGCACGGGAAGGAGAAGAAGAAGGCTGTCAAGCTGGTCTTCAAGACTTCGAATGGACAGGCGGCCCAGGCGTCCGTGGAGGTCCTGTCCGGCCCGGACAACAGCCTTCATGTCAGGTTCCTCAGCCATGGGTCCTACAAGGTCCACCGGAACATCGAGATGGGCATGCCCGTGGATACGCCCTGGCCAGGGAAGAAGTTCGCCGTTCTGAAACGATTCGACCGTGCTCGGATTCAATCCCGCGCCGTGGTTCCGGAGAAGTCCCGTAAAACCCGGCAGCCCGCCATCCTGGTCAGACTGACGGGGGCCTCGATCCCCTCTGTGGAAGTCTGGATCCCCTGGTTCACTCCGCAATCCGTGAAGTTCGGGGATTCCACGTTTGACCTGTTTTACAGCAACAAGACCGTCTCTCTCGCCTTCGGGATCAAGCTCAATCGCTTCCAGGTGGGATACTACCCCGGCACCCGGCGGCCCCGGTCGTTCGAGAGCCACGTCACCATCACGGATCCGGCCACGGGCCGGTCCCAGGACCGCATCATCAGCATGAACAATCCCACCAGCCATGGTGGTTTCACTTTTTACCAGTCGAGCTACGACCTACGGCCGGATGGCAACAACAGCGTCCTGAGCGTATCCCGAGGTCCAGATCGTCCCGTGGTGTTCGCGGGATTCTTCATCACCATCCTCGGCATGATGTGGCTCCTGGCCACCCGATTATGGGCTGGGCGGCGGGGGAGGGCGAAGCCGAAACTGCAGGCAGCGAGATCCTGTGGAGGATAAATGACACGTCTCTCGATCCTGGTCCTCGCGGCACTTGCGGCAATCCTCCCGGCGGCCGCGCAACCGGTCCTTCCAGACTCCCTGGACCTGTCGAAGATCCGGTCCATCGTGGTGCAGGACCAGGGACGCTGTATGCCGCTGGATACCCAGGCCCGGGACATCGTGAGCAAGGTCACCGGCCAGGAATACCACGGGGGGCATGATCCGGTGCTCTTGCTGCTTGCATGGACCTTCGATCCCGAGGCCTGGATGCGGATGCCCCTCATCCCGGTGAGGAACGTCAAGGTTCGGAACGAGATGCGGCTTCCGGCCGATAACGAGGTTTTTTCATACGAGGAGCTGACCCGGCACGAGTACCTCAACGAGCTCATGGACCGGCTCAAGTTCATGGTGCCGGGTCGGAAGCCGGATCCACTAGAATCCAAGGTTGGCTCAATTCATGAAAAGCTCCTCCTGCTCAGGGAGGTCTACATCGGCGCTGCACTCCGGCCGATCCCCGATCCCGAAAATGCCCTTGGCGCCTGGCGTTCCACGTCCTTGCTCGCCATGAGTCGAACAGAGAAGATGCAGGACGCCCGGAAGGCGTGGATGGCCCTGAAGTCGACGTTTCTTTCCGGCGACGCCGAGGCCTTTGCAGATGCCTCTGACAGCCTGGCCGGTGCCCTGGAAACGCTGCCAGCCGCGCATCGACCCGATCCGAAGACCCTCGAGACCGAACTTCGATACAACCGGATCAGGCCCTTCCGGACCGCCTGGATGATCATGGTCCTGGGAACCCTGTTCTCGGCCCTGGCGCTCCTCGTGCGCCGGAAGTGGTTCGACTGGTTTTCCGCGGCGGTCATCCTCTCCGGGTTCGCAGTGCTGACCTGGGGATTGTCCATGCGCTGGACCATCGCGAACCGGATTCCCGCGGCCAACATGTTCGAATCCCTGCTGTTCCTCAGCTGGGGCATGGGGGCCTTCGCCATCGTGGCGCTACCGGTCTTCCGGCACCGCATCGTGCCCCTGACCGCATCGTTCATGGGCGCCCTTTCCCTGTGTCTGGCCGACAGCCTTCCCCTGGATCAGTTCGTCAGGCCCATTGCGCCGGTGCTCCTGGACACGGTCTGGATGTCGATCCATGTGCCCATCATCATGGTTTCGTACGCGGCCCTGGCCATGGGCGTCCTCATCGCCCACGTGCAGATCTGGATGGGGGCGCTGGTGCCGGGCCGACGTCAGCTCATCGATTCTGTCGACAGGCTCCATTACTGGTTCATCAATGCGGGGGCGATCGTACTCTTCATCGGCATCATCACCGGCAGCATGTGGGCTTCCTCCTCCTGGGGACGGTACTGGGGCTGGGATCCCAAGGAAGTGTGGTCCCTGGTCGCCTTCCTCGGCTACATGGCCATCCTGCACGTGCGCATCAGCAAGGAAAGGGTGCCTGGATGGGCCTATGTTCTGGCCGGATTTCTGGCCGTGGCCTTGTTCGCCGTCGTGGTTCCGAAGCTGGCTCCGGTGACCGCACTGAAGATCTTGTCCCTGTCCTTTGTCGCCGCGGCCATGGTGTTCTTCGTGGTGGCGAGCAGCCGCATGGCCGTGGCTGCAAAGAGCATCCTGGCCTTCTGGCTCATCATCATGACGTACGTGGGGGTCAACTACGTCCTGGGCATCGGCCTGCACAGCTACGGCTTCGGCACCGGCGCCGTGGCCATACGGATTTTCACCATCGGCGCTATCGATCTCTTGTCGGTGGTGATCCTCTTCGTCGTCTACCTCATCCGAAGTCGTCCCCGGTCTCCGGAATCACCGGCCGTTGCAGCCGCTTGATCCGGTCCGGACAGGCTTCCTGATCCTTACAGCCTTCTTCTACAGGGAAACGTCCAGGATCCAGCTGAGGGCGTGGAACCGATCGAAATAGGGGGAGAAGAACTCCATGTCTCGGGTGTGTTCGTACCGGATGGTCAGGGAGGCCCGGTCACAGATCTTGGCTCGAAGCTGAACGAGGTAGTCTACCATCTTCTCGTGATCCTCGGAGGTGTAGGCGTCGTTGTAGTTGATCCGGTTCCAGACGATGCCCGCGTCCAGCTTCCATCCTGATTCAAAGAGGTCGCAGCTGCCTCTCAGATGATACTCGATGTGGTCCTTTTCGCCGACCTTGGCGTTGGTGACCACGGCCGGCTGTGGAAACCTCGGGGTCAGGATCGGCGTGGCCCTGCGGTCCGCATGGTAATACCGCACCTCACCGTGGAGGGAACCGGGGCCCAGTCGGAGGTCCACATGGCCTGCGTACTCCCGGAAATCCGTGTCAAAAGGGCTGGCATCGAAGCGGTCTCTCAAGGTGTGGTCGGTCAGCTCTCCCCCGACGGCCAACCAGTCGAATACATCCTTGGAGATGTGGAGGTAGAGTTCCTGATACGGGGCCAGTTCGGGCAGGAACAGGTAGCGCTCATCGAGTTTGCGCGATGACTGGCCGGTGATGAAGTCGAGGCGGAAATCGTGGCTGAACCGACGGTACCAGCCGCCGGTGACCGTGAGGCCTAGAGAGTCGACGTTGATCGCTCCCTCGAACCGGGCATCCCGCGACCTGGATCCCCGCATGCCGTAAAGTCCGAGCAAGGAAACAGAGGATATCGGCTGCCACCGCCCCTCCACCTCGAATCGGTTGCGGTCGTAATACGTATCTCGAAATTCGATATCCAGGTTCTCGGTCGGTTCTACCTTGAGGCCACCGCCAATGACTCCGTCTTTTCTGAGGTTGGAATAGTTCGACACGAGCCCCCCACCGAAGGCCCTGAATTCCGCGGGCATTCCGAGGAGCAGGAAATCGTCGGCACGGACCTGACCCCCGTCGAAGTGGACGGGATGGACTTCCATGACACTCTGACGTCCGATACGAATTTGAACCCGGTTCCACACGTCCTTGGCCTCCACAACGAGGCTGTGCAGCCGGAAATGGTCGCGGTTTGAAAAGGAGGTCCGGGAACTCTTGTGGTAGCTGGGATCGCTGGTGCCGTCGATGTCTTTTGCATAATCGAGATGGACATAGGTGTTGATTTTTTCGTGGCCGAGTCCCCGGGTCTCCACTTCCAGGTAGGAGCGGAATTCCTGGTCCCTCTCGGTTCGTTGCCGGATGTTCCCGAAGGTCTTCCCGCTGAAGCGCCGGGTCTCCCATGCCAGTCTCGCACGCGCCTTGATCTTGCCCTCTTTCCTCCACCTTTCCAGGAAATTGGGTTCCCGGGTGTCTGAGGGTGTCTCGTCGACAACAGCCTTTACGCCTTCCTGTTCCTGGGCGGAAATATCAACCTTTCGGGATTCTCCGGCCTTGGTTGTGCCCTCCTCTTTCTTCTTCTCTCCGGCAGGAGGAGGGGTGGGTCGTTCCTGTGGTATTTTCGGCTTTTCCTTCGTACCCGGTTCTTCCTGGACCCGGATGGAGGGAGCGAAAATTCCGGGATCGTCGAGGAACCCGGCAGGGATCATGGGCTGATCAAGAAGCAGAGTGAGTAGTATCCATATCAATGACATTGGCTACACGTTCTCTGAAAATCGTGACAAACGCGGCAAGATCTGAGTTTTCGTCTGGCCAGGACCCTGTGGCCTCCCTGGCGAAAATTCGCGTTATGGTATTCCGGTGGCTGGCTGTGGCACCGTGCGCATTCGTCGCTGCGATGACAGACGAAGCAACGATCGCGGTTGTGGACGGCAACGCGCCCGTGAGAAGAATTTTTCCATCGCGGCCCGTGGCTTGCCGGCTCCATCCGGGTGTGACAGTCCTGACAGCCGGTGCTTCCCCTGCCATGGCACCAGTCACACCGGGAAGTATTCGATCGGGCTTTTGCATCGTGGTGCCGCTTGAATCCCTGGGTATGGCTGGGGGGACGCACGTTCGACCTCAGGGTCTTGTGACAAAACGAGCAGTCCTCACCGCGGTTGTGGCATTCGAAACAGGCTTCCTTGGATGGGACTTTCAGCCGAGATCGATCCTTCACCTCCTCCAGTGTCTCGATATCAGGATCCAGGTCCGGGTGGCATACAGTGCAGTCATCTTCATGCGTATCGTGGGAAAAGATCACGTCACTCCCCGGATTGTACGGGATGAAGCGAGGCGCGTCCTCGGGTCCAGGCAAGCGAATCAGAGCCGCACACCCGAGCAGGGCCACCAGAAGTCCCAGAAAAATCAGTGAAAGGCGCCAATGCAATGTGGCCATTTTTCCGCTTTCAACGTGTTAATTCACCCTACTTTCCGCGGGTCGCTGGTTCGATTACGCCCGGATTTACACAGCGATC
>CAZAKZ010000232.1:0-6752 GCA_964485695.1 uncultured Planctomycetota bacterium | reverse complement strand
GTGTCAGTTTTCTTGTTTTTCTTGGCACAGGCGTGTGATTAAGGCACTAACTCCACGTTTTCAACGGGCAACCCTGTCAGCCTCACTTTCGATGCCAGCGGTTCTGACAAACTGGTTGTCGTCATTACGGGTGAGCATGGCTTCCCCAACGACCCGGGCGGGAACTGTTCCGGGATTGCCTACGACGGCGTTGCGTTGACCCAAGCCGTTGATCGCAACCCGATCACCAACCCGGACTCCACGGTGGACCAGACCTACAACGATATCTGGTATCTTGACGACCCCGGCTCGGTCCACACCGCCGGCTCGATCGTGGCCACCGTGGCGAGCCGCGGATCCATGACCGCGTTTGCACTGTCGAACACGGCCACCGGTGTGAGCGCCACGGCAATTTCGCCCCAGGATTCGAAGAGCGTGAGCCTGATTACGGCGACTGATAATTCGATTGTCATCGCCTCACACGGCATGGGCGGCTACGGCAATACGGCTGATCCTCAGAATGTCGACACCGTTCCGCCCCTGGTCGAAACCAGTGCGTTGCGGACAAGTGGCCGTGGCTGGTGCGGCCATGTGACGGGATACATGATGGTGGCATCGCCCAGCTTGACCACGCCTACCTTCACGGGTGGGAACATCTCAGGTGCTCACACCATCGCCGCAGAATTTCAGGCCGCGTCGATCCCGCCACCCGACGGCACGGCGATCCTCGTCAGGTGAAACCGGCAGCAACCCGTGGTGTTTTGCAAACGGTTGCGAGAAGTGGATTGTCGGCATCAAAGCGACATCTTCGGCGCCCCCGCTCAGGAAGAGACTCCTTCCATTCCCGCTTGCTATCCGCGTGCCTGCACCGCATCATCGGTGCTTCGGTGTCCAGCGTGGGAGTCCGCCATGAATCACTTGTTCAGTCTCGTACGCTCCGTAGCTCTTGCCTGTTGCCTGTTGGCCATCGTTGCCGAATCGGTGCGCGCGGCGCCGACTCTCAGCGATGCGGACCGCTCTGGAATCGAATCAGCCGTTCCGCCAACCGCCCCGGCGGCTCCGCGGAAAGCGAGGAAGCTCCTGATCTACGACGCGAACGTCGGCTACGGTGGGCACGGCTCGATTCCGTTTGCCAACCACGCCTTCACCGTCATGGGACGACGGACCGGTGCGTTCGAAACGGTCGTCAGCCGCGATCCGGCCGTCTTCAAGTCCGAAAGCCTGAAACAGTTCGACGCGGTGTTCTTCAACAACACGGTGGGCAACCTGTTTGAGGATCCAGCCCTGCGGCAAAGCCTCGCCGAGTTCGTCTATGGGGGCGGCGGGCTGATGGGGGTGCACGGCACGTCCGTGGCCTTCACCCGTTGGCCGGGCGCGCACGAAGACTGGCCGGAGTTCGGTATCATGCTGGGCGCGCGCGGTGCCAGGCACCTGGACGCGAATGAGAAGGTGATGGTGCGGCTGGACGACCGCACGCATCCGTTGAATGCGGTGTTCGGCGGCAAGGATTTCGAGTATGCGGACGAGTTCTTTCGGTTCAACAAGGACTACTCGCGCCATCGCCTGCGCGTGCTGCTCAGCATGGACAACGAGCGCACGGCCGAGTTGCAGGGCAAGGAGCGCGTGAAGCGTTTCCGCGAGGATGACGACTACGGCGTGGCCTGGGTGCGGCACTACGGTCGCGGCCGCGTCTTCTACTCTGCCATAGCCCACAACCCGCGCGTCTTCCGGGATCCGAAGATCTTGCGGTTCTACCTGGCGGCCACCCAGTTCGCGCTGGGCGATCTGCCCGCGCCGACCGTCCCGAGTGCACGGCTGACGCCTGCCCTGCGCGCGCAGGAGACATTGGGATGGCGCCTGGGGATCGAGGCCTATACGTTCCACAAGTACACATTCTTCGAGACCATCGACAAGACGTCCGCCCTCGGGTTGCCGTACGTCGGCGGGCTCAGCTTTCAGAAAGTCAGCGCCGGGATTCCCCGTAACCTGGCGCCGGGTTTGAGCGACGACGACCTGAAGGCGATCCGCTTGAAGCTCGATGCGGCCGGCGTACGGATGTTGACCTACTACATCGGCAAGATCCCCGGTGACGACGCCGGATGCCGCAAGGTGTTCGAGTTCGGCCGCAAGCTCGGCATCGAGACGTTCATGTCCGAGCCGGAACCGGAGAACCTGGATACGATCGAACGGTTCTGCGACGCCTACGACATCAAGGTCGCGATTCACAACCACGGCCCCAAGGGGTCGCCGGTCTACTGGGACCCGAAGAACATCGTCAAACTGTGCGAGGGGCGGAGCCCGCGAATCGGTGCCTGCGGCGACATGGGGTACTGGATGCGGGCCGGCATTGATCCGGTCGAAGCCATACGTACGCTCAAGGACCGTCTGCTGACCATCCAGGTGCACGACCTGCACGAGTTGACGCCGCAGGGGCACGACGTGCCGTGGGGGACAGGCGTCGGGAAGACGGAACAAGTGCTGAGAGAGATTCACAAGCTCGGCATTCGGCCGGTGATGTTCGGGCTCGAGTATTCCTACGACTGGTTCGACTCGATGCCCGAGTGCGGGCAGTGCGCCGAGTTCTTCGGCAAGTTCTGCGAGAGACTGGCGAGCGAGGCAAAGCCGTGAAGCAATCGCGCCGGCAGTTCCTGGCCCGTACCGTCTCGGCCGCGGCGTCGGCCCCGGTCTACATGGCAAGCGCCGCAGGGAAGATCCCCGCTAACGACCGCATTGCCCTCGGAATCATCGGTGTGGGTTGCATGGGGAGGGGGCACGTTCGCGTTTGCCTGGGCGACCCCGCTGTGCAGGTCATGGCCGTCTGCGACGTGGACCGGATGCGGCGCGAGAACGCCCGCCGGAGAGTTGATGAGACCTACGCCAAAGACCGCGCCAAGGGCAGCTACAGCGGGTGTGTTGCCTACAACGATTACCGTGAGTTGATCGCACGGGACGACCTGGACGGCGTGGTGATCGTGACGCCGGATCATTGGCACGCCCTGGCGTCCGTGGACGCCGCCCGCGCGGGCAAGGATGTCTACTGCGAGAAGCCGGTCACGCTCACGATCGAAGAAGGGCGGCGACTGGTGGAGGTCGTTCGGCAGTACGGCTGCGTCTTTCAGACGGGAACGCAGTACCGTTCGATGTACAGGACCCGCAAGGTCATTGAGTTCGTTCGCCGCGGCGGGCTTGGCAAGATCCGTTCCGTGTTCACGCACTGGGGGAGAGTCCGCAATCCGGGCGGCCCGTCGGCTTACTACCCGCAGGATCCCGTTCTGCCGGCAGAAACCGTTCCCGACGGGTTGGACTGGAACCTGTGGGTGGGCCCTGCATCGTGGCGCCCCTATAACAGCCGCTACCACCGGAACCCGATTCCCGGCGTGGTCCCGTGGGTGTTCTGCAGCGCATTCGGTGCGGGTGCCGTGACCAGCTACCATTCGCATGCCGCCGACGTCATTCAGTACGCCCTGGGCGCGGAACGCAGCGGACCGGTCGAGGTCATTCACCCCTCGTCCGGCGAATTCCCCACGCTGACCTACCGCTACGCCAACGGCACGCTGCTTCATCTTGTGGACCACTGGGGCATGGTCGAGAGCGTCTACAAAGCTGTCCCCTCCTCGGCACGGTTGGCGGGGAACTTCGGCGGGGTCTTCGTGGGTGAGCGGGGATGGGTCACATCCATGTACAATGGTGGGCCCTTCCAGGGGGCACCGGAGGAGATCTTCAAGGAGATGGGCCTGAAAAGCCGGGAAGTGACGCACGCCAATAACCACCATGCAAACTGGTTCGAGTGCGTCCGGACGCGCGGACGGCCGAGCTCGGATGAGGAGATCGGCCACCGATCGGCTTCCCTCGGGCACTTGGCCAATCTGACGTACGAGCTGGGACGGTCGTTGAAGTGGGATCCGGACAAGGAGGTATTCCCCGGTGACGCGGAAGCCAACCGGCTCCGCTCGCGTGCGATGCGGGAACCGTGGCGGATGTGAGCGGGTGCATGTGGTGATGAGGATACTCGGGAACAGATGTGTGGTTGCGTGCCTGATGCTATGCTTCGCGGCACAGGTGTCGGCCGGGCCGACCGCCGTGCCCTTGAACGACCACATGCGCCTGGGACAGCACTTCCGTGCGCCCCGCGACGTCTGCGCGGAAATGGTCGCCGGATTGAAAGCCGCCAGGTCGGGGGCTGCGCGTGCTGAGGCGGCCCGACGCTTGGTGCGTGAAGGAAGGCCGGAGTCGATCCCCATGCTTGCGGAACTGCTGTCGGATGGGAACCTGGCCCACGCGGCGCGTTCGGTTCTGGAGGCCATGCCCACTCCCGAGGCGGGAGCCGCTTTACGTGCGCAACTGCCCAAACTGAACGGCGCGCCGTTGGTCGGCGCAATCAACTCGATCGGCGAGCGCGGCGACGCCGAGGCCGTCGCCCCGCTCACGGCGCTGCTGCGGAACAGTGCGCCCGAGGTTGCCGCTGCTGCGGCCGCGGCGCTGGGGAAGATCGGGACAGGGGAGGCCGCCGATGCGCTTACGCGCGCAATCCCAGGCCTGCCGAATAACGGGCGAACGGCCGCGTTCGCGGGAGCCCTGGACTGTGCGACTCGTCTCGCCGCTCGTGGGGAACGCGAACGCGCGTTTGAACTTCTCGATTGTGTGCGAAAAGGTGCAGACATTCCGTTGGCCATTCGAAAGGCGGCTACGCGTGGCGCCATACTCAATGCGCCGGCGAATCGATCGGCGCTTCTCATCGATGTGCTGCGTTCCCCGGATACGGTCGACCTGGAGGTGGGGCTTTGGATTGTCGGGCGGGAGTTGCCGGGAACGGAGGTTGCTCGAACGATTGCAGAGGGGCTGGGGAGCGTACCACTGGATAGACACGTGCGGGTTATCGAGGCCCTGTGTTCCCGCGGAGACAAGACGGCGCTTCCGGTCTTGCTGACGGCGGTGAAATCGGAACGGGCCGACCTGCGTACAGCGGCTCTGTCGGGGCTCGCTGAGTTTCCTGCCGCCCGAGTTGCCGAAGTGCTTGTCGACGCGCTGGGCGATCCCCGCGAAGGCGTGGCGGATGCCGCTGAGTCGGTACTTGCCGGTCTCGACGGAGAAGAAGCGGACGCAGCCGTGCTGCGTGCGATACAGGGCGGCAACGGGGCCGCGGTCGTGCGGGCGATACGGGTAGCCGGCGTGCGGCGTTTTCGCGCGGCTTTTCCTGTGCTGTTGACGATCGTGGACAAGGGCGACTCGGCAACAGCGGCTGCTGCCGCGAAGGTGTCGCGCGCCCTGGCCGGGCCGGACGATGTGCCGGCGTTGCTCTCTTGCTTGTCGCGGTGCCCAGAGGGCGGTGTACGTCGCGACCTCGGGGTGGCCCTGGTTGCCGCTTGCGGCAAGGCCGAGGATCGTGACGCATGCGCGGCTACGTTGATCGCATCGTTGCAGGATGCCGGTCCGGGGCTCTCTACGTCTCTTCTGCGTGCCCTGCGGGAGGTGGGCGGCAGACGCGCTCTTGGGGCGGTCGTGGCGTCAACGCGTGATGCGGATCGCCGGGTCTGTGCCGCGGCCGTGCGTCTTCTGGCCGATTGGAAGAACTCGGATGCCGTACCCGAGATCGCGCGACTTGCGCAGCATGCCGCGGATCCGTCGGACCGGCTGGTTTGCCTGCGAGGCTACATCTCGTTTGCAGGACGCGACGCCCTTCCTGTCGGCCGACGCCTGGAGATCTGCAGACGGGCAGCCAAACTCGCTCGGCGGACCGACGACAAGACGCTGTTGCTCGGCGTGGTGGGCCGGCTGGCAGTTCCGCAGGCGCTGGACCTTGCCATGCCGTTTCTTGATGATGCGACGGTGCGACGTGAGGCTGCCGTAGCCGTGCTGTCCGTGGCGGAGCAACTGGTTGAATCGCCGCACGCGGAACGAGTTGCTGCGTCGTTACGGAAAGTCGTGCAGAAGTCGGACGATGCCGATTCCCGTGGCAGAGCGACGACACTGCTCGGCAGGATCCGGGGGCAGCTGCCGAAGTAGCGCGGCGTAGCCTGTGTCGCCCCTCCGGACTTGCCGCGGTGTCGCAATTCACCGCGTGCCTTGCCGCAATTGTGCGCTGGAGTGCGGGGTGGGGTTCCGCTATCGTGAATCACCACTGATTCCCGACGACGAGCATTCTGCGAGAAAGGAAGGAGCCATGAGTCGAACCGTTTCCACTGCGTTGATCTGCGTAGTATTGGCTGCTTGTGTGACCGGTCATGCCGCCGATAAGGGCGCGCTTGCCGGCGAGTTCGAGGACCCGTACTACAAGGACTGGCCGCTTTTTCATTTCTATCCGGCGCACGACGTGGCGCGCTTCAAAATCGACCACATTGGTCCGGTCGGGATCGGGCTGGAGCTGCGTCAGCCGGCCTTCACCATGCACATCATCAGCGTCGAGCCGGGCTCTCCTGCGGCGGCCACGGGCAAATTGAAACCGGGACAGATCATCGAGAGCATCAACGGCAAGGTGCTCAAGGATGTCGACCCGCGCGTCATCCTCGGCAACCTGATCGCCGAGGCAGAGGCTAAAGACGGGATTCTGAAGATGAGGGTCAAGGAGAGCCCTGAAGCACAAGCCGGGGAGGTCATTGTCAAACTCCCGGTGCTTGGCGCCTACAGCGACACGTGGCCCATGAATTGCCCGAAGTCCGACAAGATCGTGCGCAACTTCGCCGACTTCCTGGCACGCGTCAACAAGCAGGGCTACGGCGCTGCACTGTTCCTGCTGTCGACCGGAGAAGAGAAGGACCTGGAGGTCGTGCGCGGCT
>CAZAKZ010000231.1:0-6767 GCA_964485695.1 uncultured Planctomycetota bacterium | reverse complement strand
CCAAAAATACTCTCAGAATCGATGGGTGTCATGCAGGCTTGCCGAAAGGACACGCCTTTTTCCAGGGCCAACCACCTCGATCCACGGGGGATGAATTTCTGAAACTCGCGGCCACAATGGAAGACGTCAGCCGCCTCGGCCCTACTGCCGTTCCAGATGGACCTCCTGGACCTGAAATGTGCCGGGCCGGTTCAGGGGCCCCAGCTGAAGGGTCTTCAACGCCTGGGCCCCGGTGATGCCGCCGAAGGGGATACGCACCAGAATATCTTCGAACGTGGGACTCGACCGTAGAGAAAAGGCCAGGCTCACCGTGTGGACCCGGTTGTCTTTCTCCTGGATCGTGAGGTGGACCCGGGCATCACCCCCCTCGAATCCGTTCAGATCTTCTACCCGGATCCGGAGCCGGATTCTACGGAAGGGGCCCCTCAGGCCCACAGAGGTCACGAGGTGTGCCGCCGGTTCGAGAGCCGAGAAGCGAACGCCCTCCGGCGTCCACTGCGGCGGCTCCATGCGATTCCGATGCCACGTCATCAGAGCCTCCGGCCCGAACCGCACCCGTGCATGGCGCAGGGCCGGAGCGGACCGGAGGCGTCCGTCCGGCAGGACCTGCAGCACGTGGTCGGCCTCGGGGAGAGTGCCCAGTGTGAACCGGCGACCGGGCGCTGTCCGGGTAGCCTCCCGGGTGAATGCCTCGAAGTCCAGCATCTTGGGGAAATCACCGAAGTAGACCGTCTGCTCCTCTCCGGACAGGGCCAGGGCCGCCCTCCGGGCCAGCTCTCCTTCATCCAGCCGGTTGCGCTGGAACAGGATCCTGCGTCCCAGGATCTTGGCCGGGAAATAACACGCGTCGAGGTACTGCAGCATGTTCGCGTCGTGGCCCGCCTGGGGAACGTTTCCCACCACGTAGTCCGGCCGGTAGCGGCGGAAGACGTATTCCACGTGGGCCCGTTCCGGAACCTTGTCCGACACCCCCGGTGTCACCAGGCCGAGGAAGTCGATGATGGTGCGGTCTGCGTAGTAGCCCAGGATTCCCACCTCCACGGCGGCCACCGTGGAGAGGGGGGGCGTGTTTTCCCGCAACCAGTTCCCGATGTGGAAGTAGTCGATTCTCCCGGGTGCGAGGCTCTCGGTCCGGAACCGGGTGGAGAGACGTTCCACTGTGGGCGGCTTCAGGGCAAGGAGGAGGATGGGCACGGCCAGGATCGCGAGGCCGGAGACGCGGTGGGAGATCCTTCGAGAGCGACGCATCCATCGCGGGGTGGGAATCCGGGCACCGAGGTGGAGGACCAGAAAAGCGGCCTGGGCCAGGAGCGGAACGTAGTACCAGAAATACCCCGGCACACGGAAAAGGGCGAGGATTCCGTTGTGGACGAGGCACCACAGGGCCACCAGGCGGGCCGATCTGTGTCGCCCGAAGAAGGCCGCGACCAGGGCCGGGACGGCCAGGATCCACCACAGGTTCCAGGGCCGCTGCACTTCCACGTCCACCAGGTGGCCCAGGAACCAGCCGGGCCAGAGGGGATCGCCGGCCTGGTGGACCTTGGCGCCCACCGAGGCGGGGATTGGACTGCCGTATACGACCGTGGCGTAGACCAGCCAGGGGAGGCCGATGCCCAGACCGATGCCTAGAGCCAGGCGAGGAAGCCTGCGATCGCGCCACCACCGGGACACCAGGAGGATGCCGGCCAGGATCGCTCCGTCCGGCCGGGCAAGACAGAGCAACGCCGCCCCGGCTCCGAATCCCACTTGCCGCCCCCGAACGCATGCGAGAAGGGTGAGAAAGGCCAGGCCCAAAAAAAACACAGACTCCATGCCTTGAGTCAGCTGGACCAGGGGATTGAGGAGAAGAAGGTAGGGGAAGAGAAGGCCCAGCGGCCGGATCGGCAGATCCCGGAAGAGCGACCAAGCAACAAGCGCCAGGACCAGCATCGAGGCGAGGTGCAGGATCACCGCCCATTGCAGCACACTCAGACCGGTCAACCACTGGCCCACTCCAAGGACCAGGCCGAAGAGCGGCGCCGAGGTGCCGAGGAAGTTCTCCCCGGGGTTGAAGACGAAACCCCGGCCCGCGGCCAGGTTTTCGGCGTACCGGAAGGTGATGAACGCGTCGTCGATGACGATGCTGTCAGGGTAGTAGACCCCCCCCACGGCCAGGAGCAGGGTGAGGTGCAGGAGCAGAAAGACTCTTTTCCGGATGATCGGTTGTCTCCCCGAGACGTCGTTGCCGGGGCCGTGGAATTCGCCCGGTCCTGAAAACCGCTTCTCGCAACCGGAACACTTTCGGGTATTCTATCGTCTCGGAACCGGGAAACACATCGGTAGGTGTTCCCGGGACGATTTTGCCATCCGGCAACAGGAGCGGCAGCAAAGACCACTCATGCGCATTGTGCACGCCGTACACGGCTTCTTTCCCGAGTTTTTCGGGGGAACCGAACGATACGTGGAGGCCCTGGCCAGGGCCCACCACGCCCTCGGCCACGACGTGCGACTCCTGACCGGATCGGGCGAGGCCGGCGAGGCCCCCTGGATCGATGCAGTGCGCCACGGAGACCTTCTTCTCTACCGGCTGCATCGTATCGGCATCGATATCGATGGCTGGACAAAGTCCGACGCACCCCACGCCGAACCTCTCTTGACCGCACTCCTGGACCGGCTACGCCCCGATGTGCTCCACGTCCACCACTGGCTCCGCCTCACGCGGAGCCTGGTTCGCCTGGCCGCGGCCAGGCGCATCCCCGTGGTCCTGACACTCCACGATCTGGCCTCCACCTGTCCGCGCGGTTTTCGAATCCACGCCCGGGGCCACTTCTGCCAGACCCCCATGGGTCCGGGCCTCTGTGCCGGCTGCGCCCCCGCCGCCTCCTGTCAGGACCCAATGGAGGTGAAACTGGAGCTGGCGCGGTTTCGGGCCTGTATGCGTGCGGAGGTAGGGGCCGCCACGCGCTTGCTCGTCCCCTCAAGGGCGCACCGCGATCTGGTGGCCCGGCTCCACGGCCTCGAGGCGGATCGGATCACGGTGGTGCCGTTCGGGGACATCACCTCGACCTCCCCTCCGGCCGCACCCCGCGTCCCCGATCCGGACGGTCGCCTTCGCCTCGTGCACTGGGGGCACTTCCGCCACGACAAGGGGATCCACGTGGTGCTGGAGGCCCTGGCTCTGCTCGAGCCCGTGCACCGCGATCGCGTTCATCTCACCCTCCACGGCGAACACGTGTTCGAGGACTACGAGAAGAGGCTCCTGGACCTGGCCGAAGGGCTCCCCGTCACCTTTGCCGGCCCCTACCAGCCCGAGGACCTGGACGGATCCCGGTACGATGCGGCCGTGTTCCCGACCCTCTGCCACGAGTCCCACTCCTTTGTCCTGGACGAGGCGTTCACCCTGAGGCTTCCCCTGCTGGTTTCAAACCGGGGCGCTCTCGTGGAACGGGCGGGCAGGACTGCATTGCCGTTTCGTCCGGGAGACGCGGCGGATCTTGCGGACAAGATCGTGGCCATCCTGGAGGCCCCGGATCAATTGCGTGGCCTGGAGGCCGCGATTCCCTCTACTCTCCCCTCCATGCAAACCCACGCGAAGCAGGTCATGGAGGTCTACGGGGAGGCCGTGGCCGCGGGCGTACCCGGGGACGTCGTGGCCCCGGAGGCGACGCCGGAACGCCTGCTTCGCGCCCGGGCCGTGGAAGGCCGGGACATTCACATCGCAGAGCTGAACTGGGCCGTGTACGAGAAGCCGAAACAGCAGTGATCCGCATCGAGACGGGATCGTGGTCGCTCAGTACCTTTTCTACTCCCTCAGGGCCGACCGCAGGATTTGCGCTGGATGCAGCGCTCTTCTCCCCGTGCCGTGGAGGATCTGCTGCCGGCAGCTGAATCCGGGCGCGGCGATGAGGGTGTCCCCGGCCGCGGCACGGACGGCCGGGAAGAGCCGCTGCTCCGCCATTTCCATGGAGATCTCGTAGTGCTCCCTCTCGTACCCGAAGGCACCGGCCAGACCACAGCAGCCCGCGTCCACCTCCTCCACCTCGAATCCCGGCGGCAGGGCGAGGGCGCGGCGGGTGGACTCGCCTCCTTCCAGGGCCTTCTGGTGGCAGTGGCCGTGGAACAGGATCTCCCGGTTCTCGTCGGTGAAGGCCAGGTCGAGGCGGCCCTCGTCCTGGAGCATGCACAGGTACTCCTCGAAGAGGTAGGCGTGATCGGCCAGGGTCTTCACGCGGGATTCCCCGGGGAAAAAATGGAGGTATTCGTCCCGGAGGGAGAGCAGGCTGCTGGGCTCCAGCCCCACCACCGGCATCCCTTGCTGCGCAAAGGGAGCCAACCTCTCCACCGTACGCCTGGCGGCCCGGCGAGCCCGGTCGACCAGGCCCTTGGAAATCCAGGGCCGTCCGCAGCATCCGTGGTTCGACAGCTCCACCTCGAATCCGGCTGCCTCCAGGACCTCCACGGCCGCCCGGGCCACCTCGGGTTCATTGTAGGTATTGAAGGTATCGTGAAAGAGCACCACCCGGGGACGATCCGGACGGCGCTCCCATTGTCGGGTCTCGAACCACCTCGTGAAGGGCTCCCGGGCGAAGCGCGGGAAGGGACGTTTCCGGTCGAGACCGAGGATCTTCTCCATGCTCCACCGGAACCATCCGCTGGACAGAACCTGGTTCACCAGGGGTGCGGTCCGGCCGCTCAACAGCCGGTTCCACCGGGATATATCGGCCAGGAATCGGGTGCGGAGCGGCACCGGGTGCTGCCGGTGGTAGTGGGCCAGGAATTCCAGCTTGAGCCGGGTCATGTCCACGCTCGAGGGGCATTCGCTCTTGCACGCCTTGCACTCGATGCAGAGGTCCATGACCCGGTAGATTGCCCGGCTCGTGAGGGCCCCGGCGGGAAGGCGACCCGAAAGAGCGGCCCGCAGCGCATTGGCCCGGCCGCGGGTGCTGTGCTCCTCTTCCCGGGTTACCCGGAAGCTCGGGCACATGGTTCCGGTGCCGGCCGTCCTGCAGGCGCCCGCACCGTTGCACATCTCCACGGCCCGGAGAAATCCGCCGAAGTCCGAGAAGTCGGTCTGCTCCTCGAGGGGGATCCTCGCGGCGTCCGGGCCGTACCGGAGGTGGTCGGTGTTCGGGGGCGCGTCCACGATGTTGCCGGGATTCAGGAGGTTCTCCGGATCGAAGGCGGCCTTCACTTCCTGGAATAGACCGTAGAGGTCCTTGCCGAAGAACGCCTCGTTGAATGCACTCCGGGCCCGACCGTCGCCGTGCTCGCTGGAGAGGCAGCCTCCGAATTCCTTCAGGAGGGAGACGGAGAATTCCACGATGCGGGGTAGCTTCGCCACGTCTCCGGCCGCCTTCAGATCGAGGAGCGGCCGGATGTGGAGGCAGCCGGCGCTGGCGTGCGCATAGTAGACGGCCCGGGTGCCCAGGTCTCTGCAGAAGGCCTCGATGCGGGTCACGTAGTCCGTGAGGTGCTCCACGGGCACGGCCGCGTCCTCGATGAGCGGGATGGGCTTCAGGTCTCCCTTCATGCTCATCACCAGGCCGAGGCCGGCCTTGCGCACCGTCCAGACGTCGTGAAGGCGCTCGGGTCCGACCACAGGCACCACGGCCGCGGCCATGGCGGCGTTTCGTAGGTGCACCTCGAGGCGCTGAATCTTCGCGGTGAGGTGGGCTGCGTCCTGGGCGTGGTACTCGGTGAGTAGAACACTATGGGGATCGCCCTCGAGGAAGGCGTCGAGACGCCGGGCGTACGCAGGCACCTGGCGGCACAGTCGAAGACTCGTATTGTCGAGGAGTTCCACGGCCGAGGGATCGGATTCCAGGATCACGGAGGCGGCATCCAGCGCCGCCCGAAGCGACGGGAACTGCACCACGGCCAGGCCTACGTGCCGCGGCCGAGGCACCAGACCGAGCTTCATCTCGGTCATGACCGCCAGGGTTCCTTCGGACCCGCACACGAGGCCCGCGAGGTTGAAGCGTTCATCCCTCGAGACCCTGAAGGAGGCACCGTCCACGAAACGGTCCAGGTTGTATCCACCACAGCGGCGCCAGTGCCGTGGGGTGCCGGCCAGGATGACGTCACGATGGGTGCGGGCGATGCCATGGATGCGGCGGTAGGTTCTTCCCTCGAGGCCGGGTTTGCGGAAGTGGGACTCCAGATCCTCCGCTTCCACCGGACCGAACTCGACAAGGCTACCATCGGCGAGAACCCCCTTGACGGCCTGGACGTGATCGGCGGTCATGCCATAGAGGATGGAGTGGCTGCCCGTGGCGTTGTTGCCCACGATCCCCCCCATGGCGGCCTGGGCGCTGCTGGCCGGATCCGGTCCGAACCGGAGGCCGAACGCCTCGAGGTGGCGGTTCAGGGCGTCCAATACCACGCCGGGCTGGACCCGGACCCATCTCTCCTCGACGTTCACCTCCAGGATCCGGTCCATGTGCCGGCTCATGTCCAGGACCAGGGCCGCGTTCACGGCCTGGCCCGCCAGACTGGTGCCGGCGGCGCGGGGCAGCACGGGTACGCAGTGCTGTGCGGCCAGGGTGACGGCGGCCTGGACGTCGTCCGCGTTCCGGGGCAGGCATACGGCGTGGGGCAGGACCTGGTAGATGCTGGCGTCGGTGCTGTAGAGGACGCGGCTCATGTCGTCGGCTTTAACCTCGCCCTCCACTTCCCTACCGAGGGCGTCGAGGAACGTCCGCATGGATTCGTCGTGGTTCATGGCGGGATTATTCTAAATAGTTCCTGTTGCAACAAAGCCGTTTTTTGAGTCCGCACGAGGCGGCTGA
>CAZAKZ010000230.1:0-6824 GCA_964485695.1 uncultured Planctomycetota bacterium | reverse complement strand
TTCGTCCTCGGCGGATGAGTCGATACAATGGAAAGTATCGATGAATCCGACATGGACGGACCTGGGAGAAAAAGACCGATTCTGGCCCCCGAGAGTTGATCCACAGGCTGTTCAATTCTATCGACTTGGAGGGAAGGCGTATGTGAGGGGCGAACCCGAGCATCCCATCCCACGGTGGACAGCCGATTTATAGAACCTGGCCCGCAGGACGCTCAGGAACCGGAGGTGACGGTGAACTGGAAGTAATCCAGGTCGATGTAGTTCGAGGGCGTGCTGCCCATGACCACGGCCACGAACAGATACTCCCCGGCCGGGAATGCGGTGGTGATGGGTATCCCCACGGGGCCGTTCACTCCGGTCGTCGGCAGCAAGTACGGTATCGGCCCGACCAGGGGCCACACCGTGGAGTTGGAAATCTGGAAGAATCCTGCGAGGAGGATCACGCTCTGGGGGGAGGACATCCAGTTGTCCAGCTTCAAGCCAAAGGAGAGGGATTCACCCTGCTTGACCTGCGGGGTGTCCACCCTCAGGCTCATGACCGCTCCCGGGAAGTCCACCTGATCCAGAGTGGCCAATCCCTGTGGATCGAACTTCACGGGCCAGGCCTTGGTTCCACGGGTGGGAAAGGTGATCTTCGCCTGGGTGTCGAGCTCCAGCTTGCCGGTCGTTGTGAGGGTGTTGATGGCTGTCTTCAGGTATTTCTGCGTCACCTTGAACCTCGAGTTTTCCGTAGGATCCTTGGCGTCATTGAAGTCGTGGCTGCCGCCCAGGATGGTGATCAAGGTGGATGTGCCTCCAACGTTCTGCAACCTGTCGTACAAGTCCTTGGAGTGCTGCCAGTCCACCACGGCGTCCTTGTCGCCGTGGATGAGATACACCGGAACGTCCTTCAGGTAGGCAGCGAGATACTGGGCATCCCGGATGTCCCATTCCTCGGGGGTGTACGACAGACCGGTGCCGAGGATGAACTTCTCCCACCCGCCGAGGGGATCGTTCTCGTAGCCCAGGTTGACACGGTCCTGATCGTTGGTGGGCCGGGTGATGGGGTGAAGCGCCGCCACCAGGGCAAAGGTCCCGGGGGCCATCTTGGCGGTGTGCAGGGCCACGTTTCCGCCGGCCGAAGCGCCCCAGAGAAAGATACGGCTCCTGTCGAGGGTGTAATTTTTCAGCATGTATTGCACGACCCGGAGGACGTCAATGGCCTGGTACTTCCCCAGGTCATACCCCGGAGGTGGATTTCCGGTGCCGCGGTAATTGACCTGAACCGTGAGGACGTTGAAATCATTCACCCACGTTTCACACTCGGTGTCGTACTGGTGGAAGTGAGTGCCGAGACCGTGCAGGACCACCATGAGGCCCGTGTTCGCATTCGGCGTGGTAGGAAAATGAATGTTGAGGTCCACGGTGCCGGAAAAGGCGGGATTCATGTAGTCACCGGGCTGGACCGGCTGGGTGGAGACCACTCCCTTCACCTCGGTGCCGGAGGCCCGGACCTCGGCCGCTCCGTAGGCCAGGCACAGGATCGTGAGGATGACTGTGGTGATTCTCATGATGAACATTTCCGCTCGGTTCGATGGCGCTCAAGCCTGTTCTCGAAACCAGGCCTGCGTTCCCGTCTCCCGAAAATCGAGGCGGGCACGACGAAGCGCCGGGCATGATTCAGGCTATGGATGCATCCATCCTCCCCGTTTTTCTCTCAAGTAGTATAATTATAGGATCCAGGATGAATTTCTGCAACCAAAGTCACTAGGACAATTTAGGAAGTTCCAGTTTGAGACGAACACAAAATAGGTCTGAATATCGATATCCACAGGTCTCACGGTATAACGTCCCGGAGCCGACGGCCGTGGCGATATTTTCATCGCCGCGTTCCCCATCGAGGACCACCATGATCAAGACGATTCTCATCCTGGGGTGCCTTTTCTCCGGGGGCTGCGCCTGGGTCGATGCCCCCCCGATCCAGGAACCGGCCCCCAGGGCAGACACCCGGAACCTGGAGAGGTACAAGTCTGAGTTCCACCGCACCGTGGGAAACAAGGTGGAAGGCAATGCCTCACTCCGGGCGTTGCTCCAATCCATCTCCAGGGCCAATCTCCTGCTTCTGGGGGATTACCACACGGATCGAGCCTACCATGCCCGGGCTCTCAGACTCCTGGACCGGATCGCGGACCACGTCGGTCCTCTCCTGCTCATCGTCGAATTTCTGCGGTTGGAGGACCGCGACGACCTGCAGGGGTATCTCGAAGGGCGTCTCTCCCTCGATGGACTTCGCCGCCGCGTGAATCAGCGAAATCCGCGGTCCTGGCTCGGACCGAAAGGCTGCGATCCGGAGGGCTTTGCTGCCTTCCTCGAGCGGGCGAGGTCGCGCGGCTGGCTGGTGTTTCCCGTGGAGAATCTCAATCGCCCCCCCCTCGACCTCCGGGACCGTGTCATCGCCGCCCGCGCCCGGTCGTTCATTCAGCAACACCGCGGCCACTTCCCCGTTGTGTTCTTCGGCCAGGCGCATCTCCTGGGGAGAGGGCGCCTCGAAGGACGGCTCCGGGCGAGATCCATCACCGTACTGCCCAGGCCGCCACGGAACCTCCTGCACCACAAGCCCGTCCTCGAGGGCGGTATCCAGAAGATCCGGGACCGCGTCTATTACCTCGGCCCAGGATCGGAGATATCCCGATCATGCGCTCCCTGAACCGCATCGATCCAGACCAGGTGCGCGAGGCCTACCGCAATACCCGTACCGCCGAGGACTACGCCCGGAAGCACCATCGCACGTGGCTGCGACGTCTGGCATCGCGAAGGGAGGCGCACCTCGTGGTCCGGGCCCTCTCCAAGGCCGGAGCTCGCGGGCCCCTCCTGGACTCGCCTTGCGGCACGGGACGATTCCTGCCTTCCCTCACGGCCTTTGGCCCGGCCGCGGCCGTGGACGCCTCGGTGCCCATGCTCGCCCGGGCCCGGGAAGCCGTCCCCGGAGATACGGTCTGCTTTCTGAACGCGGCCCTGCCCCGCCTCCCCTTTCGGGAACGGGTCTTCGGCGCCACGGTCTGCCTGCGGTTTCTCCACCACCTCCACGACGACGCCGACCGCCTCGCCTCCCTGGCAGAGCTCAAACGGGTGACCTCGGGGCCCATCGTGATCAGCCTCTTCCTCTCGGGAAACTACCAGGCCGCCCGGAGGCGGCGCAAAGACCGCACCCGGGGTGAGTCCCGCAGGTTCATCCTGGACAGGGCCCACCTCGAGGGCCTGGCCGCCCGGGCCGGCCTCGAAGTCCTCCGGAGCCGGTCTCTCTTCCCCGGCGTCTCCGCCCTGCACGTGGTTTCCCTCAGACAGAGCTCCATGGCTTGATCGAAGACGCCCGGGGCGCTATTTTCCTACCAGTCCAAGGGAACAACCATGACCGACTCCGACATCGCCATCGAGGTCCGCAACCTGACCAAGTCCTTTCGCGTCTTTCGCCGGCGCGTCGGGATCTGGGGCGGGGTGCGCGATCTGTTCCACCGCCGCTACCGGACTCTGAACGCCGTCAGCGAGGTCTCCTTCGAGGTCCGACCGGGTGAGAGGATCGGCCTCATCGGTCCCAACGGCGCGGGCAAATCCACCACCGTGAAGATGCTCACCGGCATCCTGGTACCGACCTCGGGAGAATTGCGGGTGGCCGGGTACATCCCCCACCGCAACCGCATCGCCTACGTGAAACACATCGGAGCGGTGTTCGGACAGCGCACTCAGCTCTGGTGGGACCTCGCGGTCATCGAGAGCTTCCACCTGCTGGGAAAGATCTACGACGTGCCGGGCTCCACCCTCGAGGAACGTATTCACCGCCTGGACACCATCCTGGATATCGCCCCCCTCCTCCATACCCCGGTGCGAAAGCTCAGCCTCGGCCAACGCATGCGGTGCGACCTGGCGGCCAGCCTGCTCCACGCACCGAGGCTGCTGTTCCTGGACGAGCCCACCATCGGTCTGGACATCGTGGCCAAGGACGCGGTGCGGGCCTTCCTGAAGGAGATCAACCGGGAGTTTCACACCACGACCCTCATCACCACCCACGATCTGCGCGACATCGAGGCGCTGTGTGAGCGCATCCTGATCCTCGACCACGGGAAGCTCCTGTTCGACGGACCTCTCGAGGAGATCAAGGCCGCCCACGCCGGCGAGACCCACCTCATGGTGGATCTCCTCTCGCCTCCGCCCTCCGGTGTCCTGGAGGGACTGGGGGGAGAGGGCGTCGGGTGGGAGCCGGTGTCTCCGCTCCGGTATCGGGCCACCTTCGACCGGCACCGGACTCGCCCCGCGGATCTGATCCGGTCGCTCCTGAACGAGGTGGAAGTGGCCGACATCGAGATTCCCGAGCCGAGCATCGAGAACGTGGTGAAGCGCATCTACCGCGAAGGCACTGTCCCGCCCCCGACCCGGGAGGCCTGACTATGAGGCTTGCCGCGATCCGTATGACCGCCTTCGTGCGGGCCGGATTCCTGCGCATCCTCGCCTACCGGCTCCGCTACGTGACCGGTATCCTGACCTACACCCTCAACGTGTCCATCTACTACTTCATCTGGCGTGCAGTCTACGCCCACGCCGCTCCGGGCGCCGCGATCCGGGGATACGTCCTGGACGAGATCATCACCTACGTGGCCCTGGGCTGGATCATCCGGAGCTTCTACTTCAACAACATCGACCGGGAAATTGCCACTCTGGTGACCGAGGGCCATATCACCCTCTACCTGGCCCGACCCGTGAGCCTGCTCCACGCCATGACCGGCCTGGCCGCGGGCGAGAGCCTGTTCCGGATCACAGCCTTCACAGGGCCCGTGAGCGTGGCCGTATTCGCCCTGTTCCCCATCCGTCCCCCCGCCGATCCGGCCGCATGGCCGGCTTTCCTCTTCAGCGCCGTGCTGAGCTTTCTTCTGCTGGCTTACCTCAATTTCCTGGTGGGGCTCATCGCTTTCATGACCCGGTCCATCATGGGCATCATCAGCGCCAAGCACTACACCATCCAGCTCCTGAGCGGGCTGCTCATGCCCCTGGAGTTCTTTCCCGACTGGCTCTATGCGGCTTCCCTCTACCTGCCCTTTCGCCACATCGCCCACACACCGGCGGCCCTCTACCTGGGGCGCTTCTCCGGAACCGAGGCCCTGTCGGCCCTGGCCCTCCAGGGGCTCTGGACAGCCCTTCTCTACGGCGCGGCTCACCTTGTCTGGAGACAGGTGATGCGCAAGCTTGTGATCCAGGGGGGCTGACAGAATGCGGCGCACCCTTACCCTCTACACCGGATTTCTGGTCCAGAGCCTCAAGGCGCGCCTGGCCTACAAGGCCGATTTCTTCGGTGAAATCCTGGCCAGCGTTCTAGGCACCGCGGCCGGTATCCTCTTCGTGGTGCTCCTGTTCCACCGCATCCACGACCTCTGGGGGTGGAGTCGGGAGGAGGTGTTCTTCATCTACGGCCTGAGTCTCATCCCCTACGGCCTCTTCAGCATCTTCAGCATCAACCTCTTCGAGTTCCCGGAGCGCTATATCATCGAGGGCCGGTTCGACCGCCTCCTTCTCCGCCCCATGCCCACCCTCGCCCATCTCCTGCTGGAAAGAATCCGCCTCACGTCCCTGCAAGAGATGATCGTGGGCCTGGGGGTCACGATCTGGGCCGGGAGGCAGCTGGACCTCCAGTGGCACCTGCCGGACGTCCTCTGGCTGGGTGTGCTGGTGGTGTCCGGTGCCGTCATCTACTTCTCGGTCTTCTCCATGCTGTCCTGCCTGAGCTTCTTCTTCGAGGACCGTATCGGAGTGGTGGCCCCGGTCTGGAACCTGATCCAGTTCGGCCGCTATCCGGTCCCCATCTTCGGCCCCTCCATCGGCGCGGTGCTGAGCTGGGTGATCCCTTTTGCCTTCGTGTCTTTTTATCCGGCCACCCACTTTCTCCAGAAGACCGGGTTTCGTACCCTCTGTTACCTCACCCCCCTGGTGGCGGCGGTGAGCGCGCTGGCCTGCCTGGGGGTCTGGAACCTGGGCGTCCGGGGGTATCGCAGCACGGGAAGCTGAACGCATGAAGGACGCCGAACGCATCGAGGACCGGTACCTCAGCCCCGACCGCGCCGCCGAGTACGCCCGCCGGTCCCCGGCCCGGCATCAGGCGGAGATGCGGGTCCTGGACAGAGCCCTGGGCCGACTCCCCACCGGCCTGGACATCCTGGACGTACCGGCGGGCACGGGCCGCGTCAGCCGCCATCTCGAGGCCGCCGGGCACCGCGTGGTGTCGGCGGATATCTCTCCAGCCATGCTCAAAGCCGAGGCCGAGGCCACCGGCCGGGTCCTGGTGGCCGACGTCCTCCGACTCCCCTTTCCGGATGCGGCCTTCGACGCGGTGCTGTGCATGCGGTTTCTCTACCACCTGGAGGGGGCCGAAGCCCGGGCCCGGTTACTCGAGGAAATCACCCGGGTGAGCCGGAAATACGTCCTGGTGAGCCTGCGCCACCCAATATCGCTGCACGCGGCCACCCGGCGGATCAAGGCCGTGCTACGGGGGCGTTTCCGGGAAACCCGCGCCACCTCCGTCCGGTGCCTGGCTCGAGAAGCGGCCCGGTTCGGCCTGGCATGCCGGGCCGCCGATGCCGAGGCCCCCTTCCGGAAGGAGTTCTGGCTGACCACCTTCGAGAAGCGATGAATTTCGATTTTCTCGAAACAATGGTGTAATCTTCCGACGTGTGGACGAATACGCGCCCTTCGATCACCTTTGAATGAGGGTAGATTGCATGGTGAACCTCACCGTCTTCAGCGGATCGGAGATCGAGGCCCAGGCCGAGCCCCAGATCATCGTCACCGTGTTCGGCGTCAGC
>CAZAKZ010000229.1:0-6870 GCA_964485695.1 uncultured Planctomycetota bacterium | reverse complement strand
CGCCGGACAAACTCGTGCATGTTTATCGGACATATGTCCTTGGAGAGCACAGCTAGCTCTGCCCGGTCCTGCCAAATTGGCAGTCTACGATTGCTGCATCAGAATCAGATCCATGACAAACTGGCGGGCCGCACCTACTGAGCGCGACTTCAGCTTCAAGCCTGGCCCATCGGATTGATTTTCTCGGTTAGCCGGAAAATTGCAAAATCCGGCACGGCACTTGAGACACCTCCTGTTGCCGATTCTCCCTCAGATTCACTGACGAGGAGATTCGCGTTGTAGTCTCGAATCTAGGTCAGTGATATTACTTGTCCGGCATCCGGCTTCGAGCATCGGATCCAATGGATCGGTAGAAGCAATAATCCAGAGAGGAGTGAAAATCATGATTCAGGCCCACACAGCTGTCATCACCAATGCTCCGATCGAGCAGAAAAAATCGGCGATTCGGTCCCTATACGACTTGCTCCATGCTCTGGTAGGTAGGGTCGTCACCTTGAGCCATCCAGAGTCGATGAAAGGTATTCCTCTAGGGCACCAGATCAAGCCAAGTTTTCACAGGTCGAAAATCCTCAATGTTTATGACGACCTTGTCATCGTCGCTGCCGAGGACGACAAGGAGTATCAGAAAGTGGAAGATGCCCCGGTGAAACAGTTCATTCCTTTTTCGAGTATCAAGCTGGTCTGCCTCATGAATGATGACATACATATCCATATCTGAATCAGGGCCTTCTCGCTCACCCAACCATGTGCGACGCGTCCGTTTGACTGACTGCAAAGTGGGATGGTCGTGGATACGTCGAGAGGAGCGTTCGATGTCAGCCTGAAGTCGACAGCGCCGACGGAGTCCAGGCCATGCGGCCATTGACGGAGGATGTGATCCATGACGCATCATAATGGAGCGACGCCAGAGACCCAGGCGGTTCACGCCGGAGTCGATCAGTATCAGTTCGGCCCAGTGACGCCGCCAATCTACCAGACCTCCACTTTCGCGTTCACCGATGCCAATCATGGGGCCGCCCTTTTCGCCGGAGAGATGCCCGGCTACATCTACTCCCGCATGGGCAATCCGACTGTGGAGGCTTTGGAGAAATGTGTTGCCGTTCTTGAGGGCGGCCACGGGGCGCTCGCCTGCAGCAGCGGAATGGCCGCCATCCATACGACGCTCGTGTCCCTCCTGAAGACGGGCGACCACATAATCTTGAGCGACGTCGTGTACGGCCCCACCTGCACTCTCGTCGAGACCGTACTGGCTCGCGGCGGCATCGAAGCATCCATCGTCGCGACCTCAGACCTCGATGCGGTCCAACAAGCCTTGCGGCCCAACACGAAAGTAGTGTTCATCGAGACCCCGGGAAACCCGACGCTGGTGATCACCGACCTCGAGGCCATCTGCCGGCTCGCGCACGAGAGGGGGGCCTTGGTGGTCGTTGACAACACCTTCATGAGCCCGATTCTTCAGCAGCCAATCCGTTGGGGTGCAGATATCGTGGTGCATAGCCTCACCAAGTTTCTGAACGGTCACGCGGATGTCGTGGGTGGCATCATCGTCGTCAACGACGCGGGTCGTCACAAGGCTATCCGTCAGATGCTAAACCAGTTGGGTGGCGTGCTGTCCCCACTCGAGGCCTTTCTTGTTCATCGCGGAATCAAGACGCTGGCCCTCCGGATGCACAGGCACTGTAAGAATGCCCAGCAAGTTGCAGCGTTCCTTGCTGAGCACCCGGCTGTTGAATGGGTGCGGTACCCGGGCTTGAGTGACCATCCGCAGTACGAGATCGCCCGAAAGCAGATGTCTGGCTCCGGCGGCATGATCAGCTTCGGCTTGAAGGGCGGCGTCGAGGCGGGCAGGAAGCTCATGAACGCGGTCGAGCTTTGCACCTTGGCGGTGAGTCTGGGTGGCGTGGAGACGCTGATCCAGCACCCGGCCAGCATGACCCACGCATCGATAGGATCCGAAGCGCGGCGGCGCGGCCATATCACCGACGGCTTGGTGCGGCTGTCCGTAGGTATCGAGAACGTCGACGACATCATCACCGATCTCGAGCAGGCGTTGAGCCTCACGACGCAGAAGGCCACGGCGGCCGTGGAGCGCGTCGATCAATCATCCGCAGATCAGGGAGAGCGAGATGCGACGAATGGGAAAGCGGTCGTGGAGTTGAACGACCACAATTTCAAGGTCCAGACCCTCGAGGGTGTGACGCTGGTGGATTTCTGGGCGCCCTGGTGTAACCCCTGCGTGGCACAGGCGCCGATTCTTGAGCGCGTCGCCGAACACGTCGGAGACAAAGCAAGAATTGCGAAACTGAACGTCATCGAATCGCCCGCGACGCCAGCGGGCTTGGGCATTCTCGCCATCCCGACCCTGTTGCTGCTCAAGGACGGGGAAGTAGTGGAACGTTTCGTCGGTGTATGTTCCGAGGACGTGCTTGTCGCGGCTCTGCAGGCGATTCTCGACAACGGCCGACCATGATCGACTCGGTTTGCAGGCCCGTGAGCGCACCGCGATCGCCACTGCGATGACGCTGGTCGGCGGGAAATTGCACGTGCTGGCCGGCGACGATTGGGCAACGCGCCTTCTTGACCGTTGACGTAGGCAGTATCTTCTGACAGTCCTACTGTGGACGACTCTCGGCTCTCATGTAGTGTCATTGATTACAGGGGCCTGGACGAAGTTCTCGTCGTACGGGAACCGGCCAATCGTCTCCACCCCCAGAGCCTCCGCCAAGTCCTCGAGTCGGTCGGCCAGGTTCGGGTTCAGATCCGCCTTGTTGATGCAGACCAGCACGGGCACCTTGAAGCGACGCGCCAGGTCGGCCACGCGCTCGAAGTCAGGGATAGCCGAGACGGTTGGCTCGGCCTCGACATCAGCGGCCCGCACCGCAACCGACTGCGGTATTGTCCCTCCCCGGATGCGGTCCTTGGGTTGGACCGGACTTGGCTGTCACCCGCGCCCTGCCATTCTGACAGGGAGGGGAAGAGCCAACCTGACTGACTCATGCCAGTCTGGCAGGCGCCCACGGTTCAGGCTCACGTTGGCGAACCGGACCCTTATTCCAAAATCGAAGAGCGTCGAATCGCCGCCCGGCTCGATCGCCCGGACTGGCTCGCTCGGAGCCGCACATCGTCCTGACGAAGCGATTAAGCGCCATGGACCTGCGTAATCGACCTGGTTGCTCTGGCGATACGATATCGCGTAGTCACTGGCATGGGATCTGCAACAGCGTGCGGTGCCGAAGTTCGGCGTTCCCACGGCTCGGCTCGTCTTGCCGTGGGAAGCAGTTGATCCCCGGATTCGCTTCCTCTCATGGGAACTGAATCCTGTTGCTTGCGGTAGGAGGCCAAACATGAAACTCACCACGGGACTCATTTGCGTGGCAGCGATGGCGCTGTTCCTCGGTGGATGTGCAAGCGAAATCGCCCGGGTGGATCTAAACGGGGACTCGAGGGTGGACGTGGTGAGCGGCTTGAATGCCGAGAGCCACTTCTACTACCTCGACTACAAGATGGCCGTTGAACTCTCCATGCCGGACGGGACCTATAAGAAGAAGTCTCTCATGCAATTCCGAGGCCGGCCGGACCGGGTGTGGTTCGAGGACATTGACCGAGACGGCGATCTGGATCTTCGCTGCGAGCTCAGCTCGAAGTCGCGCTGGGACCAGGTCGACGACGGAAACCATGTCTCCCTCAACGACGGCAATGGAAACTTCGGGGAACTCAAACGGCTCGAGGATGTCGCCCGGCGCCAAGTTCGACCGGCCCGATGAAACGAGATCGGCCTGATCACGTCTCGCATATCGGCGTGGGCTGGCCCCCACTCCACTTCTGGCCGACGGCCCGTAGCCAAAAGCAGCGCACCACGTTCACCGCGCAAGAAGAACCCGTCAAGTGAAGAACCCGTCCAGTCACGAGGCAGCGGCCGCGAAGGTCGAGAGAAAGCTGAATCGAAACGCGAGAGGAAGCGCCCTTCATGATTCGCAGGAAGAAGATTCCCAACCTGTGGGCCGTGGTCCTCGCCGGTGGCGAGGGGGCGAAAGACCATGCCGACGCATCAGGTTCAACGGACGTTTCCGAAACACCGGGGCACGACGATCCACTGGGGCAACAGACACCGGTGCAGAAAACAATGGCGCACATCAGGTCGTGTGTGCCCCCCGCGCGATCCGTGATTGTCGCGTCAGAATCCTACCACGATTAAGAGCGCGCCCGGCGGGATGCAGGCGCAGGAGCAACAGTGATCAGGCCCCCCGAAACGTGCGACACAGGAGCCGCCGCACTCACGGGCCTGCTGCACGTGGCCCAGCAGGATCCCGAATCGGTCGTGACATTCCTGCCGGTGGAACATGCCACAACCGACCCGGTAACGCTGAGGCAGGGTCTCAGGAAGGCGCGCCTGGCGGTGATGGCCGGCCCGAGGCTTGTGGTGCTGGGCTGTCTGAGACCAACCGCAGCGCAACGAAACCGGATCTGGGTTGTCCCGCCTGAGGAGCCGGAGCCGGGATACGGTCCGTGCCTTCGATGCATTCGAGCATTCATTCATCGCCCGGATGCGGAACAGGCAGAACGCCTGTGGCAGTCTGGCGCCCTCTGGGCGACACCTCTCGTTGTGGCGAGCACCGAGACCCTGTTCAGGCGACTGGCGCAGGAGTTTCCGGCCCTGGGAAAAGCGATCGAGGCCGCGATTCGAGGGGGGCCAGGTGCACGCGAGCGAGGATTACCCGAGGCCTTCTGCAAGCTTCCGGCAGTGGAACTCTTCGCCGCGCTGCGTTCACGACCGTCGGACTTCGCCGCCCTGGTGTGGCCGGACCAGGTCGAGAGGAACGATCTCGGTGCCGCCGACCGTGAGCCCGCGGGGTCTCGGCTCATGAGTGGCCCGGTCTCGAGCGATGCTCCCGCCACAGCGTCGTCATCCCCGTGGGGTGTCGGGATGATCGCGTACCTCCGTCTGCTCTCCTCGCGCCAGCGCGCGTGGGCGGCCTTCGGGCTCGTTCTCGTCGTCCTGCTGGTCACCGCAGGCCTGCTGCGTCAACCGGGCGACGCGCCTCACGACATCACCGACTTCTCGCCGGCCATGAGCCTGAAGGAGATCGCACCACAGCTCGGCGTCACCGGGAAGTCCCTCGCCAGGGAACTCTCCCTCCCCCTCGACATTCCGAAGGGCGCACCACTCGCCAAGTTCGGAGTGACCGCCGCGACCCTCGACCACGCTGTGGGGCACCTCCTGGGCCACCGTGACACGAACCTGAAGTACTGGCTGTATGCGGCGCTCGTCGTCTGGGGATGGATCTTCCTCACGAAGCTCGGACGACCCGACCTCGCGACCGACAGGAAGCAGAAGAAGCTCTGGTATCCACGAGCGGTTCACGTCGCTGCCCTAGTGGTGGCGGTGGTGGTGGCCGGCTTCCTGCTCGGCAAGTCCCCGAATCCGATGGAAGGAGCGGTCAAGGTCTTCAAGTCGATGGTGGGTCTGTACGGCGACGTCTTCGCCAAGGTGCTGGCCCTCGTGTTCTTCCTGGGTCTGGCCATCGTCGGCAACAAGTTGATCTGCGGATGGGGTTGCCCCTTCGGTGCGCTCCAGGAACTCGTCCACTCCATCCCGTGGTTGGCAAAGCTGAAGCGCCGCGCAAAACCCTCGTTCCTCGTGCTGAACCTCATCCGAGGCGGGTTGTTCCTGCTGATGCTCCTCCTGCTCTTCGGCTGGATCGGAGGGCGTGTGGGATTCGTCGTCTATCACTCAATCAACCCGTTCAATCTGTTCAACCTCGACTTTGAAGGCGCCTCGGTCGTGCTGACGATCATCTTATCCCTCCTCGTGGGACTCGTGGTGTACCGTCCCTTTTGTCAGATCATCTGCCCCTTCGGATTCCTCTCCTGGATTGCAGAGCGACTCAGCCTCTACCGCGTCCGAATCGACCGTGACCGCTGCAACGAGTGCGGAGCCTGCGGCATCGCCTGCCCCTCCGACGCCGCGGACGGTATTGTCAAGAACTCCCCCCTCCGCGCGGACTGCTTCTCATGTGGAAAGTGCCTGCATGCCTGTCCGTCCGACGCGATCCGTTACGAGTGGGTGTTCAACCGAGCCGTGACACGACTCTGTTCAGCCCTTCACTGTCCAGAGAGAGCAGTGCGTAGGCCAGGACCTTGTCCATCTCCTCGTCCGTGAGTCCGGCGGAGAGCCGTTTCAGCAGCGCCTTCTCCTTCCGGTCATCGGATCCGCACCGAGAGGGTTTCTTCTTTCCAGCCATGTTTCGATTTCAGCCTTGGGTTATCCGACCATCCATGGAAGATCATGTGGGATTCTACAACCACCAGTCCCGAAAATCCGGCCCTGGTTCCGGAAGATTGCCATTCTGTATCGAGCAGGTACAATGGCGACGCAGTCAGAAACCGAGGGCAAGGAGAACCATGATGGCTCGCAAGAAACAGATAGCGTCCATTCCCGAGATGACGATCGAAAAGGTGCTCGGTGCCTTTCTCGATGACCAGCGCGCGCGACTCAAGCCACGCACCTTCGGGGACTACGAGGCGGCGATCGAACTTTTCGCCGATTATCTCGACGGGTACGGGCCCAATTTCCTGGACGATGCCGAGAACAGGCTCTGGGAGAAGCACTACGACGCCGAAGGCGAGGAACATCAGGAATTCGTGGAGCTCTTCGGCCCGGAGAAGATCCCCTCCCACGTGGACGAGTTCCTGGGCTACTACATGGTGCGCAAGGTCGCGGCCGGTGCTTCGTTCAAGCAGGCCTCGGCGCGTGTGGTCAAGAAGCTGATGAAGTGGCTCGTGGAGCAAGAGCAAGTGGATGCGGAGCACGCCGTGGATAGCTAGTTG
Organism: uncultured Planctomycetota bacterium; assembly: GCA_964485695.1. GTDB lineage: Bacteria > Planctomycetota > JAFGQW01 > JAFGQW01 > JAFGQW01 > CAZAKZ01. The sequence continues at coordinate 42 of CAZAKZ010000229.1, read as the reverse complement.
TTGTTGCATAAACCGATTTTCAGCGAGGCTGTCCACCAATTT
>CAZAKZ010000228.1:0-6915 GCA_964485695.1 uncultured Planctomycetota bacterium | reverse complement strand
GACATTGGGACGGGCTGCATAGCCCCTGTTTGGTTGCGGCTTGTCCGCGTTAGGAGAAAGGAGGCAGCGAATAGCTGTCTGCGAGTTGGTAGGCCGTAACGCGAGTGAACACCGAGGCGGCCCCGAAAGACACGATGCAAAGGCCGACCCTACGTGGACCCGGGGAAGGCTGGCACGGATCGGACGATTCCTGGTCGACGGGTTCGATCCGTTTCGCCGGGGTGGTGGGTGACAGCATGCCAACAAGGAGCAGCAAGCAACATTCATGCCCGGTAGTTTACGAGCTTCTCGTGCCCATCTCGATAGCGTGGATTGAGCAATCCCAACCTCGTGATGCAAAGCCCCAGCGCTGATTCCTTCTGTGCCCAACATCCGTTGCATAAGCCTCGCCTTGAGTCCTTCAGAATAGGATTTCAAAAGTCTTCTCCATCGCCCCCAAGGATTAGGATGGGATCGTGACTTTTGAGTCAGAAACGCCACCCCCCCCGGGGGGTGGCGTTTCTGACTCTAGTTAGGCGGCAACAATCTGCGCACAGGGGGATATCCAGCGACATTCCTTCTCATGGAAAACTCGCCGGACCAGTTCGCCTCCGTTGGCATACCTGGCGGCCGGCTGTAGAATGGGCCCGAACTCGGAATCAGTTCGAATGCACGAAGTGCAGGTTCATACAGCGGGTCGGTGAAAGAGGTCGAGAGCCTGGCAATCGAGATTTCGGAGGTGGCTCCATGCGTCTCGAGATTCTGGTGATCACTTTCGCTCTGGGTTGGCCGTCGCTGCCGGCGGCGCAGGAGGATGCCGGAGCGAAGCGCGGCTGGGAGAAGTTCATCGTCCTGGGGTGCCAGGATGGACAGGCGTCCGCATGGGAGTATGCCCCGACCTCGAACGAACTCATCAAGCGCTACGATTTTCCGGGGTGCCGACGGACGCCGCGGCGGCTCCACAAAGAACTGCCGCCGACGTTTCTATCGGTCCAGGTGCAGGACAAGCAGGGGATACGCTCCGAAGAGCGCCTGCTCGACTACGGGCGCTGGACCGCGCGGAAGATCGAGGTGGAGCGCCGGTTCGCGGTGATCGGGCGTATCCAGAAGGCCTACTACATTCTCACCCGCGACGGACGGCAGCTCCGGTTGAACGCCACGACCGGTGAGGTCACGGCCGTGGCGACTCCGGTCTGGAAAGTATTCGAACTGGGACAGTGGTGGATCATCAGGACAGGTGGAGAGCTGATGCTGTTCGATCCGAACAACGGAAGACAGGTGCGCGGAGCGCGTGTCCCGGTATCCCACCGCTCCCTGCCGTTTCGCCGCGGGGAACATCCCGCTGTCTCGGCCGATGGCCGCTATCTGGCTTTCATGACCGGGCTGAACTGGGAGCGGATGCAAAAAGGAGCACATAACGGGAAGCTATTGCCGCTTCTCACGAACCGTCTGCCCTCCGACGTCACGGTCCACGACCTCGACACGGGGCGAAACCACACCACGCCTCTCGGTTTCTTCGGTGTAACGGCATCGGGAAAGTGGGGAGCGAAGCATTCTTTTGACCTTCAATTTCTTTCCGAGGATCGGCTCACTTTCCTTTCCGTGGTTGAGGACGCCACGTGGAGCGGCGGATTACGCGGCGCCATCAGCCGCGGTGAGGTCGAGCGCGTCACCATGCGCCTTCCGGACGGAGCTGTCACACGACGGCGCGCGACGCCGGAGGACCGGCCAAAGCCCGATCCAGAGCGGGAGAAGGACAAGAAGGGCGTACTGGGGCACCTGGATCGACTTCAGCGCGTCGGATCGTTTCTGAAACGACATGCGGTCGTCCCCGAGGGAAAACGGTCGAAGCCCTGGGTTGCGGCGTTCTCCCACGACGAGCGGCGATTCCTCGCCTGGGTGCCCGCTGCCGGTTTCTTCCATGGCGATTTCGAGAGTGGTAAGGCGAAGCGCGTGAAAGCAGACGATTTGAAGGGCCCCCGTATCCTGTTCGTTCGTTCCGGGGACTGAGCGCCCACGCCTGTTCTTGGCCTTCTCGATATCCTATCATCTTGACGCGTTCTTGACACAAGATCGACGGCATGACGAGGAGGATACGATGAAGCCCAGGACGATGCCGACCCCTTCAGGGATTCCACGATTCCCTCCCCGCGTGGCGGGACTGATCTTGCTCCTTTTATTCTCGCTCTCGGCCGCCAATCCGGCGCAGAAGAAGCGGAAGAAGGCGCCCGTCCTGAAGGGCGGTTCAGACGTGGTTCTGCCCGTCGAGGTGGAGGGTGGGGAGGGGATGGAGTTCCACCTCCACCTGCCCAGTGGTTGGAAGGCGAAGTCAAAGAAGAGGAGATATCCCATCCTGCTCGTGCTCCACGGGAACGGGCAGGCCCCGACGGGCGCCTTTCGGAAATACCGCCAGCTCAGCAAGAAGAAGACACCGCTCATCGTGATCGCTCCGAAATACCAGAAGGAGAAGCGCTTCAATGCGGAGCGGTGGCCTCAGGATGTCTGCATGAAGGCATTCGAATGGTTGAGGAAGCAGGCGATGGATCACTACAACGGCGATCGCGATGGTTTCTTCGTCCAGGGTTTCTCCATGGGCGGGTCGTATGCGAGCCTCTACGTGACCTACCTCATCAAGCAGTGGCAATTGGCCGAACACTTTCCTGTCCGCGGGGTGATCCTGAACTCCGGTGTGGCCTACAGCAGAACGATGAAGTGGCCGGAGAACGTGCCTTCTCTCTTCGTCGTGGGAGAGCTGGAAACAGCGGTCCGGGGCACGATCAATGTGGTCGAGTCCATGCAGCGGGCCGCCAACGAATTCCACCGCCAGGGCGGCGATGTCCGCTTCCACCTCATTCCCGGCATGAAACACACCGTCAACCAGGAGTGCCTGGACATCGCGCAGCGGTTGATCTTCGAGGAGTGCGCTCCGGTGCGATCGCTGAAGAAGGAGATCTCGACTTTCAAGAAGAGGCTGCAGAAGGAGCCGTATCGCGTCACCCGCCTCCGGCGAATCGAGCGGATAACCCGTTCGTTGCCCCAGAGCTCCAGGATGGACCGGATTCAAAAGTCGATCGCCAGGCTCCACGACCTGCCGGTGATGGTCTCGGAGCTCGAGGCGTGGAAGCTCTGGGAGGACGCCGTGAAGGGGGACAAGCCCGGCGCCGACGACCGGCGGACGGCGTACGAGGCCCTCGCCAAGTCGCATCCGAAGACCGAGGGGGGGCGCAGGGCCGGGGATCGATTGATCTGGATGGACTGAGGGTAGCGGGCCCCGGTCCAGGATGAGTATCTTCCCGAGAATCTGGACCGATTTACGTGGGGCAGGCCAATCGCACGACGCGCCTCACTTCTTCTGCGGGGTCGGTCGAGCCAGGTATTCCTCGGTCACGATGCGACACCAGCGATGGAGCGTTCCCGACAGATGCCGTTGCTTGCGCCGGTGGTGAACGGCTACCCTCAGAACGCCGCCCGGGTCGATGAAGAGCACGAGCGGTTCGGGCGGTTTGGGCTTCTTGGCCTTTCGGTTGAAGGGCGGTTGCGGCCAGTGGTGGAGGACCACCGACGCGTTCTTGAATCCCGGCCTTTTCAGGCGCGGGGTCAGGTACTTCATCGTCTCCTTGCTCGTGCACGCAGGAAGCGCGAGGACCACAGTGGAGGGGTAGCCCGAGCGCTTCTTGTTCTCCAGGACTCGCCCCAGAACCCGGATCGCGTATTTTTTGACGAACACGTTCGTCGCCTCGACATCGCGGTCCTTTATTAAGTCCGCGCTCGGCTGCTCCGGCATCCACACGACGAGGGTTCCCGCCCGGCCGACGGGCAGTCCACGAACCCGTCGGTTCCGGAGCTTGGCAATGGGGAGCGGCTCCTTGGCGGCAACCATCTGCGGCACGGCCGGGTCGAGTCCCGGTGTGCGGTGGGGACAGCCGTGGTCGGGATCTCGAGCGAGACGGAGGAGGGTTGGCGCCGGAACTTGGTAGGCACCCATGGAGGAGGCGAAGCCGATGGCGCCCTCGATCGGAACTCCGTCCAGGGTTCGATAGGTACCCACGAGCTGGTTCTCGACCCAGACGTGCAGGGTGTCGCCGTCTTGCACGACCTCGAGGCGGAAGGACGACAGCGGCGAACGGAAGTAAATCCGCCCACCGGGCTGCGCTCCCCAGAGCGAAGCCTCGCGGGGACGAAGGCCGGCGATGGAGATGCCCACGGCCTTGAACATGTGCAGCGTGTCCTTCTTCTCCTTGACGCCCAGAGCGTAGTGAAAGTCGCCGCAGGTGAAACGGATCCGGACGTTTCGGTCGCGTCGCGTGTAGCCGAGAACGAGCGCACCCGACACGTAGGACGTGGCCGGGAAGATGCGCGTCCGGATCAGGTAGCGGCCACAAGGGTGCCAGGTTTTTGTGCGGGTGAACGCATCCACCTGATGAGCTCGCCGTTCCGCCGTGCCCGTGCCTTCGCGCGGTTTTCGCCGGCCGATGTAGAGGTCGCCCTTGACGGAACAGTACCACAGATCCTTGTGTCGGCGTTTCTCGTAGCCGCTGAGGCCGGTCTCGATCCATCCGTGACGCCCGAGATGCTCGACCGGGGGATGGAATGGATGGCGCCCGGCGGCCAGCACCTTTGGATCGACGGCGGCCGGACCGAGGGATTCCTCGCCCAGGAGGCGGGCAACGACATCGTGGTCGGCCGCAAAGGCGGCTGACGCCACGGTTCGCCCGGCCTTGGCGTAGGCGGCTGACGCGTTCTTCAATGCGAGCAGGTAGGACCGGACGCCCTCGAGGTCGTGGCGAAACGGCGGGCGTTCAGGAGGGGGATTGTCCCCCCGGCCCGGAAATCGGCGACGGGTCTCGGCCCGGACCGCCCAGGCGCCGTTTCGATCATTGAGGCGCTCGAGGAGTCGCGCGAGGCAAAGTGCGCGCGAGGGCGACCACTCGTCCACGTCGAGAGCCCAGCACCAGGCTGTCGCCGCCAATGCCTTGTTGCCGACCTCGAGGAACAGCTCGCCAGCCGTGTGGGCTTGCGCCTCCCCGAACCACGGCTCGGCCCGGCTCCGCAGTCTGGACCAGGTGGGCGGGTCCGTGAAAAGCCCGCCTTCTCTGCGGTATCGCACCGTGTTGTATCGCGCCGTCCACGGTTTTCGGTCCTGCCAGTAGAAACCACGAAGGAAGGTGGAAAACGCCTTGGCGAAGGCCTTGAAATCCTCGGGCTGGCCGCCTTTGCCGGTGCAGAAGTAGCTCTCGAATTTCTTGATCGGCCTTCCGCGCCCCTGACGGAACGACCGGCTGAACCGCTTCAGGCGATGGGCATAGACGAGTTTTCCCTTGTGCTCCCATGACGCGAGATACGTGTAGAGCGCGTATCCCGCGAAGTAGTTGTCTCGGTAGTCGTCCAGCGTGCCGTCGATCAAGGTCTTCAGCTTGGCTTCTCCGCCGTATCCGTGAATGAACGCGCGCTCGACGGGGCCGAAGCGCGCGTGGGTCTTCACGAACGATTTCGCGTCTGTATGCGGGTAGGCGTTCTGGGTCCAGACCGCACGGCCCTCCGAGAGCCAGGCGGGAATTCCGGGATGGACGTGGCCGTCGAACCGGTGCGTGAGCTCGTGGGTGAGCAGCCTCCCGAGGCCGCCGGGTGTTCCCCAGGAAACCCGGACCGTGGTCTCGTCGCCGCGCTGAAATCCGCCAACCCACCAGTAGGGAGCGCCCTCGTCCTCGAGTCCTTCGGCTTCGGGCACGATGCGGATGACCCCCGGTCGGTCCGTGAACGGGTCGACGCCGAACCAGCCCGCCAGGCGCGCGTGATGTTTCTCCACCGTCCTGGCGGCGGTAAGCAGCGTCTCGATGCCACAGCTCGTCTCGATCCGGTAGCGACGCCGCGGCGACCAGCAGATGCCTGGATTGCCCATGGTGGCATGCCGGGCCGTGTACGCACGCCGCTCTGCCGGGCCGAGGGCCTTGAGGGCGGCGAGGGCCGTCGGCTCCTCCTCGCGTCGGGCAAGGCGGGCGCGGGTTTTCCGCATGACCTGACGTCCCTGTCGCGCGCGGCCGAGGTTGGACGGACGCGGTCCCTCGAGCTTCGGAAACTTCGCCTGGGCGACAAAGCCGTTCAGGCACCGGGCGGCGCGAAGCGCAAAATCGAAGTCCTCGCGTCCCAGTGCGCGCGTCATTTCCGTGGCGAGAGCGTTCAGGATCGGCACCGGATCCCGCAGCTGATACGCCGCGGCTCGGTTCACCACCTCGGCATGTCGGGCGGAAAGCGGCGGGGCGTTCCGCAGGATCTCCCGGGCAAGGGCGGCCGCCCAGCGGGCGATGAGGCGATCCGATCGGCGCTTCCCCTTGAGCTTCTTCGTGAACGCTGCCAGGTCAGCGGCCGCCGCCGCGCGCGCGGCCGCAACGCTCGCGATCCAGCGATCCCCCTTCGGCAGGTGCTTGCGCAGGGCCGGCGCAGGGCGAAACGACCCGCTCGCCGGGGTCACAGCAGCGGCATATTTGTGGGCCCACAAGATCCGCGCATCAGCGTCGTCTCCCGTGGTCCGGATCAGCGCGGCCAGCAGGGCCGGGTCATCCGGGTGATGAATGAGCGCCTGCAGCAGGATACCGTAGGCGGCTTCCATCCGCCCCTTTTCGAGAGCACCGTGCCCCAGCCCGAGCCGCCAGTCCCGGTCCTCTATCTTCGCCCTGGCTTCCGCCTTTGCCGTCTTTCCCTCCACCTTCGGAGGCACGGGCACGCGTTGCGCAAGGACCGGACCGTCCGCGAAGACGAAAAGCGCCAAAGAAATCGCAAGGGCACGTCGTGTGGTCATGTTCATTCCGGGTGGTACACCGCTCGGCTGTCCACGCCTGATATACCATTGTAGGGCGAGAACGGGAAATACAAACCCCCTTGCGGACCAATGCCGTTAAGCTCCAGGAGGCTGCGGACTGAAGCGCGTCCTGCTCGTTT
>CAZAKZ010000227.1:0-6975 GCA_964485695.1 uncultured Planctomycetota bacterium | reverse complement strand
TTATGGTGGGGCTGAATCGATTTTATGGACTCTTATGGGGTGAGTAGTTACCCCTCGAGAAGCTCAGGATCATGCACGGCGCCGCCAGCAAGAACCTGGCCATCCTGGAGACCCTGGGGCGCCTGAGCACCCTGGATCCGCGTCAGGTGGCTCAGGTCCTCTCCTCCATGCAGGCCGCTCTTGGACAACTGTACGGGGAAGTCGCGGAGGACGCGGTGAAGGCCGGTGACGTGAAACGCGCGGTGCGGCTGCTGCGGGTGGCCGAGAAGATCGATCCGGGCAACGCCGGGCGCCACAAGAAGAGGCGCCTGGCCCTGGAACAGGAGGCAGCCCGCTGAACGAGCGCATCGTCATTCGCCGGGAGGAGCTCTTCAGGAGCGAAGTGACCCGGGCCATCGAGCGGGATCGCCTCCTCCACGGCCGGGAGCTCCCGGAGCCGCCGCCGATATCGCCAGTCCGGAAACTCCTCATGTCCGGCCTCTTCCACCTGCCGCTGGCCGGTCTGGTGGCGGCCCTGGTCGCCTGGGCCATCCTCGAGCCCGGCATGCAAGACTTTGCCATCATCTGCGGACCGGTGGCGCTCATCAACACGGATCCTTTCGAGGCGAAGGACAGCAGAGCCGTTGTGTACACCGTGGGGGACAAGGAAGTGTGGGTGGTTCTGGGCCAGGTCCGCCTGGAGCCGGGCGTCGACGGCCAGGCGCCCTTCGAATCCATTTTGGACATCCATCCGGGGACGGTTTTGGAGGTGGTGGGGGAGCCCAGTCCCGGATCCCCGGAGAACGTGCGTCTGGCGGCCATGAGTATTCGTCCGGCCACCGGGGAGCGCGCCCGGAGAATCGGTACGGAAATTCAGGGCGAGGCCAACTGGGCCGCGATCCTGTTCTTTCCCCTCACGGCCGTCCTCATCGCCGTGGCTCTCCTGGTTGCCGAGGGTATTTCCAGCCGAAACTGGCAGCGCATGCTGGAGCGGCTGCTCCTGGGGGCGCTGCTCACGGCGGTGTTCGCCTTCCTGTCCTACTTCCCGGCCGGCCTGGTGATCGTGATCGGTCATGCCATTCTCATGGGGGCCATGGAGGGTGTATTCACCGTGCAGGACCTGTCCGCGATTCCGCTGCTCTTCTTCATCGCCTGCCGGAGCACGGCCTGGGCAGTCATGGGAGCCGCCCTGGGTCTGGGCATGAACCTCACGCGAAGCACCCGAGTCCAGCTCAGGAATTCGGTCATCGGGGGCGCTCTGGGCGGGGCGCTGGGGGGGCTCTTCTTCGATCCCATCAATCGCTTTGCCGGGCCGGATTCGTGCTTTGTCGGCGCCGAGGTATCGCGAATGGTGGGCCTGGCGGCGGTGGGGATATCGGTGGGAATCTTCGTGGCGCTGGTGGACCGGCTGGCCCGGGAGGCGTGGGTTCTGGTGAAGACCGGGCCTCTGGCGGGCAAGTCCTTCGTGCTCTACCGGACTCCCACACGCGTCGGGAGCGAGCCCCGGGCCGACATCTATCTGTTCAAGGATGCCGCCATCGCACCCGTCCATGCCACCATTCATCGGGTGGGGAACCAGTACGAGATCGAGGACATGGACAGCCCCCAGGGCACTGTCGTGGGCGGACGCCCGGTGCGGAGGCACCGCTTGTCCACCGGGGACCGTATCGTGCTCGGCTCCACGGTCCTGGAATTCGAGGAGAGAACCCGGCGTTCCAGAACGGGACTTCCCGAGGAGTGATTCAAGGAACTGGAGTGTGACAATGAACGATACTCCGAAACGCATGAAGGCCAACAGGGCCCTGGAGGGGACGCCATGCGTCCGGTGTTCCGAGGCGCTGGCCTTCGGGGAGGACGTGGTGGTCTGCAACGCGTGCGAAGTCCCGTACCACGCCGACTGCTGGGACCTGGCGGGCGGCTGCTCCGAGGAAGGATGCGAGAACGAGCCCCTGAAGCAGCTCGAAACTCAGGCCCAGGTCGGTGCCCCGGAAAAGGAGGAACTCCAGCCCGGGATGATGTATTGCCCGCATTGCGGAAACGTCATTCCGAGGAACAGCAGGACCTGCAGCTATTGCAGGAAAATCCCGGCGGTCAGCCTCCACCGTCTGAGTAAGAAGAACGCTCCCGGGGCTGTGGCGTCCCTGGTCTACGGCATCATTGGCCTCTTCACGTGCTGGCTCGGTGTTCTTTTCGGTATCATCGCCATCGTCCACTCCAACCAGGCCAGGAAGAAGATCGCCCGGAATCCGCGGTTTACCGGGGAGGGCCTAGCTATCGCGGGGCTGATTCTCGGGATCATCTCCCTGGTCTGGGGCGGACTCCTGGTTCTGATAACCATCGTCAATATTCCGGGTCATTAGAGTCGTGAACATGAACCCTACCTGGAAGAAACCATGTCACGCTGTCTGATCTGCGGCACGCTCATCCAGGCCGGTGAACCGGTCACGACGTGTCCGGAGTGTCAGCTGTCGTTTCATCCGTCCTGCTGGGACGACCTGGGCGGATGCGCCACGTACGGCTGTGCCCAGACCGTGCCGGCGGAAAAGCCCCCGCCCCCTGTGAACACCGGCGGCGGATGGGGCAACACGAAGCAGTGCCCCCGATGCAAACGCACCATTCCGGCCGGCCTGCTCAACTGCCGGTGCGGTGCGCGGTTTCCCCACGCGGACCCCATGACCCCTGGAGAATACCGGGAGGCGATTCGGAAACGGACGGAACTGAAGGCGAGTCGCCGGGCCCTCGTGCTGCTGTTCATCTTCACTCTCACCGGCGTTCTCGCGCCCGTGCTGGGACCCGTGGCGGGCATTGTCGCTCACCGGAAGCGCCGCCAGCTGGCCGGCGCCGACGGCACCTACCTGGCCATGGGCTACGGCGCAGCGGCTGTGGGAGTGATCTACATCCTGATCGTGTGTCTTCTCCTGGTGGGTTTGTGATGGGGGCGAAGGAGTCGTGGCCAAACCCGTGACCGGCAGACTCGTCTGCCCCCAGTGCAAGGCCCGCGTCGAGGTCCCGCTGGCGCCGGTCCGGGACTGCCCGGAGTGCGAGTCGGCCGATGCCTGGGAACGATTCGCAGCGCCGGGGCGGAAGCTGGTCATCGACTCGGCGGCCATTGCCGAGGCCAAAGCGCGCAGGGCGGATCCAGGGGCGGGGGAATCGTGGTTTCTCAAGGCGAGGCGCGCAGGGCCGGCCGTGGCGGCCCTCGGTCTGGGGGCAGCCGCCGTCGTCTACATGGTCGCCCTCTTCGACCGCATGGACCTGGGTCCCCTCGCTCCGATCCTGGAGGCACTCCGGTGCCGGGCACGGGCGGCCGCATTGCTGGGGGGAGGGGCGCTGGTGGTGGGGGTCACGGTATGGTTCCAGCTGCGCAGGGGACGCCTCTACCGCGCCTGGCCCCTGGTGACCTGTGCCGCCCTGGGCATTCTCGCCGGGGCCTCCGCAGGCATCGTGGGCGGGCTGCACTGGGTCGGTGCGGCGGGACTCGGCTGGGATCATGTCCGCGTGCCCGGGCTGGATCCCGGCCTGTTCGTATCTCCCCAGGTCCGGTCCATTGCTCGGGCCACCACCGTCATCCTTGCCCCGGACCGGGAGGGCAATGCCCGGGGCCTGTGTCTCGGCGCAGGAGCCGTGATCCACGCCGACAGAGACCGGGCCTGGATCGTGACGTGCAGCCACGTGGCCATGCCGTACGCGGCCGTGGGTGCCGTGCGCGATCCGGAGACGGCGCAGCCGGTATGGGTCTACTTCTCGGACGGGAGAAACGTGGAAGGCCGGGTCCGGTGGACGGCCCCGCCGCCCCTCGACGTGGCGGTCGTGTCCGCAGAAATCGTGATGCCGCCGGCACCGATCCCGGTGTCGAAGACCGCCAAGGCCATGGATCGAGGAACCGGGGTGGCCTTCGTGCCCAATCCCCTGCGATCCGGATGGAAGCTCTACCATGGAATCGTGCTGAAAAGAAAATCGCACTTCACGCCGGCGGGTGAATATTCTACGCTCTACACGGATCTCCCGGTCCAGCCGGGAGACAGCGGTACGGGTCTCTTCGACAGCCGGGGCACCCTCATCGGTCTCAACACCTGGGCCAGCGCCGGAGCGGAGGGACCCATTGGCATCAGCCTGCCCTCGGAGGCGATGCAAAAGATCCTGGAACTCATCGAGATGGACGCGCTTAAATAGTTCCTGTTGCATCGGGAAGGAATTGTTCTGTACGATTCTGGAGATTCGATGAGATGAACGGGGGAGATGCCTCGTGACCAGCCTGCGGCTACGCCGACTCCAGTCCGACTATGAAGCGGTGCGCCGCCTCGCCCGCATCCACCCGAGGATCGAGGTGGAGGGTGTAAGCGGCAATCCGCCCGATCTCTATCGCATCATCCTCGAGGTCCGATCGCTTCGCGAGGAAGGGAACGGAATCGTCGTTGCGGACCGGCACCGCCTCGAGGTCGCTCTTCCCGGCGGCTATCCCAGGGACGCGCCGTTCTGCCGCATGCTCACACCGGTGTTCCACCCCAACATCGCGCCCCACGCCGTCTGTATCGGAGACCACTGGAGTGCGGGGGAATCCCTCGACCTCATGATTCAGCGGGTGGGGGAGATGCTGGCTTTCCAGAGCTACAACGTCAAGAGTCCCCTCAACGGCCTGGCCGCAAGGTGGGTGGAGGAGAACCTGGACCGGTTACCCGTGGATGACCGGGAGTTCTTTCTGGATCTGTCCTCGGCGCCTCCGGAGGCGTCGGAAGGGGCCTGCTCCAACTGCGACGCCGACACCGACTCACCGACGACGTGTCCGAGCGGTCACCTCCTGTGTCCCGACTGCGCGACCCGGTGTGAGACCTGCGGTGGCCTGGTGTGCTTCGTGTGCGGCCACGAAGAGTACCAGGCCTGCCGTTCACCGGCGTGCTCCAACTGCGGAGCCGAGAATGCGACTACTCTGACCTGCTCAACCGGGCACTCTCTCTGCACCGATTGCGCGGTCATGTGCGATACATGCGGTCGCGCCCTGTGCATCGTTTGCGGGGAGTATCCTTGTTCCAGGTGCAGCGAGGCGTGATTACGCTTCCAAACGGAAACGCCGCCGTCGCACAAGCGACGGCGGCGTGGTCTGTTTCAGAGCATCATGAATTGATCTTCAGGGGGTAGGTATTGGAGATCGACTTCACGCCCGAGGGCGCCTTGGCGTCCAGGGTGAAGAAGGCCGAGTAGACTGTGATGCCCACCAGGCCGGGCAGGTTCGGGATGACGATGAACGCCTGGGCCCGGTTGTTGCTGCCGATGCTTCCGGTGTAGTTCTTGAACACCCCCGGGGCAACGCCGCCCACCGTGGTCCAGAGCAGCGCGTCGTACGAGAGGCCGAGGGTGCGGGTGTCGATGGGGATGGGGCCCGTGCCGAAGGAGGAACCGACAATATAGGGGAGGCCGGCGTCCTCGGTGGCGGCGAGCTTCAGGGTCAGGGTGCCGCCGATGCCGGAGGCGCCGGCGCCTTCCAGGACCGTGAAGGGCCGGTTCATGGTCAGGCCCTTGATGCAGAAGTTGGCCGTCTTGTCGACCTGGATGAGATCCTTCCAGGTGGACCCGCTGAGGTAGTAGCTCTCCCCCGCACTGGCCGCCGACACCACGATGACGTCCATGGGCGGTGCGCCCAGAAGCACCGGCACGTCGGAGGTCCGGTCGAAGGGCTGGCCGCCAGCGGAGATCTTCAGGTAGAGGTAGAAGTCGTCACCTGCGTCGAGGGCGACGGGCGTGGTGAGGTCCACGGTGTGGAATCCCGTGATTGCAGCCGTGCCTGTCTGGCTGAAGAGCTCGCCTCCCAGCTGTCCACTCTGGAACCGGTCGAAGACCTTGAGGGTGAAGGTTGCGTTGTCCGCAGCCGTGTAGAAGCTCACCGCATCGAGCTTCTCCATGGCGGCTCCGGTCTTGAAGGCGTTGAAGGCCTCGCTGGCGTCGGCCTTGGTGTCGCGCCAGCCGTGGTAGTCATGGTAGTGGACCTTGTCGTACCGCAAGCGCTCCACGTCCTTGTAGGAGATGACGCCCATCTGCGGGTGCTGGCAGCAGTGCTTGTCGTAGTAGGAGATCCAGAAGTAGCCGCTGTTGCCCCAGCGGCTCCCCCAGCTGTTCTTGCAGAGCCAGGCCCCGGGTTTAGGGAAGTTGGAGTTTGTCTTGTTGTCGTCCCACCCCACAATGGCGATGGCGTGATTGGGGTCCTTGGTGCTGGTGGGGGGCTGATAGTGGCCGTAGTTCCGGATGTACGAGCTGCTGTAGCACATGCAGGTGCCGATGACGCCCTGGGCCATGATCTTCTTTTTGATGGCGTCGATGTTGCTGAGATTCTGACCGGCGACGAGCCATTCGATATCACGCGCGTAGTAGTAGTGGTAACCGGGACTGGACCTGGCCGGCGGGGAGGAATAGGACTGGCCGTCGATATCCCGCACCGCGCCCTCGCACCGGGTCAGGTAGGCTGCCGTCACCATGTAGTCCCCGCCCTGATGTACGGTGAGACCTCCGCCGGAAGGTGGGACCCGGTCGTCGTTGTTGTGCTTGTTGAAACCGTTCCACCAGTCCAGGTGGTACTCCGCCAGGTTGGGCTGGCCGGTCTCGCCGGCTTTCGTCCAGTTGCCGGTCATGAGCAGGTTGCCCTCGAGGGCCGCCATGGCGCCGAAGGTCCAGCACGTGCCCCCACTCTGGCTCTTCACCGAGGTGACGTAGTTCTTGCTGCCGACGTTCCTGAGATCGTACTGGCTCGGGAGAGTCTGGGCGTCGACAGCCAGGGCTCCCGCCAGGAGGAATCCCGTGAGGATTCCGGCAGTGAGTATGAGAATTCCGGCACTTCTGACCATGGTGAACCTCCTCGTGAACTCCGGACTTGTACCTGAACAACCCCTCGATCTGCTTGTTTCCTATTGTATCTGCAATATGGGTCCGGGGTCCAGGATTGTATCCAACCGAAATTCCAACCTTGTGTCCTTGTGAAAAAGGCCTGTTCCAGCAATACTTGTCCCG
>CAZAKZ010000226.1:0-6988 GCA_964485695.1 uncultured Planctomycetota bacterium | reverse complement strand
GTATTGCGGGCTGAACTTCATCACGCATCTCGGACCCGAGTTCATTATACCCTCGGAGAGCGAGATAGGTAGGATGGACGAAGCCTGGCAGTACAGTGAACTTTCGCTTCACGGCCGAGTTTTGGCCAGAATCGGGCCGAAAAGTGTTCATGGGGCACTCCACGATCCCGAAATGGCCCATTTCTGGCCAGAAGTTGGCCGTGGCAGCCCCGTCTGGCTCTTCCGCCTATCGGGAACCCAGGTTCTCCGCCAGCATGTTGCAGAACAGGGCACCCTGGCCCAGGGCGTCGTCCAGGGCGACGTGGGAATGGGGGAGGTCGTCGAACCAGCGCTCGGGCATGTTTTGCTTCACGCTCTGCCGGTAGTCCCTCCGCAGCAGCGCCATGGCGTAGGTCTTCACGTCGATGCCCGAGAACGAGAAGGGGCTTCGGCCCGCGAAGCGCACGAGGTACCAGTAGACGAACATGAAGTCGAAGCCGAGGGGGTAGGCCACGAACACGGGCTTGCCCGGGAGGCCCTCGAGCCACCTGGCGTAGTCAGGCATCACCTCCTCCGGCGGCCGGGGATTCTCGCGGCACGCGGCCCAGGCCTCGGGCTGCTGCTTCCACCAGGCCATGGTGTCCGGGTGTCCGGCGGCGCCGGGCAGGATCTCAAGGTTGGCCGAGAACGTGGCCACCAGGGTCTTGTCCTTAAGATAGGCGGCGGAACCGAAGCTCAGCATGGAGTGGGGACCGGGGATCGGCCCGTCGGTCTCCACATCGGTGCTCACGTAGATTTCAGGCATATTGGTTTTTCGCATTCAGAACAGATCGAAGTTACCGGCCATGACCTGGTCGAATCGACCCGTGCGCCAGCCGCGGAGGCTATCCCGCACCAGGGGGGAGGGCGCATCCCGGTAGCGCCGCACGATGGTGAGCCGGCCGGGATCGGTGGCTACCAGGGCCTTGTGGGCCTGGGCGAGGTGGCCGCCTTCGGTCCTGGAGGGCGGCGCTTCGGGCTGGGCCGCGACCCCCACCCGCACCTTGTGGCGAAGGGTGGAGCGGTCGTCGCCGGGCACCTCCAGGACGTGGAGTCCGTGCTCGGTCTCGAGGAGGTTGAAGGCCGCGTACCCCGACACCGCCAGGGTAAGGAGGTAGGGGGCGTCGCTTCCGTCACCCTTCTTTTCCAGGGTCTCGAGGGCCATGCCCCGATTCCGGGCCCAGTGCCGGTACATGGTGCCGATGCGCTCGGCAAAGGCATCGGTGTCCCGGGCGTCGGCCTGGGAGTCCCGGGTGGATTCCACCTGGAGAAAGGCGTCCTGGGGCCGGCCGTCGATGAATCCCTCCATGGCGGCCTGGACCAGATAGAGGTGCTGGGCGAGTCGTTGCACGAGGTCGGGGGAGTGGCGCTTCCGATTTCCCCCCTCGGATCCCTTGAGCCGGTTCAGCAGGGAGCCCGAGGTCTTCAGGCCGGCTTCGATGCGGTCCATGTACTCGGCTCGGCCGAGGACGGAGAACCGTGTCTCCGAGGTCCAGAAGTCCGGGGACGAGAGGGCGTCGAGGGCCTTTTGCTTCTCCGCTTTCCAGGCCTCGTCCTCGGCCGTATCCCGGAGGTTATCATAGGTCTCGCCGAGGAACGCCACCTCTGCGACCGTGCCCGCGGGATCCAGAACGACAGACTGCAGGCGATAGTCGCCCTCGATTGTGGCAGCGGCCTTCCTGGTCGTACTGCCTTCCGCCTCGGGGGCGTCGGGATCGATGAATTCCACCTGGATGGCGTGGCCGTCGCTGCGGACGAAGAGGAACTGGTCGCCCTCGGGCACCTGGTGGTTCACGATGGTCATGGCCAGGGGGGAGAGCAGGTAGCGTTCCACGGCCCGCCTGAGGGGCCGGGCCCCGTACCGCGACGAGAAGCCCCGGGCCAGGAGGAAGTCCAGGGCCGAGGCGTCCCACTCCACCGCCCACTGCCGGTTCCGCAGGCCGCGGCGCTGGAGCACGTCTTCCAGCTCCTTGTGGAGCACCTCCCGCATCACCGCCTTGCTCAGCGGCCGGAACACCACGACCCGGTCGATGCGGTTCAGGAACTCCCGGCGGAACACGCGGGTCAGGGCGGTCTCGTATTCCTCGGCCCGGGCCGCAGGATACGTTTCTCCGAAGCCGATGGCCTCGGTGAAGGCGGCCTCGGCGCCCACGTTGACGGTGAGGATGACCATGGCGTGGCGGAAGTCGGCGTGGTTCCCCTGGCGGTCCGTTAGCCGCCCGTCGTCGAAGACCTGGAGGAAAATATCCCAGACCCGGGCGTGCGCCTTCTCGAACTCGTCGAGGAGGATCACGGAAAAGGGCTGCTTGCGGATCTGGTGCACCAGGGCGGTGCGGTCTCCCGCTCCCGCGTCCGCCTCTTCGCCCAGGATCCTGGGCAGGGCGTCGGGGGTCTGGAACTCGCTCATGTCCAGGCGGATCATGCGGTCGGGGGAGCCGAAGAGGAATTCGGCCAGGGTCTTGGCGATCTCGGTCTTGCCGGTGCCGGTGGGGCCGGTGAAGAGGAAAACGCCCTGGGGTCGAGTCGGATCCGTGAGGCCGGCCTTGATCATGGCCACCCGCTCCACCAGGCACGTCACCACCTCGGGCTGGCCCATGACCCGGGTGTGGAAGAAGTCCCGGAGGGCGCCGAGGTTCAGGTCCTGGCGGTCGTCCAGGATGGAGGCGGGCAGTCCCGTGAGACGGGTCAGGGTGGTGAGGAGATCGTCGAGGGTGAGGGGGGCGGCCGCGGCGTCGTCGCCCACGGAAGCCGCTGTCCTGAACTCCCGGGTGAGGGCCAGGAAACCGAGGAGGCAGCCCGGATTGGCCCGATCGCCGAGGAACTGCTGCGAGAGCTGAAAGGCCTCGTTCAGGAGGTGCGGATCCAACAGGGCCGGGCCGCCCTCCGGTGTATGGCGGTCCACCCATTGCCGGGCGAGGCGCAGGGTTTTTCGGTCTGAGAGGCGAGGGAGAACGAGGGTTTCGAGGGCGGTCTTCAGGCCGGGCTTGGCCTGGACGAGGCGCTCGAGAGCGCCGGGCCTGACCTCGGCGACGATGCGGATCCCGCCGGTCTGGAGGTAGGGCAGGATGACGTCGAGGACGCTCGTGTGGCTGTAACGATGGCGTCCCGCGAAGAGGAGGTTCTGGAAGGACGGAATGATCCAGAGGACCTTTGCCTTGCCCTGGAGTGTTCGCATCAGCTTCTGGATGCGCTCTTCCAGCTGACCGATGTACATCTGTCCGGCCATGAGCTCGACACCGCCGGCTTCGAACAGGGTCCAGCCGTCGTCGAGGAGGCGGCGGGACAGCACTTCGAGGGCGGTGGTCTTGCCCACACCCGCCTCACCCACCAGCAGCACCGACCGGGGTGGCTCCTTCCGGAGGGCCTTCTCGATCTCCTTCACCCGCACGAGGACGAAGTCCTCCTCGATGACGTCCGTGACGGTCGCGTCGCCCTTGCTCCGGATACGCCCGATGGTGGAGAGGAAGGTCACGTCGAGGCGCCCCAGCTGCCAGGCCCGGAAGCCCTCGCTGAGGCGGGTGTCGAGCTCCCGGTCCACCTCCTTCAGGAACTTCTCCATCCACTTCTCGTCGTCCTCGTCCGGGTTGCCCAGGGTCTCGAAGACGGGCATCTCTCCCTGGTCGATGCGCTTGCGGATGAAATCCTTGAGGAACTGTTCCGAGAAGGGATTTTCCCACGAGTCGTCCAGGCCGGCCAGGAGCCGGGCCACGACGGGTGCCTGGACGCGCTTCTCGAGGACGCGCAGGGCGAAAAAACGCTGCCAGTGGAAAAGTGAACTGATTTTTTCCGCCACCGGCTCGAGGAGGTCGGCGTCGTCGGTGCGCCGGGCCATGGCCTCCAAGGCGATGCACGCGATGGCGGGGTTGTCCCCCGCGGCATAGTCGAGGAGGTTCCGGGTGTCGTAGTCCCCCGCGTTCAGGGTCTCGATGCCCTCCTGAAACGTCTCGTGGTCCAGGAGGTCGGTGGGGTGGGCGGTGTTGTTGAAGAACTCCTTGAGTTTCTCGGCGATGTGATACAGGCGCTGGCGCTCGGCAACGGCCGGTGCCGGCTCCTCTTTACACCGGAGCCAGAGGTGCAGGGCCCAACCCAGGACCCCACCGACGAGAAGGGCAATGACCTCGGACATGAAACTTCTCCCCTGTGTGCTTATGCCGGGTCATTGTACGGCGATCGGTCGGATTCTTCCAGCATGTCCGGACTTGGAAGGCGATTCTGCTTCCAGGCTGATATAATCCGGCCTGAAACTTGCGAGTCACGTTCATGAAAGGGCAGGGCGCATGATCGAAATCATCGACATCAAGGAAGGGGTGACCCTGGAAGACTACGCCGCGGTGGCCTATCTCGCCGGGCACGTGCGTTCGCTCCGGGATGAAGCGGCAACCCTGGTACCTCAGCTCGCGGGGCGCACGGTGTGGATGGTCAACTCCACGGCCCAGGGCGGGGGGGTGGCGGAGATGCTGCCCAAGATGGTGTCGCTCCTGCGGGAGTTGGGCGTGGCGTGTAAGTGGGCGGTGATCTCCTCCGACAGGCCGGCCTTCTTCTCCCTCACCAAGTGCCTGCACAACCTGATCCACGGCCACGGGAAGCCCGTCCTGACCGAGGAGGACAGAGCCCTTCTGGAAACGGTGAACCGCCAGAACGCCGACAGCCTGCGGAAGCACGTGGGTCCCCGGGACATCCTGGTGGTGCACGACCCCCAGCCCCTACCGCTGGGCACGATGCTCAAGCAGGATCTGGGAATCCGCACGGTCTGGCGCTGTCACATCGGGCTGGACGAGCACCTGGAGGCCACCCGGGCCGCCTGGATCTTTCTCAAGCCCTACATCACCCGCTATGACCACACGGTCTTTTCGGCTCCGGAATACATCCCCGACTACGTGGCCGGCCGTGTGAGCGTCATCCATCCGGCCGTGGATCCACTGGGCCACAAGAACCGGCATCTCAGCCCGCACAAGCTGGTGGGCGTTCTCTGCAACGCGGCCCTGGCCGTGGACCATCAGCCCGTACTCACCCCGCCGTTTTCCTGGTCGGCCGAGCGGCTGCAACCGGACGGCACCTTCGTCTCCGCCAAGGTCCCCGGGGAGATCGGACTCCTGTATCGCCCCATCGTGACCCAGATCTCGCGCTGGGATCGTCTCAAGGGATTCGCCCCGCTGCTCCAGGGTTTCCTGAAGCTCAAGGAGCGCATCGACGAGGGCAGTGCATCCAAGACCCGCCGACTGCGGCGCCTGGAGCTGGTGCGCCTCATCCTGGCCGGCCCGGATCCCGCCTCGATCCAGGACGATCCCGAGGGGCAGGAGGTGATCAAGGAACTCAGCGACATGTACCTGGGCCTGGAGCCGCGACTGCAGAAGGACGTGGTGCTGCTCTCGCTGCCCATGGCCTCTCGCAAGGAAAACGCCCTCATGGTCAACGCTCTCCAGCGCTGCTCCACCGTCGTGGTCCAGAATTCGCTCCAGGAGGGATTCGGCCTGACGGCCACGGAAGCCATGTTCAAGCGCGTTCCCGTCATGGGAACCCAGGCGTGCGGCCTTCGCCAGCAGATCCGGGACGGCCTCGACGGTCGGCTGGCAGCGGACGCCGAAGATCCCGAGGGCCTCGCAGACGTCCTGGAGGAGATGCTGTCCGACGCCAATCTCCGCCACGGGTGGGCCCGGAGCGCCGAGAGCCGTGTCCACGAGGAGTTCCTGGTGTTCAATCAACTCAGGCGCTGGCTGAATGTCCTCACCGGCTGCGTCCGGCGGGAGGGGATTGCGGGGCCCGGGCTCAGCGACTAACGAATACGTATGAACTCTCTGATCAAGTCCCTCGCGAATTGGCGATACTTCCTGTTCTCCTGCAAGAGTCGAACAAAGCAACGACCGGCCTGGAAGAGAGCCCGTTTCTTGACGTCGATTTCAACCCGGTGCGGGTAGCGATCGCCCAGAATCACGGCGCGCAGAAAGAAGAGGAGGGCTTTTCTGACAGAAGTGGCATCGTCCTTCCCGGTTGATCTGAGGAGACAGAGGCCCAGACCGACGCACGCCCCCGCCTTCGCACCGTGACTGTTCTTGCCCGCGGACCGGAGCACCGCCCGGAAATTCGTTTCGGCCCGGTCCGGATCCTTGTTGAAGAGCGTGTTTCCCACCAGGAGCCGGATTCGGTCCGCCAGGCGAGGGCACGTTCCTTTTGTCCGGGCAAGGAGGTCCCCGGCCTCCCGGGTGATGTCCTCTCCCCGGTCCCCTCGCAGGCGAAGGCGCCAGTAGGCCGCATGGAGACTCCAGGTTCCTTCCAGCTGGTTTTTTTTCAGGGCGAGCTCGAATCCCTCGATGGCTGCCAGGACCATGTTTTCGTCCCCGGAGTTGCGATCGTGGTACGAACCCTGGATGATGCCCAGCCACGCGTCGAAGAAGAACCTCGTCCGAGGGACCCTGCGGAGGAGAGTCCTGTATACCCTCACAGACCACTGGTGCATGCCCATAAATGCATGACACCTGCCGATCCTGAACAGGGCGTTTTGCTCCACCCAATGATATCCCTTGCCGCGCTTGATGGCTTCCCGGAAGTCATCGATGGCCTGGTCGAACTGCTTTTCCCGGAGGCTCTGCAGGCCGGCCCGGTACGCATCGGGCACGCGGTCGTACTGGATGTCGGCCACGGCCTCCACCGGGATCGTGAGGAGAGCCTCCCGGCCCTCGATCCTGTATTCGATTCCGGTGCATGCCTCGCGGACCACCTGGATGGGCGGATCGCCCGGGCCGGGCAGGACAGAGCCGACTTTCCGGAGGATCGTGTCCTGGGCCGCGGCAGGAATGCAAAGTGCACAGGAGAGAAGGGCGGACGCCAGGATCGGGCCGGCAAGCCAGTTGCTGATAGCGATCGACCTCATGATGGAACCCTCCAGAACCTGGCCTGGATGGATCGGACGGTTTGTATTGTACCCTAACGCGGACAAGCCGCAACCAAACAGGGGCTATGCAGCCCGTCCCAA
>CAZAKZ010000225.1:0-7022 GCA_964485695.1 uncultured Planctomycetota bacterium | reverse complement strand
ATTCAGTTGGCCCTTTCAGGGAAAATTTATACTGAGAGGGGTGAGTAGTTACCCGGCAAGAACATCCCGGTGATGGCGGGTGGCAAGCCGTTCGCGATCGCCGCCAAGATGACCGCGCCGCGACTCGTCGACTGGGACGGCGACGGAGACCTCGACCTGATCGCCGGAAGCTTCGGCGATTGCTGGGGACACGAAGGCAACGGCGGCGGGGTCTACCTGTCCCGGAACAACGGGACGAAGGATCGCCCGGCGTTCGGTGAGCTCGAACCCCTGATTCCGCCGAGTCCGAAGGGTGGGGCTGAGCCGACGCGGCCCGACGCGGGACTCTACGCCAATGCGGTGGACTACGACGGCGACGGCGACCTGGACCTGGTGGTCGGTGGCTACTCGATGTGGAAGCCGAAAGGACGTGAGCTTTCCAGAGAAGAACAAGCCGACGTCGCGCGCCTGCGCGTGAAACTGAAGGACGTACGGGCCGGACAGTCAAAACTACTGGGCAAGATCCGCGCAGAGGCTGCCCAGGCCACTGCGGGGATGGAACGCTCGAGTAACGAGGCGCGCGCGAAGACGTCGGAGATCTACCTCAAGTACCGCAACGAGACCTCGGCGTTCGGCACGAAAATCAGGGCCCTCACGCAGAAGCTCAACGCGCTGGTCCCCGGCCCACAGCGCCAGGCTTTCGTCTGGCTCTACGAGCGTCTACCCGCACCGAAGTCCCGCACCTCGCACTGAGGGCGGGTGTACTCGGCCTCCGAGTTTCTCCAGCGTCGATTCCGCGAGAACACCTTGCGATGCGCGGGCTGTTCTGGTCCAGCGACTTCCTGGGTTTGGCAGTTCGAATCCAATCAACCGCCGGATCAAGAGTTACAGCGCTTTTCAACAGGGCTTGGCAGGCATTTTCCACGAGTACCCCGGTGGGCCGAACAGGCGTCAGCAGCAGCTACCATATAATGAAGGTTCGATGCCAGAAGGTGCCAGGAGCGGACACCAGGACGTGCACCCAGGAGACCCGCCGCTGTTCTACGGACTCATGTTCCGGCCGCTGGCAGCCCGGGTCGATGAGTAACACCACTCTGAGTGACCTGGTCCCGAACCCTCGGGTGGTCTGTCCTCCAAGTTGTGTTAAACGTTGTCCTGGACGGGACAGAATCCAACCCGATCTCTTCTTCGGAAAGGCAGGCGTTCGATGAAACTGAATACCGCTCTGATCCTCATCACGGGAATCCTTCTGACCCTCATGCCCGGCTGTCAGCAGGTGGACTCCAAGATGCCGGAGGACGCAAAACCGGAAGGGACGGTGAAGGGCCAGGAGGCCGCTCCCGTCCGGCGCCAGGACATCGACGAGAAATACCGCTGGGACCTCGGCGTCGTCTTTGCCGATGAGGCGGCCTGGGAGGCGGCCTACACCCAGGTGGGAAAGAGTCTCGAGGCCTTCAGGGCCTTGCAGGGGACACCCGGAAAATCCCCGGCGGCGCTGTTCCACGCCCTCGATCTCCGGGACCGCCTGAGTGCCGAGCTCGGCCGCGTCATCTACTGGGCCGGCCTCACGTATCATCTCGACATGAAGAACGCGAAAGCTGCCGGCCGTTTCGACCGGGCGAGGTCGCTAGGCACCAAGGCGAACGAGGCCACGAGCTGGTTCATCCCGGAGGTCCTGGCCCTGGCGAAGGACAAGGTGCAGAAGTGGCTGGAGGAGGAGAAGAAGCTAGCGGTCTACCGCCATGCTCTCGACGACATCTTCCGGGTGCAGGACCATGTCCTCTCGCCCCGGGAAGAGGAACTGCTGGCCATGGCAGGGGAGGTGACCTCGGCGCCCGGCACCATCTTCGGACGCTTCCAGAACACCGATCTCGATTTTCCGGTCATCCGGGATTCCGACGGCAAGGAGGTCCAGCTCAGCTCGGCCAAGTATTACAAGTTCATCTACTCCAAGGATCGTCGCCTCAGAAGAGACGCCTTCCTGGGCCTGCACAAGACCTACATGAAAAAGAGGAACACCATCTCGGCGATGCTGAGTGCCCAGGTGAAGCAGCACATCTTTTACGCCCGGGCGCGGCGGTTCAAATCGGCGCTGGAATCGGCACTGAATGGACCGGGCATTCCGACCACCGTGGTCGAGAACCTGATCAAGACGGTCCACGCACACCTCCCGAAACTGCACCGGTACACGGAGCTTCGCAAGAAAGTCATGCAGCTGGACGCGGTGCACCGGTACGACCTCCGGGTGGCCATGGTGGAGGGGCCGGAGGAGAAGGTGCCGTACGAGGCGGCCACCAGGACGGTCCTCGCCGCTTTGAAGCCGCTGGGAAAGGACTACTGCGCCACCCTGCAAAAGGCGTTCGATACCCGCTGGATCGACGTCTATGAGACGCCGAACAAGCGCAGCGGCGCCTACAGCTGGGGATCCTACCTGGCGCCCCATCCCTACATCCTGCTCAACTACGGCGGCACCCGGAATGACCGCTCCACCCTGGCTCACGAGGTTGGGCACTCCCTGCATTCCTGGTACACCTTCAAGTGCCAGCCCCATGTCTACAGCTCCTACGCGACGTTCTGTGCCGAGGTGGCGTCCACGGTGAACGAGGTGCTGCTCTCGCACCATCTGATGAAGCACGCCCGCACCGATCTCGAGAAGATGCTCATCATCCAGGAGGAGATGGAGAACATCCGGACCACGGTTCTTCGCCAGACCCTGTTCGCGGATTTCGAGAAGACCATCCATGAGATGGTCGAGGCCGGGAAGCCACTCACCGGGGATGTCCTGTGCGAGGTCTACGGGGGACTGCTCCAGAAGTATTATGGTCCCCACATCACCATCGACGACTGTGCTCGGGCCGAGGGCATGCGGATCCCGCACTTCTACCGCAACTTCTACGTCTACACCTATGCCACCAGCTACTGCGCCTCGAACAACATCGGTCGCCGTATCATCCGCAACGAACCGGGAGCGGTGCAGGCATTCATCCGTTTCCTGTCTGCCGGCAGCAGCAAGTACCCCCTGGAGGTGCTGAAGCTGGCCGGGGTGGACATGACCACGCCGGCTCCCATCGAGGACACGTTGAAGCGTTTCGGCGAACTCATGGACCAGTTCGAGGCCCTCCACGCCCGGTTGTAGTGGTCTTTCCCATCCTGACCGGCCCTGAGGGAGTCGGTCAGGAGACGGGGATCAGTGGGTCATCTCCACCTGTAGTAGTCCAGCGACTTCCTGGATCTGGCGGTCCGAATCCAATCATCCGCCGGTTCAAGAGATACAGCGCTTCTCAACAGGAACTGGTAGGCATCTTCGGAAAGGACTCCGCCGGGCCGAACGGGCGTCGTAGACAGCCACCATATTTACATATTATGCAGGAAGGCTCCAAGCCAAGAATGGACAGGAGAGGCCAGAAGCGGTCAGAAAGAACTGCACCATGGGGATTTGAGGGTGCTCATGCAACCAGACATATTCCACGCAATGCATGGTGCTGGATGCGTATAATGCCGCCATGAACGATGAGTCGAAAGCGCGGAACACCCCGAATCCATTCCGCACCCCCTTGCTCTTCATCACCGGCGTGATTGCCGTGTACGTCTATCACATCTGGGCGGGGGCCACCGGAGGACTGGATCCCGAACGGATGGCCAGAGAGGGAAGCGGTCCTGTCACGATTGCATCTCCCGCGATCTTCTATTTTCTGCACTGGATGATATCTCCTGCACTGCTTCTTATACCTGCCGGGATCATTGTCGGGGCGATTCGCGCTGGAGCAAGGGGCACTCAGGCCGGATTCCGTTATGCCTGCGGATCAGTCCAGTCACAGTACTTACCTGACGCTTCACGTTTCCTGGCTATCTGCGCCCGGGTCATGACCTGGGGAGGTATCCTTGTGGATTTCGCAGCGTGCGGATTCCTGGAGATCATGGCGTATCGAGTATTCATCCTCAAGAACGCAATGGATCCCAACGTGTATTTCGAGCTGATCTGGTCAGCCATGCCGTGGGCGACGTACGCTCCACTCACGGGGATCATTCTGGGCCGAATCATCTTCGGTGGACTGTCCGAGGGGGCCAGGATCCGCTCAGGTACTCGCGAATTACCCGCGTTCTCCCGCTTGCAAGACTTCATACTTCTCTGCCTGTTCACCATCCCCTGGTACTTGCTCTGGTTCATGACCAGGGAGTATTACTGATGCGTTCATCCATGGCCTTGACACGTATCGCTATCACAACTGTCCTCGCGGTCGGATTGACTGCTGTCGCACTTCGGATCGTGCCGGGTACTACCGCCGGACTCCAGATCCGCATGATGGTCTTCGTCCTCCTTGGACCTTGGCTTTTCGCCCTGATCGTCGTACATCCAGGGCGTTTGGCAAGCGCATTATCGTCCGTGTTCTCTGGCCGGCCAGGGAAAGGAATCACGACCCTCCACGTACTCGAATTCTTGGCCTGGATGACCATCACGGCCGGAGCTGTCGGAGCCTTCGGGTCATTCATCTCTTTTTACTACGCTGCAAGTGAAAGCCACGGAGCCGTTGATAGAGAGGATATCCGCTGAGCCATGGCTGCGTTGATCATGCCCCCGGCCTTCGCCTTGATCGTCCGTCTCTTCCTCTATGAACCTGTCTTGTGGTCGCTCCGGCAGAAGTACATACCGAAGGATGCGTACAAAGTTGACCGTTCAAGGATTCGCGCTCGACTGAAGATCGTGATGGTCGTGGCGGCAACCGTTCTCGTGGTGGAGGGCATTCATTTCCTCATTTTCGGAGACTTCGGAAAACTGGAAAAACCAGCAGTTGATACCCGCATTACTACTATCGGAGTGGATTCGAAGTCGGATGCCAGGAGTCCGGACCGCATTCTTGAAGTTCCTGCAGGCGTGAAACCGATCCTGGTCGAACTCTTTCAAGGCCGTTCCGGAACCGAGTGCCGCATTGACGGAGAATCCCTCGTCGTCCGGCCCGGTCAAGTGGACGAAGTCCATCAGAGAGTTCTCTTTCTTAAGAGGACGAAACTCCGCCGACCCGTCGAGATTGAGGTGGCCCCGACCGTGCCGGTCAAACGCCTCGTGGCGGTCATGGATGCATGTGTTCGAGTCAAGGTCACCTTGTCAGAGGAAAGGCAGTTTGACGATTTCAAGGACCTTTGGATCCTGGTCCCCTCGGAACGACCGTTCAGTGTGATCCAGCAAGTCCGCCTGGTGCGGGAGGAGTGGTGGCCCGAAAGAAAACAAGTCCGCATGCAACTCCCCGGGTCGATTGCAGCCGAATCCCTCCTGAGCGAGGAAGTTGATTGGCCGACGATCAATGTCACTTACCCCCTGTGCCAGCATAGTTGCCGCCTCAACTAGAGTCAGAGAACCAGGATGTTCTGGGACCCAGCCAGGGGCTTTGTCCTGGCTGGGCAATCCCGCCGCCAGGCGGGCCACCCCCCGGGGGGTGACCCGCCTGGCGGCGGGATTGCCCAGCCTCCGTGCAGGAGATACAACTTGCGGCGGACCATGAATTTCTCCGGGAAAGGTTCCAGCCCTCCCGCGGAGAATATCATAACAGGCGTGTCGTCAGTCGATTGAGCACAGGCGCCCGAGGTCATAGACTCGCTGGGCCAGAACAGCGTTCAGCGCTTGCCTCTTCCCGACACTCTCGGTCCGTGGTAGAAAGGGGGCAATGAGAATCCTGTCGGCCGTCCACCAGAAGGGAGTCAAACCATGACCACACCACGCTTGCTGCTCGTCGTGCCGCTGTTCCTCGTCTTGGCTGCTTCAGCGGTTTCCCAGCCGCTCGGGACGGATCTCATCGCTTCGGACTGGAACGGGGTCATCTACCGGGTACCACCGGTGGGCCCGATGATCATCATCGGCACCTACGGCCGCATCCTGTGGTCGATGACGATGGACGCCGACAACCAAAGCGTCGTGGCGGCGATTTCCGCCGCCGGCGGGCAGCTGACGCGCATCGACCTGACGACCGGCCTGGCTAAAACGGTGCACGCGGTTACCAGTCCGTTCTACGTGATGATGGACCAGAATGGCGACTATCTCGTCGGCACTCTGGGCAAGGATCTTTTGCGGGTGAAGCGCGACGGCTCGGCGGTCAATTCCATCCTGACCGGCATGCCGGCGGTGCCGGTTCCCACCCGCGACAAGGACTCCGGCGACTGGATTCTCTACAACAAGAAAAACGAACTCCTGCGCTACACGTTCGACTGGAGCAACGTCCAGGCCACGATCATGCATTCGAGACATCTACGTCTACGAGATGACCCAGGATGCACAGACGCCTGACATCTACCTCGCGGCCAGCAACCTGGCCCGCTACGACCCGCGGACGAACAAGGTCTCCGTCCTCAACAGTGTCGGCCCCGGGATCCTCGGCGACCGCGGCATCGTCACCGACCGGGCACCCGGCAGCAACGGGGCCATGATCTACATCTCCAGTCCGACGCTCAACAACCCCACCACCCTGTCGAGTGTGCTGCGCCTAGACCGCAGCGGAACCATCCTGGGCACCGTAGTGACCTTGCCGGCGCCGGTGACGGCCATCGCCTTCGACCAGAGCCGGAACCTCGCATCCCAGCTGCAGACCATCGGCAACGACCGCATCATCCGGGTGAGTTTTCCAGGCGACGGCGGCAAGACATACATCGTGGCGCTGGGCATGTCGGGTTTCTATCCCGGCATCACCCTGCCGGACGGCCGAGTGATCTCCCTGAACATCGACCCCCTTGTCACTCTGACAGCCGGCTCCGCGCTACCGCCGTTCTTGACGGGGAACATCGGCACCCTGGACGCCCGGGGCCGGGCCGTCGTCATGTTCAACACCAACACCTTGCCGGTTCCACCGGGCATGCGCGTCTGGGCGGTCGGCGTGACGTTGGATGGAGCGGCTCCGTTCGGCCTCAGCCAGATCAGCGCACCGCTGTTGTTTGTGCTGTAAAGGCAGGTCTTACGGCCGGAGATCGCTGGTCACCGTCTATTGACGGGCGTTGAAAACAGCGGTTGACCAGCGTCAACTATTATTCCCGGCGGCGACAATTAGAATTCCCGTTGC
>CAZAKZ010000224.1:0-7032 GCA_964485695.1 uncultured Planctomycetota bacterium | reverse complement strand
CGACTTCAAGCACGCGGGCCTGACTTTCAAGCGTTCGGCGCAAGTGAAATACTGATAAGGAGCGGTACCAATGGCAGAGGACGTGAGCATCGAGGAAGTGGCAGACCTCATGTACGGCATGGTCAAGGACGCCCAGGGCATGAAGAAGCTCAAGGCCATGGACCTGACCAAGGCCATGATGGGCCATTTCGGGGAAGAACGCTGCTCCAAGAAGATCTGCAAGTCGGCCATCCGGTCCCTCATCGACTCCGGCCGGTGCGTCTACACCTACTTCGGCGGAAGCTACGTGGAACTCCCGCCCGAGAAAGACACCCCGAGCGGCCATTGAGTTCCTTGTTCTGATCGAGCTGCTTGTGGCGGAGCCCCCGTGGGATTCCGTGTCACCCAACCATCGAGGTGGAGTGCGATATTCAGTGACGTTTTTGCGCACTCCTCCTCTCCGGTTCGGGAAGAGCGGTTGAATAGATCCGGGCATGAAATTGGCTTCGAAAACAGCCCGAGATGATGCTATAGATTTCGACGTTTTCAGGACGACCACAACCGACGGACACCAACACCGACAGAGAACGGTAAGCACAGAAACCATCGCGCCCTGAACTAGGTCCAGTCCTGCGATGGACTCACTTTTCATCTATTCTTGGCCTCATGGAGGAGAGCATCAGCATGGCGACGGTTGAACTTGGCGGAAACAACTATGATGTGGACGAAGACGGATTCCTCGAGAATCCGGACATCTGGAACGAAGGTGTGGCCAAAGACTTCGCCCCGACCGAGGGCGTCGATGATTTGTCGGACGATCACTGGGTGGTGGTGAAATACATCCGTGAATACTACCTCAAGTTCGGCACTGCTCCCATGATCCGCAAGCTCTGCAAGTCCACGAAGATGGACCTGAAAAAGATCTACGAGCTCTTCCCTTCGGGGCCGGCCAAGGGGGCCTGCAAGATCGCCGGCCTGCCCAAGCCAACGGGTTGCGTCTGATCCGGGCCCTGAAACCTCGTCGATTCCGGCGGCGATTCTCCGGCACCTGAGAGAGCGATCGCTTTTCTCCGGCCGGGTGGAGCCGCCGATCCTTCTCCGGTCTCCACCCGCTCCAGGTCCTCCATCCGGAATCCTCGGAGCGGGAGGCGTGGCTGGAACATCGAGGAGACAGATGGACATGCGGATAGAGGACCTTCTATCCAGAAACAAGCCTGCAATCCTGGACAGGTGGATCGAGCTGACGCTGGCGTCGTATCCCGGGGAAGCTGCCAGGCTTTTCAAGGAGCAGAAGGGTCCGTTCTCCAATCCGGTCGGCCATACCATTTCCAGGGGTCTGAAGTCGATTCTCGAAGCGCTCCTCGAACATGCAGAACCCGAGGCGCTCATGGCAGAGCTGGATCCGGTCATCCGGATCCGGGCGGTCCAGGACTTTCCCCCCTCCCGATCCGTCGACTTTCTCTTTCTTCTCAAGCGCGCGATCCGCGAGGAACTCCACAAGAAACCAGACCACGAGATCCGACAGCGTGGAGTTCAGAACGGATTCACGTCCCAGCTGCTGGATTTCGAGGCCCGCATCGACGAGACGGCCTTGCTGGCCTTTGACGGCTACACCCGATGCCGGGAAGAGATCGCCCGGCTCCGGATCGATGAACTGAAGCGATTGACCTACATGAAGCTCAAGCTCGCCGGCGGGATCGATCCGGAATCCGCGCCGGAACCGGAATCAACCGAAATCAAATGACAATCAGATGACGTTCGTAACTCAGTCAATTCTGGAAAGAATCTGGAAGGTCATTAAACGAGGGGATCCTCGATGAAAGTCTTTCTTTCACTCCTGGCACTCTGTGCTCTGGCGGCGCTGGTCCTCGTCGGCGTGGGGGTGGCGAAGCTGGACTTCCTGTTCGGCGTCATCCTCCCCTACCTCGCCGTGGTGGTGTTCATTGTGGGATTCATCTACCGGGTGTTGAAGTGGGCGAAGACTCCGGTGCCCTTCAACATCACCACCACCTGCGGCCAGCAGAAGAGCCACCCCTGGATCAAGAGAAACGAGATCGAAAATCCCACGACGAAGCTGGGCGTGATCGCGAGAATGGCCACGGAGGTGCTCTTCTTCCGGTCCCTGTTCAGGAACACCAAGGCCGAGCTGGTGGAAGACCAGAGGGTCGTCTACAGTTCGGACAAGCTGCTGTGGCTTGCCGGACTCGTCTTTCACTGGTCCTTTCTCGTAGTTGTCGTCCGACATCTGAGGTTCTTCGTCGAGCCGGTGCCGGCTTGCGTGGACCTCCTGGAAGGGCTGGACAGCTTCTTCCAGGTGGGACTGCCCCTCATCTATATCACCGACCTGGCGCTGGTGGTCGGGGTGACGTATCTCTTCTTCCGGAGGGTAGCCATCCCCCAGCTGCGATACATCTCCCTGCCCGCCGACTACTTCCCACTGCTGCTCATCCTGGCCATCGCGCTCTCCGGCATCTGCATGCGCTACTTCAGCCGGGTGGACATCACGAGCGTCAAGGAACTCAGCGCCGGACTGCTCAGCTTTTCCCCGCCCGTTCCCGCGGAGATGACCGGGGGGATCGGGGTTCTCTTCTACATGCACCTGTTCTTTGTCTGCGCCCTGATGATCTACTTCCCGATGAGCAAGCTGATGCACATGGGAGGTGTTTTCCTCAGCCCCACCCGGAACCTGATCGGAAACACCCGGGAACGGAGACACGTCAATCCCTGGAACTACCCGGTCAAGGTCCACTCGTACGAGGCGTACGAGGACGAGTTCAGGGACAAGATGAAGGATGCCGGTATTCCGGTGGACAAGGAATAAGGAACTAGGGAGGCAAGGAGCGACCATGTCAGAGATCGATATAAAGCCCGAAGATCTGGCGAAGATCAACTACACGCCCCCTGGCACGGGCTGGATGGACACACCCGTGGATTTCCGGCCCGGCACCTGGAGCTATACCGGCAAACCCACCTACGCGGAGGTCGTCGGCCTGGCCAATCCGAGGGAGTGGTCCCCGCTGGACGAGGACTGGAAGCTGCCCGAGAACTGGAAAGAGATCATCCTCGAGGGCCTCAGGGAGCGGCTGGACAAGTACCGGTCCCTGCGGGTGTTCATGGACATCTGCGTGCGCTGCGGCGCCTGCGCGGACAAGTGCCACTTCTACATCGGTTCCGGCGATCCGAAGAACATGCCGGTGCTCAGGGCGGAACTTCTCCGGTCCGTCTACCGGAAGGAGTTCACGAAAGCCGGCAAGATCCTCGGGAAGTTCGCCGGCGGCCGGGAGCTGACCGTCGATGTGCTGAAGGAGTGGTTCTACTATTTCTTCCAGTGCACCGAATGCCGCCGCTGCTCGGTGTTCTGCCCCTACGGCATCGATCAGGCCGAGATCACCATCATCGGCCGGGAGCTGCTCAACCTCATCGGCCTGAACATCAACTGGGTGGTCGAGCCCGTCGGCAAGTGCTTCAAGACCGGAAACCACCTGGGCTTCCAGCCCCATGCCATCAAGGACACCCTGGAGTTCTTCGCGGAGGACATCGAGGAGATCACCGGAATCCAGATCGACGTCCCCCTGAACAAGAAGGGTGCCGAGGTGCTCTTCGTCACCCCCTCCGGCGACCTGCTGGCCGAACCCGGCGTCTTCACGGCCATGGGCTACATGATGCTCTTCCACGAGATCGGCCTCGACTACACCTGGAGCACCTACGCCTCCGAGGGGGGCAACTTCGGGCTGTTCACGTCCCACGAGATGATGAAGCGCCTCAACGCCAAGATCTATGCCGAGGCCAAGCGCCTGGGCGTGAAGTACATCATCGGCGGCGAGTGCGGTCACATGTGGCGGGTTCTGCACCAGTACATGGATACCATGAACGGGCCTCCGGACCACCTGGAAGTGCCGGTCTCCCCCATCACCGGAACCCGGTTCGAAAATACCAGGGCGACCCGGATGGTCCACATCGTCGAGTTCACGGCCGACCTCATCCGACACAACAAGCTGAACTTCGACAAGAGCCGGAACGCGCACCTCAATGTCACGTTCCATGACTCCTGCAACCCGGCCCGGGGCATGGGCTTCTTCGAGGAACCACGCTACGTCATCAAGAACGTTTGTGACCAGTTCCATGAAATGCCCGACAACACCATCCGGGAGCAGACCTTCTGCTGCGCCGGTGGAGCGGGTCTGGGGAACGACGAAAACATGGAGATGAGGCTTCGCGGCGGCCTGCCTCGCGGCAGTGCGCTTCGCCACGTCCGGGACAAGAACGGGGTCAACATGATGGCCTGTATCTGCGCCATCGACCGGGCGACCCTGGTGCCCCTGGCGAATTACTGGTCGCCCGGCGTCGGCATCACCGGCGTTCACGAGCTCGTGGCCAACGCCATGATCATGAAGGGCGAGAAGGAGAGAGTACTGGACCTGCGCAGTGAACCCTTGCCGGGGAAGGGAGATGCAGATGAAGCTGTTTAACGGAGGCCCGATCTTCTTCGGCCTGATCGTGTTCCTCGTTCTGGCAAGCCTTCCATTCTGGTATAACGCCGCGTTCGGCACCTCAACGACCCGGCCGGAGCTGGAACTGCCGGACAAGAAGGTTCACCCGAACTGTGTGGCGGCCACGGAATACATGCGGAACTCCCACATGGAGCTCCTCAACGAGTGGAGGGACGCCGTCGTCCGGGAAGGGGAGCGGACTCACGTCGCCCCGGACGGGAAAAAGTACGAAATGAGTCTCACCATCACCTGCCTGAACTGTCATACAAGCAAGAAGAACTTCTGTGACCGGTGCCACGATTACCTGGGCGTTCATCCCTACTGCTGGGACTGCCACGTCGTGCCCGAGGGAGATTGAGCCATGACAGACGTCGATCGTAGAAATTTCCTGAAGAAATGCGCCCTGGGCGCCGCCCTCGGCGTCGCCGGTGGTACCGGCGGTGCCGGAATCATCAAGGCGGCGGTTTCAGATGAAGGTCGGTCCGGCGGGACAGCCGCGGGCGGCAAACGGTGGGCCATGGTCATCGACCTGAAGAAGTGCCGGTCCCGGGAGGGATGCACGGATTGCCGCGAGGCATGCAACGTGACCCACAACGTGCCGGACTTCGACAATCCCAAGGACGAGGTCAAGTGGATCTGGAAGGAGTCCTTCGAGCACGTGTTCCACGACGAGACACACGCCCGACTGAACGACCACCTGAAGCACAGCCCCGTGCCCGTGCTCTGCAACCACTGCGACAACCCCTCCTGCGTCCAGGTCTGCCCCACCCAGGCCACCTGGAAGCGGAAGTCGGACGGCCTGGTGATGATGGACTGGCACCGGTGCATCGGCTGCCGCTACTGCATGGTGGCCTGCCCGTACGGCTCCCGGAGCTTCAACTGGAGGGATCCCCGGCCGCACATCAAGAAAATCGACCCCCGGTTTCCCACGAGGAAGCTGGGCGTCGTGGAGAAGTGCACCTTCTGCGAGTCGCGCCTCGCCAAGGGGCTCAAGCCGGCCTGCGTCGAGGCCTGCAAGGAAAAGGCCATGGTCTTCGGCGACCTGGAGGACACGGAATCCGAGGTCCGCGAAGTCCTCGCGAAGAACTTCACCATACGGAGGCGACCCGGACTCGGAACGCAACCGCAGGTCTATTATATCGTGTAGCGACTCCATCATTTGATGGCGAGTAGGAATCAGAACCCATGATCGAAAAAGCATTCATCGGAGACCGGCGATACTGGGGATGGATCGCCCTGCTGCTGGTGGTCATCGGGGTAGGCGTGGTGTGTTACCTCAAGCAGCTCAACGAGGGACTGGGAATCACCGGCCTGAGCCGGGACGTGAGCTGGGGATTCTACATCGCCCAGTTCACCTTCCTGGTCGGCGTGGCCGCCTCGGCGGTCATGGTGGTCCTCCCCTATTACCTCCACAACTACAAGTCGTTCGGGAAGATCACCATTCTCGGGGAGTTCATCGCCGTTTCCTCCGTGGTGATGTGCATCCTGTTCATCTTCGTGGACATGGGGCAGCCCTTCCGGCTCCTGAACATCATACTGCACCCCTCACCCCAGTCCATCATGCTGTGGGACATGATCGTCCTCAACGGCTACCTCGTTCTCAACGTCGTCATCAGCCACGTGACCCTCAACGCCGAAAAGAAGGGCATCGCTCCGCCGAAGTGGATCAAGCCCGTCATCCTGTTCTCCATCCCCTGGGCCGTGAGCATCCACACCGTGACGGCGTTCCTCTATTGCGGTCTCGGGGCCCGGTCCTTCTGGCTCACCGCGATCCTGGCGCCCCGGTTCCTGGCGAGCGCCTTCTCGGCCGGCCCCGCCCTGCTGATCCTGCTGTGCATGATCGTCCGGAAGCTGACCCGGTTCGACGCCGGCCGGGAGCCCATCCAGAAGCTGGCGATCATCGTCACCTACGCCATGATCATCAACGTCTTCTTCATCCTGATGGAGGTCTTCACGGCCTTCTATAGCGACATTCCCCATCACACCGCTCACCTGACCTGGCTCTACAGCCACTCCTGGATGACGTTGTCCTCGATCCTGGCGGTAGTGGCCCTCCTTCTGCTCCTCT
This sequence comes from uncultured Planctomycetota bacterium, assembly GCA_964485695.1. Lineage (GTDB taxonomy): Bacteria > Planctomycetota > JAFGQW01 > JAFGQW01 > JAFGQW01 > CAZAKZ01. The sequence continues at coordinate 495 of CAZAKZ010000224.1, read as the reverse complement.
TCCCCGCCAGTCGAAGGAACGAGGCCGTGCTGGCCTTCGCCTGTGTCACGGTGTTTCTCTCCACCTGGATCGACAAGGGGCTGGGCATGGTGGTGGCGGGATTCGTGCCCACGCCGCTGGGCAAGGTGATCGAATACACCCCCACCGCGCCGGAGCTCCTCATCTCCCTGGGCATCTACGCCGTCGGCCTCCTGCTCATCACCGGTTTCTACAAGGTCGCCCTGTCGGTGCGGGGACAGACGCAGTAAATCGAACCAATCGGGATAGGGGGAAACCTCACGGTTCCCCCCTCCCACACCACCGGGCATACGGGTCCGTACCACGGCGGTTCGGCTGGTCTGGCTTCCTCTGTGGAAGCCTGGCTTTCACAAGGCCGCTTCGCCATGGACGATTCAGACCCTTCTCCGATGGATCTCGGGGCTTCACCCCTACCTTCCTTCGGGGTAACTACTCACCCCTCTCAGTATAAATTTTCCCTGAAAGGGCCAACTGAAT
>CAZAKZ010000223.1:0-7087 GCA_964485695.1 uncultured Planctomycetota bacterium | reverse complement strand
TTTTTTCCCTTCTATGAAGGGAACGCCGTTATACGGGCAGGCCTGGTGCAATTGAACCTTGCCCGCCCCTGCAGAAATTATTAGAAAATCACAACTTTTAACGTTCTGTGCTACAATGTCCCGAGATCGGGACTCGATTGTCATACCGGAAGAGAGGGATACCCGTGATTCGCACCCCTGCCGCCGTCCTCGTCGTGATCGTCTTCGCCGCCCTGGCGGCCCCGGCCCAGCCGTCGAATGGTGACTATATTATTGTGCACGCCACCAATCCCGCCGGCCGCACCCTGCTGTCCGTGGACCGGACCGGAACGGCGGCCACCTTGGTGACGGCGCCGGCCAACCATTACGTGGTGGAGCCCCGCATGGATGTGGGCAACCGCGACCTGGTCGCCACCTTCAACCAGCAATCCTTGTCCGCGGGCGCACTGGTCCGGATCACCCCTGCCGGTCAGGTGACCACCCTGGCGGCCGCGGCGTCAATGGTCTTGCCGCGGGCCATCGAGGTGGACGCCGACGGGAGCTATCTCCTCCTCGGATCGATCGACGTTCTCCAGCAGTCCGCGGGGGGCAAGGTCGCCACCCTCGCCAACATCCCGCGGCCGTTCGGTGGATTCGGCATGACCATCGATCCGATGACAGGCTACTACTGGATGGCCGGGTTCGGCGGTAAACTGGCCTACCTGGATCCCCGGACCCGTGTGGTCACGACAATGATGTCGGCCGGTTTCCGGTACATCACCGGTATGGACCACGACGAGGCGACCGACACCTTCGTCTTCAGCACCGAGACCCTCCAGACGATCATGATCGTCGACCGGCAGTTCCAGGTCTTGACCTCGTTCGGCACCTCGGGGCAGAACTGGTCTCTCCGCCTTTCTCCCGACACCGGCAACATCCACGTGCTCGACGGCAACTCGACGGTGACCGAGCGAACGCGCACGGGCGCCGTGGTGCGGACCACCAACCTTCCGGTGCGCGCCGACTTCTTCTCGCTCGAGGTCTACGGTTCGCGGCCGGTCAGCGGCGTGGGTTCGGCCGCGCGCGGCACCACCTACCAGCTCCGGATCGGCTTCCCCGGCGCGTCGAGGCTCCCGTATGCCGCGGCCCTTTCCCTCGGCGGCATCCAGCCCGGCATCGGGCTCCCCGACGGCAGGCGGATCGCCCTGGCGCCCGATCCGCTCTTCTGGCTCACGGCAGCCCTCGGCGATATCCCCGGCCTCACCCAGGGCCTTCGTGGCACGCTTTCCGCAACCGGCCAGGCCACAGCCACCATCGCCGTTCCCAATGGACTGCCCGCCGGGCTCCGGATCTTCGCCTCCGCGGTCGCGATCGACGCCAGCGCGCCGGTCGGACTGCGCACCGGCAACACCTGGGCCTTTGAAATCCGCTGACAAGCGTTCCGCGAAGATCACTTGCTGCTCTCGAGTTCACCCAGGATCAGCACGGCCATGGAAGTGCCGTAGACCTTCCCGTACGAGTGGTTGTCCACCCAGGTGTTGTCCAGCTCCACGTAGGATAGGATTCCCCCGTAGAACCTGTCCAGGTAGCCCCGGCCTTCATCCCCGAGCGCCCTGACCGCAGTGACCGCGTTGTGATAGGCAAAGAAGTAGTGGTATCCGGCATGTCCGTCCGGACTGCAGCTGTCGTAATAGACTTTCACCGGCTTGCGCAGCTCGCCCTCGTACTTCAGGAATCCATCGATGGTCCGGGCCACATCGCCCTGGCGGGCCTTTCCGTGGAGTAAGAGGGCCGCTGCACAGATCGGCGCCCGGCCCGTGGTCATGGAGGGCTTCGACATCCAGTGGAAGCCTTTCTTGAGGGTATAGTGAAAGACCCCGTCCGGGACGCGCATCTTCTGCAAGACGCGGATCCCTCTCTCCACCACCGCGTCATCCACCCGAAAGCCCTGCTTCTTCGCCCTGGCCAGGAGGAACAGGGCCGGCCCCGTATTGAAACTCGTGGTCCGGTTGCAGTACCCCCAGCCGCCGTCCTCGTATTGCGCTCCGGCAAGACCGTCCACCGCCTTCTGCACGTGGGCGCGGAGCTTTCTGTCCTGTGTCGTCTCATACCGGCGGAGCAGGAACCACAGCACGTAGGTGAAATCAAAGGTCTTGGACGTCGCACGGATCTCGTCCATGGATTCCAGGATCGCCTTCGTACCCCGCTCCAGCGCGCCCTTGACCGCTTTCCTCCTTGGCCCCTCCAGCATCTCTTCCCACTGCATGAGCGCCATGAGCGACAAGGAGGTGATGGCGGTCTTGTAGCCGAAGCCACCGAACTTGTCGGCGTGCTCCTGTGTATTCCGCCAGAAACCACTCGGCTGCTGCTGCCTCAGAAGGAAGTCGATGGGGTATCCGATGAACGAACGCAGCTTCTTCCTCTCCACCGCGTATTCGGTTCCGTTCAGCTTCCCGGGCACCGCGAACGACAGGATACTCTCGTACTCGTCGAAATAGGGCGCCTCGTTCCTGAGTCGCAGGCGGGCCTTCCAGGCGAACGGGGACTGCGGGAAGTCGGATACCAGCTTGCGCCAGAACGCGACAGCTTGTTCCCTCTGGCCCGACCTCTCGAGAACGCACCCCAGCCAGTAGGTGGCTTCCGGAACCCTGGCGTGCTTTCTCTTGGCAATGGACGCCCGGAGCGCCCGGATGCTGCTTGAAAATTTACCCGTCCGCATCAACGAGATGCCCTTCAGGGCCAGTCCCGGTCCGTACCATCGAGAACTCCGGGCCATGGGCTTCAGGGCATCGACGGCCTTTTCGTGGTTTCCGCGCAGCGCCTCCAGCTGGGCCGTGCGGTAGTTCGCCTCGTCACGATCTGCGAGCGATCCGATGGCCTCCTTCGCCTTCTTGAGTTCGCCGTCCCGGAAATGGTCCTGCAATGTCTTCCCACGGGGCTTCGAAAGATCGCTCTGAGCAAGCCTGGCCCGAAGGAACCTGTGGACTATTCCCGGGTCATACGCCGCCATGCCGTTCAGCATGGCGATGAGCTTTCCCTCGGGGGACACAACAAGAAGAGCTTGCGGCTTCACTAGCCTGGTGTTCGTTCCCAGTTTCTCCAGGGGATCCCCGGTCATTGGGCGATTGCTGTTGGTTTTTTGAATTGCAATCGTACGGTGAACGAGATTGTAGCCGACCTGCAGGGGGACGAAGCGGCGGTTCACCAGGTCCACGATTTCGGTTCCGGTGAACAGGCTCGCCAGCATGAAGTGGAAGACCATGCCCTGCGCCCTGGGGGCCTCTCCCTTTTTGCCCCCGTATTTCTCCATTTTCACGGCCGCGAGGATGAGCTTCTTCTCTCTGCGTGCCCGATCGAGGGCGGTCTGTATGTCCCTTTCCCACCGCACTTCCGATCCCAACAGGGCCAGGTTTGCCGCCAGTTCCCTGGATCGCGCCGCCCTGTCCAGTTCCGCCAGGGCATCTTTTGCCATGATCCTGACAAGATAACGCGTCTCCCCTGTTCGGGGATCCTTCCACTTAAACGGGTCGGTTTCCGCCAGCTTCTTGATCTTCGGTCTCGCCTTCTCGACCCCCAGCTTTCCCAGTTCCCGGGCGGCAAAACGACGGACGTTGAGCGAGTCCGAAGCGAGGCCCTCGATGAGCACCGCAGCCGCTTTTTCCGTCCCGATTTTCCCCAGACATATTGCTGCAATGTACCGCGGGGCCGCCAGAGACTTGTCCTTCATGATCGCAGCGAGTCCGGGCACGGCCCGATCGCCGAATTTCGGCAGTTCCGCCCAGGCTTTTTCCGCCCAACCCTTGGATTTCCGCGCTCTCGCCAGCTTCTCTTCCAGATCATCGGGGGGAAGGACCCAGGAAAGCCCGATCAGCATACTGACGAGAACAACCTTTTGGCCGGACAGGCCACAGTCCCCTTTTTCTCTTGCCATGGTACCTGTGACTCCTCCCGAAGACTCGATGCCTCATTCCCGGGTTGGATCGGATCGATGGCCGGTCAGTCCAGGATACCAGACCGTCAAACCGAGCACCATCGACTTCCAATCTCATGTAGATCTGGTACACTTGAGGGCCATGTATTTCGAGCAAGGGACATCCGTTGAAAGGAGTGCTGATTCCATGTCGAGAACGAAGTTCATGGTATGCCTGTGTGCCTTCGTGGCCCTTGCCGCCATGCAAAGCCCGGCCCAGATCTACAATGCAGCCGGCGACCCGCTCTACCCGGTCCCGGGGATCGACGATCCACCCGGGACGGTGTTGAAGACGATCCCCACACCCACCGTGAATGGTCTGACCATGATCGGAGACCGGCTCTTCAGCCTCATTAATCCCAGCATCTTCGAGTACGACATCAATACCGGCGCCATCGTGAACACCATCACGTTGTCGGGAATCGTCTCCGGAGGCTATCCCTACGGCCTGGCCTACGACGTCAAGCGAGGCCAGTTCGTCATGAGCGATACGGGAACCCAAACCCGGGGCATCTATCGCGCGGACATGACGGGGAAGGTCACGACCTACTTCGCGACTCCCGGTGAAGGAAACGTGGGTGCCGCCTACGACACCCGCCGGGACGGTTACTGGATATCCTCCTGGAACACGAACACCTTGAAGCTCTTCGACGCCACGACCTTTGCCATCAAGATGAACATCGACCTGAGAGCCGCAGGATGCACCCGATCCGTCGGCACGGCCTACAGCGCCGTGAACGACATCGTCTACACCGTGTCCAGGGATTCCCCCTACAATGCATTCGTCTTCGACGCCGGGACCGGCAAGATCGTTCGATCCTGGTTGGCCCGGTCGGTCTACTGCTCGGCCTGGTGGGATCGCTGGCAGTGCCCCGTGGCCCGCCTCAGCACCAGCATCCACTGGATCGATGCCGGCTATCCCAGGGTAAATGCCAAGGCAAAGGTCTCTTACGGAACCACCCTGGGCATCAACTGGGCGGCCGGAAGCAGCCCGAGCAAGTTCTACCAGGCGGCAGCCGCCTTGACGGAGAGGGTGGCGGGCATAATCCTGGGCAACCGCTACTTCCCGCTGGCCACCGACCCGCTCTTTTTCCTGTCCCTGGTGAATCCGGCCATCTTCATCAGCTTCACGGGCCAGCTCGACTCCAGCGGCTCGGCCGCCGGCAAGGTATCCGTCCCGAGCGCCTCGGCTCTGGTGGGGATCAAATTCTCCGTCGCCTTCGTGACTCTGGATGCCGGCGCTCCCCTGGGCATCCATGCCATCTCCGGCCCCTGGCAGGCGGAGATCACGAACTGAAAAAGGCTCCTGGAATCCGCCCGATTCCAGGAGCCCTTTTTCTTGTGTCTGATTCAGGTTCAGCGAATCGTGATGCCCAGGGTGTTTCCGGTCAGGAAGATCAGGCCGTTGGTGGCGATGGCCGAGCAGTAGAGGGTCACGCCCTTGGGCATGAAGCTCGGGATGTGTATGGAGCCCGAGGCCCGCCCCGCACTGTCCAGAACGCCCTGGAACTTCGATACGAACAATCCCTGCACCGAGGCCCAGAAGAGGGCGTCCGGGGCGAGGTTGAGCGTGCTGCCGCCGATCGGGAATCCCGGGCGCTGGGAGAAGGATAGGGCGGCTACGTAGGTGATCGAGCCGGCTCCCGGGAAGGAGAAGTCGACGCTGTAGGTTGCGCCGGGGATCGCCTGGCCGGAGCCGGTCACCTGCCTGGAGCCGTAGATGTCGACGAACTTGATGTCGTAGCCCGTGTAGGGGCCGAAGGTGTTGATGGCCGAGCCCTTCATGTCGTATTCGGTGACGGTGTTGACGGATGTCGAGCCCGTGCCCGTGACGCAGAAGTAGTGGCCTGTGGCGTCGTCGACTTTCACTCCGGAGTTCCACGACGCATTGATCGTGGATACGATCGCGCCCTGCGGTGAGACAATCGTCAAGTTGCCGAACGAGTAGTACAGTGCACACGCATAATTCCCGGTGGCCGGTACCACGTCCACGCCGTCGAGGCCGTAGAATCCGGAGCGGATGGTCCGCAAGGTGTGGTTGGCCATGTCGAACTCCAGGAGATCCCCGCTCGCATCCCAGCGGCAGATGAGCAGATTGCCGTTGTCTTCATTGAGCGCTGACGCCCGGAAGTGGGATATGCTCCCCTGGTAGAGGGTGGACACGGTCTTGGTGGTCGGATCCAGGAGTTTCACGAAACCACTCTGGCCGTACACACTGGCGCAGAGCACGTATTTTCCGTCCTGACCGAGACTGCACCCATGGTTGTTACCGGTGCCGGTGTTTGCCAGGGTTGTTACCTGACCCGAGGGCGTCAGGGTGAACACGTCGTTCCCTCCGAGGACGATCATGTCGGTGTTGTTCCTGTCCATCGTGACGGTGATGGGCATCTTCGGGAACACGGCCGCGATGGGCTGGATCAGCTTGGAGGTCCGGTCGATGTAGGCGATCTTCTTGGATGTGTTGTCCGAGATGATGAGGTCACCCAGCCTGGGCTGGGCGCTGGCCGGGCCGCATACCCAGACGATCAGGAGCACTGTCAGCAGCGCGATGGGCGCCGGCATTCCATGGACGGACATTCTCGTGTTCTTCATGGATTGATACCTTTCCTACAGCGTTTTCGACGATGGCCCTCTACGGGCAGGCTGGACGTTCTCAATTACTAAGCATGTAGAGGACCCGCTCAAAGCTGGAATCGTGCAGATTCCCTTCTTCCTACAGGTCCGCCATCTTGCCGTGATTTACAGAAAATCTCGAAATCCCGTCGAAATCGCTATGTCCGCCGGAACCTGAATCCTGAACCGGGCAAGCGTCATTCGAACACCCGAGGTTGCGTCCAATCGAGGTCGGTAGATTCCGCTGAAATTTTATGCAGCTATCCGGAAAACACCCGTTATAGATCTAAACCCCCGTTCCCCGGCCAGGATCAGAATATCAATCCGCTGAGAAGGCTAAAGAAAGGACATGTTTGTCGTGATGCGACTGGTGGCGATCGTCTATCTCTCTGTTTCAATCCTGGCGGCGGAAGCAGGCGCTCAGGTCTGCCCTGCTATCAATCCCGGACTCACCTGGGAATTTGTAGGATGTGATTCCAATCCCCCTCCCCTCCAATGCCGTTAAGCCCCCTGCCGTCCTCTCGGCCCCCACCGTGGTCGCGGCCT
>CAZAKZ010000222.1:0-7105 GCA_964485695.1 uncultured Planctomycetota bacterium | reverse complement strand
CCAGGTGAATCTCCCCTCCTCAGCTATCTGGCGGCGCTGGATCCAGGACTAGCCCCCAGCGAGATGCAGGCATGAACGCGCCCGAAATCTGGACCTTCTTCTACGGATCCTACATGAATCTGAACGTCCTGGCGGAGGTCGACTACTGCCCGGAGCGGATCGAGGTCGCGCGTCTGCCCGGCTTCGACATCGAGGTTCGCCCGCTCGCCAACCTCGTGCGTTCGGATCAGCACACCGTCTACGGGATCCTGGCGACCGGCACCCACGATGAGCTCGACCGCCTCTACACCCACGCCGCGGACGTCCTTGGCGGGATCTACCTGCCCGAAGCGGTTCTGGTGCAGTCCGCCGCCGGGCATTGGGTTCCGGCGCTCTGCTACATATCGCCCGGATTGTCGGGTGGTCCGGCAACGGACGACTACATCGACCGCCTCGTCCGCCCGGCCCGAGAGCATGGCTTTCCGGACTGGTACATCGACCGGATCGAGAGCTTCAGACCGCAAGCCTGATCCGTGGTCGGGTTGCGACGAGTGCAACTCAGCGAGCGGCCGGCTCGTTGGAGCTGAGAAATAGGAAGAGTCCAACGTGATCAAGAAGCAGGTGCGCCGATTCTACGAGCAGCTCTGGAACGCCCGCGATCTCGAGGCGGTGCCCTCGATTCTGTGCGAGGACTTCACCTTTCGGGGCTCCCTCGGGCAGACCAAGCGCGGGCATGATGGATTCGCCGAGTACGTCGATCTCGTCCATATGGCCCTGGCGGACTACCGCTGCGACATCGAGGAGCTGGTGGCGGAGGGGGAGAAGGTCTTCGCGAAGATGACCTTCACAGGCATCCACCGGGGCGAGTTCATGGGGTATCTGCCGACGCAGCGCCGCCTGAGCTGGAGCGGATGCGCCCTGTTCCGTTTCAGCGGTGATCTCGTCGCCGACCTCTGGGTGCTCGGGGACCTGAAGAGTCTCGACGAGCAGCTCCAGCGCAACGCGACGGGCACCGCCGATTGCGATCGATGAGGGACGGGTGATGTCCGATCCCGTCGAGGTCCTTTCACACCCTGGTGCTGGACGGCGTGTACACGGCGACGCGGGAGGAGGGACCTCAGGGCCTGCTCCCCCTCCTGCAAGCCGTGGCGAGACGGGTCCCCTTCGCAACGCCCCACCGGGGCGTTGCGATCCGCCCTCGGCGGACCGGGGCCTACCCCACGCACGTGGTGTTCGGTGCCTGGTTCGCGGTCGGGTGATCACGTAGGCTCGATCCGTAGGGCCTCGAGAGGGGCCCTCCATGGCCCCCGATCCGCATCCCTCTTTCCCTCGAGTTCCGAGATGATTGTGACCCTCGTGACCGTTTCCGTGATTCCCGACTTCGTGGACGATTTCGTCGCGGTCACCATCGCGAATCACGAAGGTTCGATTCGAGAGGAGGGGAACTTGCGTTTCGACGTCCTCCGTCGCTCCGACGATCCGACCGTGTTCACCCTCTACGAGGCGTACGCCAGCGAAGAGGCGGCGGCTGCACACAAGGAGACCGCGCACTACCAGAAGTGGCGGGAGGCCGTCGCCCCTTGGATGGCCGCGCCGCGCGAGGGAGTCCGGCACGAGGTGGTCCGCCCGCTGGAGGAGAGTCTCTGGTGATCCCTCCGTTCCGGACCGCAAAGGTCCCGCGCCTGGTGTTCGGTGACGGGGTCCTCGGAGAGCTGCCCGACCTCGTGCGCCGCGCCGGGCGAACCTGCCTGCTGGTCACCGGGGCGCGCTCGCTGGAGGACTCCGGCCGCTTGGCTCCCCTCGTCGAGGCGCTCAGCCGCGCGGGGGTCGATCTCTCGAGGCTCTCCGTGTCGGGCGAGCCGAGCCCCGACCTGGTCGACCTCGCGGTGTCCGAAGGACGCCGGGCGGCCTCTCCACCGGAGGTCGTGGTCGGCATGGGCGGTGGCAGCGTCCTGGACGCGGCCAAGGCGATCTCGGCGATGCTCCCCATCGGGGCAGGGGTCGAGCAGTTCCTCGAGGGGGAGGGCCGCGGCCGCCCGCACCCCGGAGGCAAGCTCCCGTTCATCGCGGTCCCGACCACTGCCGGCACGGGGAGCGAAGCGACCAAGAACGCGGTCCTGGGTCGTCCGGGGCGGGATGGCTTCAAGGCCTCGCTGCGTCACGACGACTTCGTACCGGACGTCGCCCTGGTGGATCCCGAGCTCCTGTCGACCTGTGCCCCCGCGGTCCGGTCGGCGTGCGCCATGGACGCCCTGACCCAGCTCCTGGAATCCTACCTCTCGACCGGGGCCTCGCCGCTGACCGACGCGCTGGCGCTGCAGGGCCTGCGCTGCTCCGGCCGCAGCCTGATCGCGGCCTGCACGACGAGCCCGCCTCCCGCCCCGGCGCGCGCCGATCTCGCGTACGCCGCGTTCCTGTCGGGCGTCACCCTGGCCAACGCCGGCCTGGGCATCGTCCACGGCCTGGCGCCGCCGCTCGGCTCCTGGTTCGGGATTCCCCACGGGGTGGCCTGCGGGACGTTGCTCGCCTCGGCGGTTCGCGTGAACCTCGAGCGGCTCCGGGAGCTCGGTGCCGAAGGCGAACCGGCGCTCGCGCGCCAAGTCACCGCGGCTCGCGCGCTGTTCGACGACGCTCCGGCCGACGACGGCGATTGCCTCGAGCTCCTCCCCGCGCGTCTCGAGGAATGGACCGGGACGCTCGGGCTCGAACCGCTAGGGAACTTCGGCGTCGGCCAGAACGATCTCGACGCGATCGCGACCGCGGCCGGCCTGAAGAACAACCCCGTCGCGCTGTCGAGGGACGACGTCGTCCGGATCCTGCGCCAGCGGATGGGTTGACTCGACACAGGATCAGCGCCACCCAGGAGAGGGCGGCTTTCACCTGATTCGGAGCTTGCCTGGCCCGGCCTCGTAGCTGCCGCACACCTCGGAGGCCTGGAGCGAGTAGTCCCAGATGCGGAGCTCCTCGAAGATCCCCTCGAAGGGACCGATCAGGCCTTCCGAGACTTCGACGTCGCTCAAGAGGAGCCTGGTGGTCATCATTCCGGCGAGCTGGCCGTCCCGATAGCAGCACAGGAGCGGTGCACCGTCGGAGCCGCGGTGATCGTAGGTGACGACCACGTGGAGCGGCTCATCCGGCGTCACGGAGACGTTCTGCTGGATATCCTCGTTGTGCCGGTCCACCGCGATCTCGGCCCGATGAACGGTCAGTGTGCGAAAGACGTACGTCAGCCAGTCGTCGCGCGAGCCGAAACGGACGACGCTGTTCCACTTGTAGTGCTCGGCGGTCGGCGTGAACCAGATCTCGAAGCTGAGATCGCGCGCTTCCTCGAGGATTCCCGGCGGCAGGCGCACGTGACCACTGCCGCTCAGGACCAGCTGTCCCTTGCCGTTCAGCCGCGACGATGAGTCTTCGGTCCTCAACGTGCTGTGGGCCTCGCCGGCGGAATCGACGATCGAGTCGCTCCGCCGCGACCGTCCCTCGAACCGGTAGCGGTGCACCGGCGCTCGGGTCAGTGGGGCGGACCGTACCTCCCCGACCGGCTCGGGCTCGTCGCGCGTGGCCGCGCGCAGCTCGAAGGTGAACTCCTCCAGCGGCGAGCTGCGAGTCGTCTTCAGCGCTGGCGAGTAGCTCCGGACCTGAACGGTCTTGCCGTCGGGCAGGAACTCGAGCAGCCGCAGGTAGGCCATGCCGCCGCCCTTCATCTTCTCGTAGTCGACCATCAGCTGGTGGACGGTGTTCCCGTAGTCCCCCTCGCTGGCGAGGTACCCCAGCCCCCCGGTGGAGACATGACCGCTGTGCACGATCATCACGTTGCGGTGACGACGCACCAGCTTCTGCCAGAGCTCCTCCCCGTCGTTCCCCCAACCCATCGGGCTGGCGCGCTGCCTGCCGAGACGCCGATCGTAGCGCTGGTTGTCGCGGAACAGGTAGGCGTGCGTGACGATGATCGCCGGCCGGTCGACATGTCGCTCCAGAATGCGATTGGCCCAGGTGACCGTCTCGTCGCGCGGTCCCATCTCGAGGGACAGCACAATCCAGTCCCGGCCGGCGATCGGCACGAGGTGGTAGCTGTTCTCCAGCTGACCCGGCTCGAAGGCGCCGCCGAAGGTCGGCCACTTGCGAATCGCATCGAGGGGGAAGTACTCGTTCAGTCGCGTCGTGTCGCGCTTCGGAGCGTTGTCGTCGTAGTCGTGGTTGCCGGTCGCGAGCACGTAGGGCACCTGGCCATCGAGCGTGCCGAGACAGCGCCGGGCCACGGCCCACTCCGCCGGGGCGTTGCGCTGCGTGATGTCCCCGAGGTGCAGGACGCACGCGATGCGACGCGCTTCCCGATTCGCGACGATCCAATCGGTCTGCGCCTCGAAGTGCTGCGGATAGTCGTCCGAGTAGCGCTCGGTGTCCGGCAGCACGACGACGGTCGTGCTGCCGTCGACCCAGGGCAGATCTTGGCCGCTGGCGGAGGCGGCCGCGATCGCGATGACCCCGAGGACTCATTCGATCATGCTCGCAATGTTCGATGCCCCGCACGAATCACGTACGCAGGAGAGGATCGACGCCCTGCGGCCAGACCGACCGTCATCATCGGAACAGGATCTCGACTCCGTCCGTGAAGTTGCTCGTGCTTCCGACATCGCGGTGCCAGGCCTGGAAGCTCCAGGTCTCGCCAACCAGGATGCTGGAGGAGGGCGGAATGTCGGTCGTGTCCACGACGAGGCTCAATGCGCCGGCGGGACCGGAGTGCCCGACCTCACCCTGGCGGTTGAAGCGCCCGATGTTCCCTGCCAGGCAGAGCCTCCCGGAGCTGCCCGGCGGGTAGGACACGCCCTGGGTAAGGGACAGGAGGAAGTAGCCGAACTGGTTCGGCGGGAGGTCGGAGGCGAGCAGGATCAGGCTCTCGCCGGCGAAGTCGCTTCCGACGGCACGCAGTCTGCCCGGGAGGCCGATACTGTTCGGGATCGCGGGTCCACAGTAGCTCGCACCCAGGAGACAGCCGCAGTCCTGGGCCTCGTGCGCTCCCATGTCGACGATCGGAGCGGTGCCGTTCCCCGTGTCGGCGGTGTTCGGATCGTCCACCCGCCGCTGCAGTCCTTCGATGTCCCCCACGAGGTATGGGGGCAGCGCGACGTTGTCCCCCGCGTCGATCGCCACCGAGCCTGGCTCGAGGCAGTAGGCGCCGAATTCCGGCAAGAGGAAGGCCGGGTCGCCGGTGATGTTCCCCGCTCCCGGGTAGCCGCCATCGACGAGGCTGTAGCGAGCCTCGAACGAGATCAACGGGTCCGAGGCCGAGTGGTTGATGAGCTGCTTGTCCGGCCCTGTTCCGTTCCCAGTCAGGATGTCGTTGGCGATCAACACGTTCGCCGCCAACTGCAGGGCCTCCACCCCCTGACGCACGTGAACACCGCTGGGGAAGTTGTCCGCGACCGTGGAGTTGATGAGCCGGATCTCGCCGCCTCCGCAGGTCACCAGGTGGAAGCCGCCGGCGCGGACCGCGTCGTTCCCGTTGACCAGGCAGTTCGCGATCTCGATCAGGCCGCCGTACTGGGTCCGCATGTCGGCCGCGCCCCCCCAGTACTTCCCATTGGTCAAGCCATCGACGAAGCAAGGAGTGTGGTAGATGCCCGTGTTGCAGCACGCGTCGACGACGTTGCCCTCGAACCTGCAGTTGGTGACGAATGCCTGCGCATCCGGTTCGAGGTAGCCAGTATCCATCGCGAGGCTGAGGAGCAGCCCGCCGCCGAAACCCGCGTGGTTGTCGGAAAACACGCAGTCCGAGACGGTGAGGGTCGTCTGCATCCCGGCCATGTTCCGGTCACCGCTGATGTTGGCCCCGGCGCCGAACGACGATTCGTTGTCCGCGAACCTGCAGCCCTGGATGAGCAGGTTCGATGCGTACTTCCAGTTGCCGTGCGTGAAGAGCCCTCCGCCGTGCGACGCCTCATTGCCCGCGAACGTGCAATCGATGACCGTCGCGTTCGCGAATCCCCCCAGCCGCGCCCCCGCGCCGAATGCGGCGCCGTTGTCGACGAAGTCGCAGCCGATGATCTCGATGGATTGGGCGGCGTTCGAGATGCAGCTACCGATGCCTCCCCCGAACCCCTCTCCTGCCACGCCGTTGTTCTCGAACAGGCAGCCTTCGACCCGCAGACTTCCGCCGAACACGTACACCGCCGCGCCCTCGACGACGTTGCCCGACAGGCCGTTGTCCCGGAAGACGCAGTTCACGACGGTCAACCCGCTGCCTGTCCCGATGTAGGTCGCGCCCCCGACCGGCTCGACCGCGACGCAGTTCTGGTGAAGGCCGCCTTCCCCGTTGATGAACGTCAGGCCTTCGACCAGGGTGGCCAAGGTCTCGCCCGACCTGGCCAGCACGATCGACTCGGCCAGCCCCGCACCGTCGATGGTCGTGACCTCGGGGCCTTCGCTCGACCGCACCGTGATCGCCTTGCCCATCAGGTCGAAGGTCTCGGCGTAGGTGCCTCGAGCGATGACCACCTCGTCCCCCGCCACCGCCGCGTCGATGGCTAGCTGGATCGTCGCGTAGTCCCCGGGGACGTTGAGCGTGGTGGGCGGCGCTGCGCTCGACACGAGCAGGGTGAGAGAGAGGACGGAGAGGCTCATGGGATTCTCCTTCGTGAGAGCGCTGTGTACCGTTGGCTTGCCGGAGCCATGCGATTTTACCAAGCGTGTTTCCCCGGCCCGGGTGTTCGGGGCATCGGTGCACGTATCTTCGCAGAGCCCCGATCTCCCCCACGCTCCGGTCTCCGAGGACCGACGCGTAGCGGAAGCAGGCGTTCTCCACTCACGACCGTTGGCCGAGTCAGGCGACGAGTGAGGCCATCTCGGCACCACTGTGACTGCAGCCCCAGCCGCTATTACCCATTTCATTCCATGGCAATCGCCGCCTGTTTCGCACCTCAATCAGCCACCGCGCAGTGGGGAAGCGGCAGCACAGTCGCGTTCCAGGGCTGGGTTGCGCCGAAGCCGCCGATCCGCCGCCCGAAGCGGCACGTACGCAGGAGAGGATCGACCCGCCGCGACCGAGAGATCGGCGATCAGGCAGTCTGAGGTGCGGAGCGCCCAACCCGCGGCGGGCGAGACCGGTCGTGGGTACACTGCACGCGCA
>CAZAKZ010000221.1:0-7109 GCA_964485695.1 uncultured Planctomycetota bacterium | reverse complement strand
ATTTCACCCTTGCGCTTCGCTAACCCTTCACCTCCATCAGGTTGGGTAGAGGACTCTCACCTCCAAGCTGTCGAGCATGCCCGGCACACATGAAAAAGCCGGCCCGTCCCGAGGCCGGCGTCCGGTATGAATCTGCAGAATTATTGATTACAGCGCTTTTCCAGAGCCTCCAGGTCTGCAAAGCAGGCCAGGGTCTCGACCTGGTCTTTTTCCGGAAGCTTGGAGAGGCGGCGGGGAGCCAGAAGGCCCGGAAGATGGGGGGACATCTTCAGGGCCAGGACAATACTGCGGACGTCTCTGAGCCCCTTTTCTCCGCCCGTGTCCAGGAGCTCGACCATGATTTCGAGGTAATCCCGGAACCAGGCCGCCGCCTGGCTCCTCCACCTCGCGCGCTTCTCCTCGTCCAGCGTCCCGGCATCCTTCCCCTTGCCGCAACCGGCCTGGGCCGCCGCCATGAGGGCGCTGTAGAGGTTTCGCCCGACCACCAGGCCCGGATCGGCGTCGAAGGCGGATTGCCAGAGCTCGGCCGATGCCGCGTTGCGTCCCATCCTCCGGCTGATCTCGGCGAGTTCGATGCGTTCGCTCGCGCTGGCCGGCTCCTGGTCTCCGCGAAGGATCGGTTCGAGTTTCTGGGCGAGACGAAGCCTGTGCCGGGCACCTTCATGATACGCCGCGGCCTTGCGACGGCGAGCGGAGTTAATCGGGGAGAGCTCCATCCCCTGCCGGTAACTGGCGATGGCTTCCTCGAAACGTCCCAGCTGGTCCAGCACCCGGCCGACCTTGATCCTCGTCTCGACAACTTCCGGCGCCAGGCGGGCAGCTTCCTGGAACGCCTTGAGCGCCTTCTCCCAATGCCTCATCCTCGCGAGTACGTTGCCCCGGTTCAAGTGGCGCGAATGGTGCACGGGCCTGCACCGGACAGCACGATCGAGCTCGGTGAGAGCCTCCTTCAACTTCCCCCGGGAAGCCAGCGCAGAGCCCAGGTTGCCGCGGATTTTCCCGTTGTCGGGAGCGAGGCGGACGGCCTTCCTGCCGGCCTCGATGGAATCATCGAAGCGACCCATCCGCTTCAGGATGCGGGAGTGAGCATCGTGGGCGTACGCGAAGCCGGGATCCATCTCGAGCGCGTCGTGAACCGCGTCGAGAGCCTCCTGGAGCTGGTTCCTTTTGAGCAGGACGTCGGCGAGATTGACGTGTGCTTTCAAGAGCCCGGGATCGGCCTCGATGGCTTGCCGGTATGCCTTGACGGCGCTCTTCAGGTCTCCTTTCCAGCCGAGGATCACTCCCAGATTACAATGGGCTTTGGCATGGTCCGGTCGGACCTTGGTGGCCTTCCGGTAGCTGTCGAGGGCGGCGTCCAGGTTCCCCGTTGCCTGATGGGCCAGGCCGAGGAAGAAGTGGGATTCACCTCCCTGCGCACTGACCCTGGATGCCTCGCGGTAGGCCTCGACTGCACTCTTTCTGTCTCCCTTTTGCAGGTGGCACTTTGCCAGGTTGTTCATGACGTAGGTCAGTTCCGGATTGATCTCCCGGGCCTTCTCGAAGGCCGTGATCGCATCCTCCACCCGGTTCAGCTCCAGGAATGTCAATCCGACCAGATTCCATGCGCCGGCGCTGCCGGGCCGGACTGCGACCGCAGCCAGGGCATGGCGGACCGCCTCTTCCTTCCCGGATCCGACCGTTTCCAGGAGAACACGCGCCAGGCGATAGTGGACCCAGAAATCACCCGGATAGCGGAGGGCGACGACGCGGAGAAGGTCCGTTGATCGATCCCTGTCCCCCATGAGGTAGAGATTTCTCGCCAGGCAGAGTAAGACCTCCACGGGGAGATCTTTCACCCCGGGACTCCGGGCCATGCTCTGGAGCCCCTCCAGATCCTTTGCGCGGCGGGCTTCACGGTACTTGTTCCGGTGCGGGAGAGGATCAACAGCCGCGACCAACCATTTTAGCCGCTTCCTGGGAATGAGCCGGTCGGTGGGTGTGGGGTCCTTGAAGTCCGCCCAGGTGTCCAGAGCCGTGGTCAGTCTGCCCAGGATGCGGGATTTCCGGATCCGGTTCGCGGCCTCCTCCGGGGCCAGGGCAGCAAGGTCAATGCCGTATTCCCGGAATGCCGCCGCATAATCGGCGCCGCGTTTGCTGTAATCGAACTGGTACTGGTCACCGGGCCGGGTCCGGATCTCCTCGAGGCGCTTTACCATGCGCCGGTCCGTCTCCTTCTGTTCTGCGGCCTCCCTCGCCGCCTCGGCCTCGGCCTCCACCCGGGCACAGTAGGTATCTACCCGGCTCCGGAGGCCGGGATCCATCCCCTCCCCCTCCATGAGCGCCCTGGCGCGCCTCGCCTCTGCCAGCACCTTCGGCCACAAGCCCCGATCACCCTCCCCCCCGACGCCGACACGGCCTCGCGCCGCGTGCGCGTCGTCCAGGGCCGCCGTCACTTTTCTCTCCACCTGCGCCCGACGGTCGCTGCTCTTCTTTTCCATCCACAGGAATCCTCCGGAGATCAGGGCCACGGCCACCACCAGGGACACGGCCGCCATCAGGGTCCTCTGCCGGACGCGTCGCTCGCTGGCCGCCCGGGCCTCGGCGCGTGCGGCCCCCACCTCCGCGGCCCGAACCCGCTCCTCCAGAGAGGTGAGGTACGACGTGACGGCGTCGGCCACCTCCCCGGCATTCCGGCATCGATCGCCTTTCTCCTGGGCCAGGCAGGAACGCACGAGGCGTGACAGCTCGTCGTCCAGATCCACGGCATCGAGGCGGGCCAGGGCTTCGGTGAGATTCCCGGCCTGGGCCTTCTGCCGGACCTCCGAAAAGGAATCACCGACGTAGGGCGGCTCGCCCGTGAGCATCTCACACAGGATGGCACCGAGGGAAAACACGTCCGATCGCTCATCGATGCTGTCCACTTCCCCCCGCGCCTGCTCCGGCGGCATGTAGGCCGGCGTACCCATGACCGAGCCCGCCTGAGACCGGGTGGAATCGGAATCCCCCGTCCTGACCGTTTCGATGATGGTTCTCGCGGCCTCCTCGGCCTTCGGTCGCGCTTCCCTCTCCTCACCGCCTTCGGTCAAGACCTT
This sequence comes from uncultured Planctomycetota bacterium, assembly GCA_964485695.1. Lineage (GTDB taxonomy): Bacteria > Planctomycetota > JAFGQW01 > JAFGQW01 > JAFGQW01 > CAZAKZ01. The sequence continues at coordinate 4,035 of CAZAKZ010000221.1, read as the reverse complement.
GGCCAGGCCCCAGTCCATGACCTGGACCTCGCCGAAGGCTCCCACCATGATGTTCCCCGGCTTCAGGTCGCGGTGCACGACGCTCCGGGCATGGGCGTAGGCCATGGTCTGGCAGATCTTCTCGAAACTGTCGAGAAACCGACGGCGGTCCCGGCCGGGATCTTCCCGCTGCTTCAACAGGGAGGACAGGGTGCGGCCCTTCACCAGCTTCATGGCGAAAAAGGGCCGCCCGTCCGAACAGTGTCCCACCTCGTGGACGGAGACGATGCCCGGGTGCTGCAGCTGGCCTCCGATCTGGGCCTCCTCGATGAATCGCTGCACCATGGCCGGACTGGCGGCATGGCGCCTGTCCAGGACCTTGATGGCTACATCACAACCCAGGTCCCGATCCCGGCCTTTCAGCACAACGCCCATGCCCCCGTGGGCGATCTCGCCGTGGATCTCGTATCGCGGGAACAGGTCTCTGTCGGCCGCGCCGGGCAGAGTGGGTTCGTCTCCGGGTAGATCCGGAAGCTGGATACAAGACCGCCCGCCCGTGATGCCCAGCACGGCCTCGACCAGGGAATCATGTTCCACCGCACCCTCCTCGTGCACGGACTCGTATGCAGCCCGCGCCAAGTTTTCGAGAGAGGCGTCAGGAGTATTCTCGGGTTCAGGCGGGTCGGCCATGTCTGGCTCCATGAAATCCGTGCCGGGACCGGGTGCAATCCTTCTCAAGAATCAGGTCGCCGCTCCGGCGAATCGGCCCTCGTTTATTTTGAAAATATCTCACCATATTCAACACGATCCATATCAAGACAGAACGGACAGCAACCTCTGGAGCTCCTGCTCTCCGGCGGCCGGCAGGTTCGGGTAGTGGAAGGCCACCACTTCCCGGAGCGCCTCCTGGAACTCGATGAGAGCCCGGGCGTTCTGCCGCTTCACCGTGCCATGGTCGAGGTTCCAGCCGCCGGCGATGTCCCGGAGTGTCTTGCTCTCCTGGAACCTGAGGCGGAGCAGCTCGACCCGGCGCTGCGCCTCCTGGCCGAGAATCTTCGCCCGGTCGGCCTGACGCACCGTGGCCTCCTTGAGAAGGGTCCTCGCCCAGGCCCGGTCGAACACCACCGAGAGCCTCTCCTCCTCGGCCGACAGGTGGTCCGGATCGAACTCCGTCGAGGGCTGGATCTCCTTCTTCCTGCCGTGCCGGGTCTCGAAGCGCAGGGAGATGTTCCGCACCACGCCCAGGAGAAAGGCGCGAAAGCTGTCCAGGGAGTCCGGCCCGGCGCGGTCGAGGACGCCGCCGTCCTTGATGCACTCCACGAAAACCTCCTGGACCGCGTCCTCCAGGTCCGAACGCATGGGAGAGGACTGCCAGCGCGCGGAGAGGTAGGACCGGACCACGGGGGCGTAGAGCCGGATGAAGTTCTCCACGTCCGCCTTGTCGCCCCGGGCGGCTCCCTGGATCAAGGTCCAGCAGGTTGACTCACGTTCCATGGGAAAGATTGTAGCCGAAACTCGGGAAAGAGGTAACGGGCCGCGGCCTTTCTACGCTCCAAAGAACTGAAACGCCGGACCCTCAGTGCATGCAGAGCCCGGCCTGGGAGGGGTGCTCTCCGAGCCACTCCACGCGGCCCGTTTCGATGTCCAGGACCGCGCCGACCACGGCGACGTCGCCCTCCCGGACACTCCGGCATACCAGCGGACTTTTCGTGAAAAGATTCTCGATGACCTGCCAGACGTTGTGCCGCACGGCATGGCCGATCAACTCCTCCGGCGTCGCGCCGGGATTCTCGGCCCGGGCCCGTTTCACGGCGGGAGCGATCTGCTCCAGCACCAGCGGGATACAGCCACCCGCCACGTCACCGCCGCTCGCGGCCGCGGTCACCGCGCCGCAGTGGGTGTGGCCCATCACCACGACCAGGGGGGAACCCAGGTGGGAGGTGCTGTACTCGATGGAAGCGATCTCGTCCGTGGCACACACGTTCCCCGCCACGCGGATCACGAAGACATCCCCCACCCCGGCACCGAGGAACAGCTCCACCGGACACCGCGAGTCGGAACATCCGACCACCGTGGCAAAGGGGTGCTGGCCACTCCGGGCCGCAGCCTTGAGTTGTTCCGGATCGAGGCGTGGATATTCCCCTCTTCCCCGAACCATCCGCTCGTTGCCCTCCTTCAGGCACGCAAGGGCCTGTTGCGGCGTCAGGGTATAGCTCATGGGTGGTTCCTTTCGGTCAATCGCCGCGGTTTCAAGGACAATCCTACAACGGGGTTCTGAGACTTGTCCAGAATCTTAGCAGCCTGTCATGCTCACCTCCCGGACATTCCGATCCATGAAAGGACAGCGTCCTTGATTTTCCGGATGCAGGGCTCGATTCCGAGGATGATCATGATTACTTGCAGTTCACAAGAGGTGCACGGCCTGGTGCGGCGCACCCTCCTGGCCGCCGTCTGCCTGGCCGCTCTGGTTCTGTTGGGGTGTAGTACCACCTACACTCTGAAAATGAAACCCGAACTGGACCTCGACGACGGCACCGTGGTTTCACACCACATCAAGAACAAGGAGTACAACCGCATCATGGTGCTGCCCCCCTCGGGCACGAAGCGCGGCCAGTACGACCCCGAGGTGGCGCTTTTCGAACGCGAGTTCCTGAAGAACGACATCACCGTCATCTCCGGAGCCATCACCGGCCGGGTGGTGTTCGAGGAGTCGAAAGACGAGAAGAAGCGGGTGGAGGGCGCCACGCCGCTGTCTGACGCGGAGCGGGCCCTCATCATGGCCAAGAAGACGGGCGCGGACGCCATCCTGCAGATCGGTTCCATCCAGTGGATCGAGTCAAACGGCGTCGGTCGCCACTTCATCCTGAATCCCGAGGACGAAAAGCTGGAGTACCTCGAGGTGCCCCTCAAGCAATTCCGGAACTGGGACAACGTGAAGATCAAGTTCCCCTCCCAGTGGCTCCATTTCGTGGGGCGACTCACCGACGTGGAGACCGGGGAGGTCATCGCCTCCTTCAAGTTGAGCAGCGCAGCCAACTGGAACCTTCCCTCGTCGTACCGCGCCACGTACGAACTCGACGGCAAGGATTCCGTCCTGGTCACCGAGAACTTCGACTACAAGGGCGGGCAGTGGCTCCAGGAAGCAAAGGATGCCACCGTCTCCAGGGTCATCGGACAAGTCGCCCGGCGCATCACGGGCCGGTAGAAGACGCCCGTCGAATCCCGTCTCCTGTCAATAGAACTCGATGCGGCCGTGGACCCCGCGCATGTAGTCGTTGGAATAGGCGTCACGGAGGACCGTGGCGTCCTCGGGACTGACGCCGGCCTGGACTTCCTCCCGGGAGACGATTTCCCCGCTGCTGTTCTTGATGAGGGCGTCGGGTTCCATCTTCTCTATGCGACCGGTGTTCTTGTTCAGGTAACCCCCCATCTCGCTCCAGTGGTCTCCGTACATCTCGGCGATGGCGTCCTGGGTGTCCCAGTGCTCCTGGTTCATCTCCTTGTCGATCTTGTTCATCTGGTCCCAGGTGCTCTTGAGCTTCTTGGCGCGGTAGGCCTCGGCCTTGTGCACGCGCTGGATGTACTGGGTGGTGTACTTCATCGAATCCTGGATGCGATCCAGGACAGGGGAGGCGCTGAGGAACTGCTCCTTGGGCGCGCACCACCCCTTGCACCACACGTCGGTCTGGACGTACTGGCCCGTGATGCCGCCTGAGAAAACAAGCTGCGAGATGGCGCAGCAGAATCCGACCGTGAGCTTGGTGCCCTGGGCGTCGGCCTCGGCAATGCAGTCGTACACGGCCACGTCGAACCGCCCTGCCTGGAGATTGCCAAGGTTCTGGGCCAGAGAGCCGAAGAGCTGCTTGCAGATCCGGGTCAGCAACGGATTCGGCTTCACCGAGGTGACGCGGGCGCCTTTATAGACCTGGTTGATGGAGGCCTGAACGCACTGCTGGGGCGACTTGAACACGGCCACCTTGTATCCGCGCATGGCGTAGAGGGGCGTAAGTATTCAGTCGTCAGGTAGACACTTGACCCCTTCTTTTTCGGTCTGAC
>CAZAKZ010000220.1:0-7203 GCA_964485695.1 uncultured Planctomycetota bacterium | reverse complement strand
GCCCGATTTGGCTCGTTCAGTGCCGATGAAACTCGGGACCGGGATTTCATGGCAGGTTCATGACCCGGATAATGCTCATTTCTTGCCGATGAAATGTCACGCCCAGCGGAAGATCTTCAGCGCCACGAAGTAGCTCACAACGCCCCACGCCGCCAGGACGCCCATCTCCGGGAGCTGGCCCACCAGGCCGGCTCCGTCCAGCATGACGTCACGAAGCGCGTCGTTCAGCGCCGTCAGCGGCAGGGCCTGGATCACCGGGTGGAGGAATTCCGGGAACCGTTCGTAAGAGAAGAACACCCCGCAACAGAGCCACATGGGCATCATGGCGGCGTTCACCAGGCCCGAGATGCCCTCGATGGTCTGGACCCGCGAGGCGAGGAGCATACCCAGGGCCGTGAAGCTCAGGGTGCCGACCAGGATGAGCATGGCCAGGGTGACCAGGGATCCCTTCATGGGAACCTCCAGGACCCAGCAGGCGAAGGCGAGGAGAAGGGATACCTCCAGGATCATGAAGAGCAGCCTCGAGAGCACGAAGGAGAAGAGGTAGGCGGACCGGCGCATGGGTGTCACCAGGAGGCGCTTCAGCAGCTTTCGTTGCCGGTCCGTCACCAGGCCGAAGCCGAGGGCCCAGATACCGGTGCCCATGAGGTTCATGCCCAGAATTCCGGGCAGCAGGAAGTCGATGTACCGGGACCCCGTCTCCTTCACCTCGATGCAGGCGATCTCCACCCGGTCCACGCGGCCGGCGGCGCGCTGCAGGGCGTCCTCCAGGCGCAGCCGCGCGGCCTCGCCCTCGGGGCGAGTGGGATCGAACCGGAGCTCCAGGGGCTCGCCCGGATGGATCAGGGCGTCCACGGCGCCCTTTCGGAACCGGCGCTCCGCCTCCCGGACGTCTTGGATGCGCTCCACCTCCACGTTCTGCGCCTTCTCCAGGGTCGCGCACACCGCCCCGGCTCCCGGGCCTTCCAGGACGCCCACCTTGACCTTGGCCACGCCGCGATTCCGGAAGGCGAATCCCAGGACCATGGTGAGCAGCAGGGGAAACACGAACACCCAGAAGATGCTCTCCTTCTCCCGGATGAACCGGAGGAACCGGACACGCGTGAGTTCCGCCAGGGGTTTGAGATCACTCATCTCTGAGATGCCTCCCGGTCAGGGCAATGAACACGTCCTCCAGGGTGGGGCGGTGCGTTTCCAGGTTGCTCAGGGCGTTCCCCTCCTTCCGGAGGTACTCGAGGAGGGCGGCCACGGTACTGTGGGTTTCCGTGACGGTCAGGAACCAGGCGTCGCCCTCCCTGCGCACCGATGCGACGCCCGGCAGCGTCGAGAACGCCTCGCTGACTGCGTCGGCCGGCGCCCCGTTCTCCAGGGAGAAGCCCACGATGGTCTCGGCGCCCAGGGAGTCGATGAGGGCCGCGGGGGTGTCCTCGGCGATGGTCTTTCCGTGGTCCATGATGATGAGGTGGTCGGAGACCTTTTCGGCCTCGTCCATGTAGTGGGTGGTCAGCAGCACGGCGCCGCCTGCAGACTTGAACGCCTCGATGATCTCCCAGGCCTGGCGGCGCGCCTGGGGATCCAGGCCCGAGGTGGGCTCGTCCAGGAACAGGACCTCCGGCCGGTTGAGCAGGGCGCACCCCAGGGCCAGACGCTGGCGCTGGCCCCCCGAGAGATGAACCGACCGGGCTTTCAGCTTCGACTGCAGGCCGACCTGTTCCGCAACCTCCAGGGGGGAACGGGCCTCCTTGTAAAAGCTGGCGAAGAGGCGAAGGATCTCCAGCACGGTCAGCTTGTCGGGAAACCGGGTTTCCTGGAGCTGCACGCCGATGCGTTCGTGGATGCGCCGGGCGTCGCGGGGAAACGAGAGACCCAGGAGCCGGATCTCGCCTCGATCCGGCTTCGTGAGGCCCTCGAGGATCTCGATGGTGGTGGTCTTGCCGGCTCCGTTGGGCCCGAGGAGGCCGAGGCACTGGCCGGGACGGAGCGTCAGGTCCACGCCGCTGACCGCCGTCAGGTCTCCGTACGCCTTGACGATGCCGCGGGCGAGGATGGGCAGGGGAGGATCGGGATTCATGGAGGAATGAAAGCCTCATCACGCGGTTTCGGCAAGCATCTGGACGAGATCCTGAAATACAGGTTTTTATCCTGACTCCGTTCATTCCTCCGTTGGTACCGGATAGAATCTGTCCTTTGTTTCCTCCCGGATGGCCGGGGACAGTCCTTTTCCGAGACGATGTTGGAGCCGAAGCGCATGACCAGACCTCGTTCCACGATGATTGCCCTCTTCGTAGTTGTGCTCGTCCTCGTTGTCGCGACCGCGGCCCAGGACCTCGGTGTTCGCATCAGCAACGGCACCAAGGCCCTGACCCTGGACCACGTGCTGAGAGGCGGATTCCGCCTCATGCCGCGGGGCCTGGCCGGCCTCCAGTGGCATCCCGACGGAGAACGTTTCACCTGGGTCAAGCGCGTGAAGGGGAAGCCGGCCCTGGTGGCCGCCTCGGTGAACAGAGAGACCTCGGACGTGGTTCTGGACGCAGCGGCCGTGCAGGCTGCCTGGAAGAAGGCCGGGTACGAGGGCAGGGCGCTCCGCATTTCCCCGGGTCTCCGGTGGAACGACGGCGGCAAGAGCCTCCGGCTCTTTCAGGGGGGCGCTCTCTACCGCATCGACCTGAAACCGGTGAAGATCACCCGCCTGCACAAGCTGCCCGGAGGCGCGAATCCCGTCGCATTCTCCTCCGGGGACCGGCGGGTGTCCTTCGTCAAGGACTTCAACATCCACGTGGTGAAGGAGGACGGCTCCACGGTGCAGGTCACCCGGGACGGCTACGAGGACCTGACCCACGGCGTCTCGGTTTCGCGGTCGGAGTTCGGCATTCACGACGGCATGTGGTGGGACCCCACGGGCCGCCGTCTGGCCTTCTACCGGGAGGATCTCAGGCCCATCGAGCCCTACCCCTACGCTGACTTCAAGAAGCGGCCGGCACGCCGGGTGCACGGGCGGTATCCCATGGCCGGCCGCAAGGGGAGCATCGTCCAGGTGGGCGTGTACGACAGCCGCTCGGACGATCAAGCCACCGTGGTCTGGCTGGACTCGGATCCCCGCGCGGACGACTACCTCACCAACGTCACGTGGGGGCCGGAAGGCAAGCGCCTCTACGTGGCCCACGTCAATCGCGGCCAGGACACGATGACCCTGGTCGAGTACGCCGCCGCCACGGGCAAGCGCCTGAGGGTCCTCTTTTCAGAGACCGACAAGGAGTGGATCGAGCCGGAGCACGGGCCTGTGTTCTTGCCCGACGGCTCACGCCGGTTCCTCTGGTTCTCCCCGCGCGACGGATTCAGGCACCTCTATCTCTACACGCGGGAAGGGAAACTCGTTCGCAAGGTGGTGGAGGGCGACTTCGACGTGGCCAAATTCACCGGGTGGGAGCCCGGCGGCAAGGGATTCTACTTCGAAACCACCGGCCCGAATCCCCTTGAGTGGCACCTCTACCACGCTTCCCTCTCCGGCGGGGAGCGAGCGGTGACCCACGGCCGCGGCCGGCACAAGGCTCTGGTCTCCCCATCCGGCCGCTACGTCCTGGACTCGCACACCCACCTGGAGCTTCCCCTGGCCGTGGATCTTCTCACCGGGCTGGGGGAGACGGTGCGCCGCATCCACGAGGTTCCGAATCCACTGAAGGCGTATCGCATGGGGACGCATCGCTTCTTCACAGTCAAGTCCGAGGACGGCCGCGACCTTCATGGCCACGTCATCTTTCCTCCGGACCTGGACCCGAAGAAGAAGTATCCAGTGATTCAGTACGTCTACGGCGGCCCGCACTCCCAGCTGGTGCAGGACTGGTGGCTCGGGGGCCGGGGGCGCTGGGTGCTGTGGCTCCACTACATGGCCGCCCGGGGATATGTGGTGTTACGCCTCGACAACCGCGGCACCGCCAACCGGGGCATCGAGTTCGAGCAGGTCCTGCACAGGCGTCTGGGAACCTGTGAGTTGGCGGACCAGCTCCGGGGGCTGGACCACGTCCTGGGTCTCGGATTCGCAGACCCGGACCGGGTGGGGATCCACGGGTGGAGCTACGGCGGCTTCCTGACCCTGTCCCTCATGACGCGGGCCGGAAAGAGGTATCGCGCCGGCGTGGCGGGTGCACCGGTCACGGACTGGGCCTATTACGAGACGGGATACGGCGAGCGCTACATGGACACACCCGAGGAGAACCGGAAGGGGTATCGCACCGCCAACCCGAGCACCCACGTGAAGGGGATCCAGGGCAGCCTTCTGGTCGTGCACGGCTCCAGCGACAGGACCGTCATGTGGCAGAATACCATCGACTTCCTCGACCGGTGTATCCGGGCGGACATCGAGGTGGAGACCATGATCTACCCCGGACAGAAGCATGGTTTCTCAGGGAAGTCGTTCAGCCACTTCCTCAGGAAGTTGACGAAGTTCTTCGACCGGGAGCTGCTGGATCCGAGATGACCGACCATTTAGCTATACGACTTCCCGCTCATACGATTCCATCACGGTTCCAGCACCGTGAAGTCGGCGATGGATCGATTCGACCAGGCACCGTCGTACCTCAGCCCCGATGCGGACACCACGTACCGGGCCGCGGGGAACGGATCGTCGGTCTTCAGCGTGAATTCGAAGCCTTCCTTGCCCTCCTCGCTGATCACCCGGTAGGTCCAGAACCCGGGGTAAAGCAGGGAGTGGTAGGTCTGGCGGCTGCCCTGGACGAAGAGGAAGCCAATGTCGAAATTCTCGTAGTCGATCTTCCACCGGCTCCCCTTCACCAGGATCTTGAATGAGAATTGCCGCAGGTCCTTGAAGCTGCCCGCGAAAGGCGTGAAGGTGATCTCCGGCCTTGGGACCTCGGCGAATCCCTGATCCGTGATGACCACCTCGTCGATGGTGCCTCCCGCGTTGCTCTTGGCGGTCTGAGAAGCCTCCAGGATGCGGTGCGGGTGTCGCTTCTCGGTACCGAGATCGAAGGCGCCGTTGATCAGGGGCGAGAGGTCGAGGCGGTCGCCGGTTCTGGCGATTTTTCTCGACCACTTGTAGGTCCGATCCACCCAGCCCTTGTCCTGTCCGTGGATCTTGACGAAGATGGCTCCCTCCTTTTTGCCAACGAAGTCGTAGACGAACTTGATGTCGAAGGCCTTCGATCCCATGGGATCGGCCAGTTCCTTGGCAAAGGAGGGATCGGTGACGATGACGGCGGTGTCGGTCTTCTTGTAGTCGTCCCGGATCACGACCTCGAAGTGGGTCCAGGTCCCCTCCGGGTTCAGGTTCAGACCATTCCAGTGGCTCCACACGTGCCAGTAGCCCCACGAGGCGGGATTCGTGGTGTGAGGGATGTAGTAGAGGGCGCGTACCAGAATCCTCTGCTTGGAGCGCCAGTTCCCGTCCTGTGGGAAGATGTTCAGGATGTGGTGGTATCCGTGATTGAACGTGCTCCCGGTCTGTGACCGGCCCAGGGGCCAGTCCTTCGGCCGATACCCACGGATCTCGATGGTGCCCCGGTCGGGATGGAGGAGAGTGTGGCCGTCCGTACGCCGGCCGTTGTAGAAGATGTTGTCGACGTTCTCCTTCCAGAAGAAGGGCACGGGTTTTCCGGGCGTGTTCTCGACGAATCTGAGCGGCCCGGATACCTTCCACCGGTCGGCGCTGCCGTGGCGCACGTACATCTTCTTGCAGAAGTCCATGTGGACGAAGGTGGTCACGTTCGGACCGGCGGTAGCGGGTCGGTTCAGCATGACCTTGAAGGGCCGCTGGTTGCTGGTCGGCCCGGTTGCGTCTCCGAGGTGAATCCGGTAGTTACCGGGCGGAAGAGCCGGCGGTAGCGTGAATGACCCCTCCTCCGCGGAAACGGTCCGGAAGGACGCCACGGCCAAGGCCGCACCCGAGAAGATCACCCGGGTGGCCTTGTTCAGGTTGTACCCCCTGACGTGGATTTCGGGGAAGGCGCTGGAGTATCCTTCCACGGCGGCTCCCTTGTCCAGGGAGAGGAGGAAAGGAGGCGTATTCGGCGGCAGCACGATGAGAGAGCGGCTGTTGGAGTACTTTCCGTCCGAGACGGCTTTCACCTTCACGGTGTACGCCCCCGCGGCCAGGGTCTCCGGCGGGTAGAGCTCGGCCCACCAGTTGTGGGTGAATTTCGGCCAGCAGGGGCTCCCCTCCCAGACCCATCCGGATGCAGCCTCCCTGCCGTCTCCGGGAACGAGGGTGTCCACGTTGGCAGCGCTCGTGATGACCAGGTCGGAGCAGACCTCGAATCCCATGAGGGGCAGGCCGTGGCGGGCGGACCTGAGCGGCTTGTACTTGGAGATCTTGCAGTCGAAGAGGTCCACGAAGGCGTAGATGTTGTTCTGCTGGAGCACGGCTCCCTCGCCTCCCCAGAGGCCCCAGAAGTGATCGAGCACCGTGCGCGATGCCCCCTCCAGGGGGATGTCCGGCGCCTGCGTGGCCCGACTCACGATGAGGTGTATCGGGTTCGAGTAGGCCCATGCGGCCGGGTCATACAACCGCAGGGTCTGGATGCCCAGGGGAAGACCGAGGGTGGCCGGGATCTCCAGGGTGACCTCGTTCTGCGGGTGGAAAGTCAGGTTGAAGATGTTGCCCGCGTAGAGCTTGTTGTTCCATTCAACCTGAAGGCCGGGTCGGTTCAGGTTCTCTCCCCAGATCGCGATCTTCTTGCCGTGGTAGTCCGTGGAGATGTCCACCGGGTTCGGCGCGAAGAGCCGTACGGAGCCCTGGCCGGAACAGACGGCGGCCAGGATCGTGACGAGCAGGATGATGCGAAGCGATGTTGTAGTGCAATTGCTCATGGTACCGAGTCTCCTTTATCCACACTTACTGTATCGAGCATCTCAGGGCGGCGGCCTGAACCAATCCCGGGCCGGGACGACTGGCGTAGGTCTATGGGATGTGGAACGTTGGAGGAATTATCCGAGGCGTGGGCAAATAAAGCCGGGTGGATCGGTGGTGCGGGGATTTATTTCCGGGTGGGAGGGTGAATCCGTTTCAGAAGACCCGGCCGGAGCAGGAAAGGACTTCCTGCTCCGGGCAAACGACTACTCTTCGCTTTTCTCGCCCTCCTCCAGGATCTTCCCCTCGGTGTTGAGCTCGGCGGTCCCGGAACTCGCGCTCTCCATGGACCGGCCGCCCATTTCGCGGGAGGTGTTTGGCTTCTGGGTTCCGGTTCCCTG
>CAZAKZ010000219.1:2538-7234 GCA_964485695.1 uncultured Planctomycetota bacterium | reverse complement strand
AGACAATGTGTTACGCAAAATAAGTTAACAAAAAATGAGGGGATCCCTCAGGGTGCGGTCCCCACCCCTGCCGCCGTTGCCGTTGGCGTCCATTCCGGAGGTGTAGATGGTAAAGGTCTTGGCCGCCGTCGGGGTCTGATAGTAGGTCAGCCAGGTGTTCTTCCTGTAGCCGGATTTCGACTGGTTGGCGTGGTTGGAAATGATCCGTGAGTCGCCGTTCGGCAGCGCCCATCCGCTCAGGAGCTTGTTCCCGGTGTCGTACACCGCTGATTGATACCCGTTGCGGTCCACCCGTTGCATGTTCGTGAGTGAAACCGTGACGGGGATCACGGACCCGGGTGCATAGACCGAAGGAGCCTGAATGACCACACTGCCGGGACCGGTATTGGCGGTGCCGGAATGGCACGACGTGCAGGTCCGTCCGTTCACGGCCGGAGCCCCGGAGTATCCCCCGGGCGTTCCGTCATCCTTGGCGCTGGCGAGAAGTGAAATGGATACGACCGCCATTGCGAGGGTGAGAGTGAATAATATCCTCTTGATCATTGTTCGCGAATCTCCTCTAGTGGACCGTGTCATTCGGCAGATTTCAAAAGACGTATTTCGATGATTCCCATTGTCCCATTCTGGTATGGAACCGAAACTCGGTAAAATTCACAACATTTTAATTATAGCGCTCTGGCGTCCTGGTAGAAGAACGTCCGCAAGATATATACATGAGTTCACCCCTCACGGATTCCACCTGGAAAAAGACCCACCTCCTCCGTATCATGAACGCTCCTCCCGAGGGCAGAACAAACCGTCTCCGCGGCCGGAGAACACGGAGGGCTGACGTGTATCGAATCCTTCTTCTTGCCTTGCTGACCGCGGCCGTGGCCCTGCCGGCGGCGACGCAAGCCCGCAAGACCGAACGAGCCGGACTCAACAGCTCTGAAAAGAAGAAGGTCCTGAACCTCCTCGATCGTTACTTCCCGGAAAGAGACCCGACCGGTCGGAATAAGATCCTGAAAGACCTCGAGGCCCTCGACCATCCGAGCAAGCAGGACATCGGCTACTTCACCCGCGTGTGCTTCCGTCTGGCGAAGAAGGCGGGCTCCCGGCTGAAGGGCAAGGCCAAGAAGGGGCAGGTGACCTGCACCCACCCGGACTACCCGGGCCGCTACATCCTCCGGGCACCGAACAGTGCGAAGCGCAGGAAGACGGGCCTTTTCATCGGCCTCCACGGCGGCGGGGAAGGGGTCGGGGACGGGGCCCAGATCGAGCGCTCCTTCGGCAAGTTCGACGCCAAGATGATCAACGTCTATCCCACGGTCGTCGAAAAATCCCGAGCGGCCTGGAACACCGAGCGGGAGGAGCAGTACGTCCTCGCCATCATCGAGGAGTTGAAGCGGACCTACAGGATCGACACCAACCGCATCTACATCGCCGGCCACTCCATGGGCGGCTTCGGCGCCTGGTCCATTGCCGGCCGACATACCGACGTCTTCGCCGCTGCATCCGCCATGGCCGGGGGCCAGTTCGGCAGGGGCGTTCTCCCCAACCTCCTCAACCTGCCCTTTTACTTCTACCACGCCACCGACGACGAACGGGTGCCGCCCACCAGCGACATGGAGGCGGCAAAAAAGCTCGAGGAGGCGAAGAAGAAGTACGGACCCTTCAACTTCGTCTGGAAGCTCTACACCGGCATCGGCCACGGCTTTCCCAGGAAGGGCGTCAAGCCCATCTTCGACTGGATGAGGAAGTTCAAGCGGAATCCCTACCCGGAGCGCATCCTCTGGGAGCGGAGCCGGAGCTACAAGACCCACTTCTACTGGCTCAAGAACGAGACCGCCAGGGACCTCATCGACGTGCAGCGAAAAGGCAACGAGTTCACCGTGGCCGGAGCCGTGACCGGCACCTGGATCTTCCTGAACCACAAGATGGTCGACCTGAAGAAGCCCGTGGTCGTCCGGCACGGCAACTCGGTGCTGGTGAACCGCGTCGTCGCTTACAGCCTGGTGGCACTGGCGGAGTCCATCCGCGCCCGGAACGACCCGGAGATGTACTTCACGGCCCGGATCGATCTGAAACCGAGGTGACGCGGCCCGGGTGCTACTCCTCCCAGGACAGGTGGCTGCGCAGCTTGTACCTTCGCCGGTACCCCGCGCTCCTGTTCTGGATGGTGACATTGATGACGCCCCGGGCGTCGCAGGCGTAGTGCTCCTCGACGACCTGATCCTGAACCCCGGGGAAGTGCTCCACCGGCACGCGGTCCAGGCGCTTCTTCCTCTTCAGCACCGGATCCAGCGGGAACATGATATCGTCCCAGGGATTGATGTCGCCGGCGGGTTGATCGTCCTCGGTCACCCGGCTGCATTCCAGGTAGCGCAGATGGGCCACGTTGTGGGCCGGGGCGTATTTCCGGGTGAGCACCAGGGGAGGATCCCCCGGCCCCGGCAGGGCCGTGTCCTTGGGAAAGATCGAGTCGAACACGATACGCCGGCCTTCTTCCGCTTCGCGCCAGACACCGAAGTGCCGGGTGAACCGCTCCTGGATCGAGATCTCGTGTTCCCGGTCCGCGGCCACGGCCAGGCCCACGGCCGTGGCCGCGAAGGGATAGGGAGACCGGCGCACCCGGCGGCCGTGGATCTCCCGGACCCGCCGGGACACCAGCGGCAGCTCGCAGGCTCCGCCCACCATGTAGACGGCTCCCACCTTCTCCGCCTCTCCCTCCCCCAGCCGGATGAATGCCGTGTCCAGGGCCCGGAGGGTTCGGTCCACCATGGGCTCCAGCCGCCGGTAGTAGTCGGCCACCGGCACCACCACCTCGTCGGCCCCGGGAATGGCCACGCCCAGGTCCACGGCCGTCTTCCGGGTGTTGGGGTGGAGGCCCTCCTTGCGCTGACAGCACTCCTCCAGCAGGTCGAACCGGGCCCGGTCCGGCAGCGCCTCCCCCATGCCGGCCCGTTCCAGGGCGAGGTCCAGCAGCACCTCGTCGAAGTCGTTTCCTCCGAGGCGGCTGATCCCCTCGGTGGTAAGGACGTGGAAGGTCATTTCATCCGAGACACCGATGATGGACACGTCGAAGGTCCCGCCGCCGAGGTCATACACCGCCAGGCTGTCCTTGCGGCCCGCACCTCTCTTGGCGCCGAACCGGTGCACGTACTCGATGCCGGCCGCGGATGGTTCGTTCAGGACGCCCTTGACCTCGAATCCGGCCTGGCGGAAGCCCTCCAGGGTGAGAAAACGCTGGTTGTTGTTGGCGTTGGCGGGCACCGACACCCACGCCTCGAGGGGCTCCTTCCGGCCCAGGTCCAGATTGGAGCGTTTCACCAGGTCGTTCCGGAGCGCGGTCAGGTATTTCGTGAGCAGTCCCAGAACCGAGCAATCACGCCCCCCCAGCCGCACCGTCGACTCGGGGCTCGACTCGGCGAGCAATCGCTTCAGGGACCGGAGAAAGGTCCAGCCCGGGTCGTGCCTGTACGCCTCCGCGTCCAGACCGTACACCTCGGTGTCGGCGTTCACGCCGATGAGGTATGGATACCACTCCTGGAAATCACCCTCGCACGTCTCGAAGCCCACAACCGGGTAGTTTCCTCTGTCCACAACGGCCACGACCGTCCGGGTCGTGCCCAGATCTATGCCCAGGCGCATCTCTTTCTCCAATCGCTGCAGTGTCGGGTTGCCGGTTCCGTGATCTTTATACCTCGAAGCAAACGGATTACAAACCGGTCCCGGCTTTCCACCCCCTATCGGCCGTACGGGTTCCGTTCATGTAGCGAACGGAAACGGGTACCGCAGATCCCGCTGGACCGAAGGCGGATGTTGTAGCTTCTTGTCTCCGAACGACATCGAGGAATGCCGTGGCCGGTTTCCCCGAAAAAAGTTGGCCTGGGAGAGAGATGCGGTATTCTTGTCGCTGCCAGGAAATCCGGGTCGGGGCGGGCAGGACACGATTACGAGAACGGGAAAGGTCACCGGACATGGAAACCTACCCCGCGGTGGACGACGGGCCGCTCTGCAAGTTCATGGATGACCCCGCCTACTGGGTCGAGGTGTTTTCCGACACGGAAGACCGCCAGGCGGTGAAGCGCGCCATCAAACGGCTGCCCAATCGCGGCGGCATGGGCCTCGTGATCAAGGTGGAGAAAGACGACGTCATGGGCAAGGCCCTGCACACCCTCCTCTCCACCCCCCACGGCCGCAACCTGCTGCACTACGAGCTGTCCAAGCGCATGGATGAATACGACGCCGACCCGGACGACATGATCGCCCAGGTGATGTACCAGCACCTCGCCGACAAGGAGGAGTGGTTCAAGGCCATCGACGAGCGCCTCGAGGAGGACGAGGGTCGGGACCTCCGATTCCTCACCCTCGAGGGCTTCGCCGGCTACCTCGAGGCCGAGGGCGCGCCCTCGGATTCCGAGAAACAGAAGTGGTTGGCGGGCGTGGTCTCCGCCTTCGCCATGGTCTCGCCCGACAGCCGGGAAGAGTTGGTGGACGCCCTGGTGCACCTCGGCGCGCCCTACGAGGAGATGTTCGGGCCCTCCGGCGCGTGAGGTCCAGGATATCGCTGTCGCCGTCCCGGCCTCCGTGGTAGAATCGTCGGACCTGGACGACTGTGAATGCGTGCCCACGCTCTGTTTTTGTCCTGGATCGGGACATTTCCGGGGGGGGGGGGGGGCGCCGGGGCGGGGGAGGGGCGGGGGGGGGGGGGCGA
>CAZAKZ010000219.1:0-2528 GCA_964485695.1 uncultured Planctomycetota bacterium | reverse complement strand
ATGTCAGGGCAGTGGGGTGCCCCACTGCCCTGACATGTCCCGATCCAGGACAAAAACAGAGCGTGGGCACGGGAGCCAGCCAGAATACAAGGAGATGACGTCATGCTCGTCCGGATGACTCTCGTGACGGTCGCTGCTCTCGTCGTGTTCCAGTGCGGCCCGGCCGCGGCGCAGCCCTACGGCACCGACATCCTCGCCACCACCACGGCGGGACTACTCTACCGCATCCACAACTCGGGAGCGTGGCAGGCCATGGTCACCTTCCAGAGTCTTCCCAACATGGTATGCATGGACAACAACAACCGGGACATCCTGGTCGTCACCTACCAGTCGCCGGCGGCACTCGTGGTGGTGGATCCCACTGTCAACGCCGTGGTGCGCACGGTCTGGTCGGGCGCGCCCTTTCTCCGCATGGACTACTTCGCGCCCCTGCACACCGGCGACTTCGTGGTTTCGGGCACCGCCCAGCCGTTCACGCCCGCCCTCTTCCTCGTGAAGCGCGACGGCAGTGGCGTCACCACCCTCCACGCGGGGGCGCCGCTGCGCGGTCCCCAGGCCGTGCTCCAGGACCTCAATGACGGCCGGATCCTCGTGGGGGACCTCACCTCCCAGACCCTCTACCACGTGGCCCTCGACGGCACCGTGAACACCGTCTTCATCTCGGCCCTGAATTACCCCTTCTCAATGACCCAGGACCACACCGACGGTTCCATCCTCCTCGGACCGGGCGGACGGAGCTGGCTCTGGGGATTCTTCCGGTATTCCATCACCGCCCGCACTCTGACCACCTTGAACGGACCCAATGTGATTGTGAACGCCAACGCCATCTGCTTCGACCGGTGGCGGGGAAGCGGCGAGATCGTGGTGGGCGCGGGTCCGGTCTACCGCACCGACGGCCGCGGCACGGTGATCACCACGTATAACGGACTGCCCTGGAACAACACGGGCATGTGCTTCGATAAGGGCCGGAACATCGTGACTCGCCACGTTAGCTCCCCCAACCAGTGGCGATTCGACGTGAACTTTCCCGGTGAAGCCGGCCGCCCCTACGCCCTGGCCCTGTCCCGCACCGGCTTCACGCCCCCCATCCCCGTGGACACCCGCGCCGTGCCCCTGGTCTTCGACAACCTGGTCCGCCTCTGCCTGGACGGTTCCCTCGCCGCCCTCCTGAAAGGAAACCTCGGTACCCTGAACCTCTCGGACCGGGCCGCCGTCCACCTGGACCTGCGCCAGTTCGGGAACAGCCTCAAGGGCATCCAGATCTGGGCTGCCGCCGTCACCCTGGATGCCGGGGCTCCGAGCGGCATCGCCACCATCTCGAAACCGTACGTCCTGCTCCTCGAGTGAGGCCGCTGAAACCGGAAGATCGTGCGGGTGACCGGCATCACAAAGACCTTGTTGTACTTGATGCCGCCCCCTACAATTTCAGAGGCGTTACATCGATATTCCACACCGTGAGGAACAGGATTCCATGGCGCACTGGTACAACATCCCCCTGCTGCGTCAGGTGGGCCATGCGTCGGTCTATTTCCCCATCCGGGGCTTCCTCGGTTGCCTCGAGTATCTTCCCGCACCCCTCCTTAAAGCGATCTGCCCCCCCTTCGGCACCCTGGCCCGCCTGGTGGACCGCAGACACGTCCAGGTCGCCCGTAACAACCTGGAGCGGGCCTTTCCTGAGCTCTCCTCGACGACCAGGGAAACGATCATCCGCGACATGTTCCGTCACTTCGTGATGACCTTTCAGGACATCATCCTCATGAAGCGGTATCGGAAAACGCGGGGCATGGAGCCCTTCGTGGAGTCGTTCGACCGCGACATCGTCGAAGATCTGAAGAACGAGGGCAAGGGCCTGATCATGGTGACGGGCCACATGGGGAACTGGGAGCTGGCCGGCGGCGCCCTGAGCTCGGTATTCACCCTCAACTCCATCTCGCGAAAGTTCCGGAATCCCCTGATCCGGCGCGGCATGGTGCGGTTCCGGCAGTCCTTCGGCCAGAAAATCCTCTACGCCGATGACGGTCTCGACCCGATGCTGGATTGCCTGAAGCGGAACGAATGCATCGCACTCCTCCCGGACAAGCACCTCAACACCTCGCGGATACCGGTGAAGTTCTTCGATCGCTACGTGAAGGCGCCGACCGGGCCTGCGATGCTCTGCCTCCGCTCGGGCGCGCCCATCCTCACGGGCGGGGCCTTCCGCGTCGGCAAGACCTCCCGGTTCCGCATCGAAAAAGAGAGCGTCATCCGCGTCCGATCCGGGGTCAGATTCCGGGCCGAGGTGGAGCGCATCACCCAGGCCTACATGACCGACATCGAAAACTGCATCCGGCGCTATCCGGAACAGTGGATCTGGTTCCACAACCGGTGGAAGAAATCATTCAGCGAGAGCGAGAGCGACTTTCTTCCCTACCACCAGACGGCGAGACGGAAGCAACCTGTGGATTGACCGGCGTGGGGCCGGGGAAGGCAGGACGGAAAGGCAATGCCGTTAAGCCCCCTGCCGTCCTCTCGGCCCCCACCGTGGTCGC
>CAZAKZ010000218.1:0-7285 GCA_964485695.1 uncultured Planctomycetota bacterium | reverse complement strand
TAGAGCGCTTTACAGGGGTATTGTACCCGTCGATACACTCCGCTGCAAGATTTGCCCCTCCGAGGGCAGATCAGGCAAATAGGATCAGCGTCATGCCCAGGGCCGTACCGAGGCCGGATATCCCTCCCAGGATCCACAGCGTCCGTCCTTCTGACAGTCCGGCCCGATGGAGACGGTGGCTCAGGTGATTCCTGTCCCCTACCCAGGGTGGCTGCCCCCGGATCAGGCGGGAAACGGTCACCACTGCGGTATCCAGTAGCGGCAATGCGAGGAAACTCACGGCCGCCAGTATTCCCACGATTCCGGGGGTCGAAGCAGTGCCCGCAAAGATCGCCAGGGCCCCGGCACCCACCAGGAAACCCACCACCAGGCTTCCTCCATCTCCAAGGAAGATCCGGGCCCGGGGCCAGTTGTGCGGAAGGAAACCTAGCAGGGCGCCAAGAAGGGCGACGGGCACCGACGGATTGAGCGGGATCCTGTCGAGAAAGGCGAGGCAGGCAAGGCCCATGACCGGGGGAAGAGCGGCCATGGTGCAGAGACCATCGGTGTTGTCGAGGAGATTGAATCCATTCATCGAGAACACGATCCACACCAGACCCAGCATCGCCATACCTGTGTCCTGGCCGCTTGCCAGGAGCCAGACCAGGGCCACACCTCCCTGCCCAAGCGCCTTCCAGGTCGGACCAAGGCCGCTACGCATCCCGTCATCCAGGGTACCGAGTCCCCAGGCCAGGACCACGCCGAGAAAGAGGGCCCTCTCGGATCCCCCCCCCACGAGGCTGCCCAGGACCCATCCGACGACCAGGACCGTGCCTCCCAGCAGGGGTGTCGCCACTCCATGGGTCTTTCGACCGCCAGGTACATCCAGGAACCCGAAATGCCTGGCCGCAGCAGCAGCCGGAGGGATTGCCAGGAACACGGTGCATCCCGCAACGACCAGAGCGATTCCGGTGGAACAGACCGCGGTCAACGTACTAGGCCTCCATTTCCCGCTCTTTTTCCGCCAGCAGGCCGCGATACATAGCGCACGTCCTGGCAACCATATCTTCTTCCCGGTGACAGCGACTGAGGATCCCCGTGGCCGCCTTACCCAGGGCGTTGAGGATATCCGGATCCGAGACCACAGATCGGATCCGGGAGGCCAGGGCATCCGGATCGTCCGGTGGGACCAGGAAGCCGGTGGCTCCATCTTCCACCAGTTCGGGCACTTCGCCCACAGCAGATGCGATCACGGGGATTCCCGCCGCCATGGCCTCGATCACGGCGTGGGGATACCCCTCGTTTCTGGAGGGCAATACCAGCAGGTCCGCTGCTCCGAGTACTTCACGAATGTCCGCTTTCCATCCCAGGAATCGCACCCGGGTCTGAAGACCGAGATCGTCGGCCAAGGCCTCGAGGGAGGACCTCCGGGGACCGTCCCCGACAACGAGCAGATGGGGGCGAACATCCTGACATTTCAGGCGTTCGAGAGCCTCGAGGAGAACGTCGATCCCCTTGACGGATGCGAGCCTGCCGAGTGCCAGCAAGACCGGACTCCCGTCCGGGACGCCCAGATGCTTCCTGCAGTCCGGAGCCCTCTCCTGGCCCAGGGCCCGTAGTCGCTTCAAATCAAATCCAGGGGGGATCATCTCCACCCGTCGACCGATGCCCAGGCGAATCAGGTCCGCCCGGTTCCTGGGTCCAAGCACGAACACGACATCGGTCAACCGCGCCAGGAGCGATTCTGTCCTCACCAGGGTGGCCGAGACCAGAGGGCTGAAGTAGCCCTCCAGGACATGGCCGTGAAAGGTGTGACAGATGACGGGAACCCTGAGGACACGCGCCACGAGGCGTCCGAGGGCGCCGGCCTTGGAGGTGTGGGTGTGGACCACATGGGGCCGGAAATCACGGATCAGGCCCCGGAGCGAGGCGATTGCCTTCATTTCGGTCCACACACCGGGACTGCGACCCAGGCCCCGGATGCGCACCTTGCCACCACCGGGGACCTCCATCGAGTCGAACAGATCCCCTTCGTTCGTATCTGCATTTCCTGCGGCCAGGACCGTTTGAAAGCCGTGGTCAGAAGCGAGGCGGCACAGGGGCCGGATCTCGTTTGCCGGGCCGCCGATGTTCAAACGAGTGATGACCCTGAGAACACGACAGGCATCATGGTTCATGGTCATCCTCCATCATCCGGGTATGAATCCGGGGAATGACGAGAATGACGGCCACCGATATGGCCAGGCCAGCCAGAACGTCCACGCCGTAGTGGTATCGAAGATACACGGTGCCCAGGACCAGGCCGAGGACGACGGGAACCAGCAGCCACCGGAATACGAGACGATAGCGAAATGCGGACCAGGTTGCCAGGACGGCGATGATCACGTGGCCGCTCGGGCAGATGTCGCGGACACGGGTTCCTTCGAGGTGAAACAGGGTATCGAGCATGACCGTAGTGGTACCACCGGAGAAAACGGGTGGAGCCCCTACTTGACCGGAATAATAGCCCGGGCCGATGGCCGGAGTGAGAAAGTAGCCGAGATAGGAGACGTACCAGCCTGTCGAGAGAGCAAGAACGAGTTCCAGAAATGGACCCCGTTCACGGACCTGACAGAATCGTTTCAGGTAAAAGGGAACCGCCACCACGAAGGGTAAGATGAAATAAGACATCCAGCAAAGACGCAGGACATCCGTCACCCAGGGCGCCTCGAGCCAGGTGAGATAAGCGGCCGGATGGTCCCCGAAGATGGCACGATCCCATGAGAGTAATTCCATGTCCAGGTCACGGGGATTGACCTGAGGCACGAGGATGCCGTTGAGTTTGAAGATTGCAGGAATCAGCAGCATCGGATACCAGAGTCTGGGGCACTCCATCCAGCCCCACTGGTGGCGTCGATGCAATTGAATCAAAAGAAGGATAAGAAGACCAAGTGCCAGATGCGCGGCGGCCAGGAGGGGCCAGCCGGATATCCGGGAACGGAAACCCAGGACCAGGACAACGACCACGCCCAGGTATCCCAGGGCGACCCAGTCCATGGGGAGGATCGCCTTGGCTCTTCTCATTTCCATGCGCCGCATTTTCCAGGATCAATCCGGAACGTCAAGATAGGGCTCGATCCTTGTGACGACCGGAGGGTATGCGAGCTGGCAGAAAAGATAAAATCCCATTCGGGGCCCGGGAAATGAGTCCTGGAGGCCTGTGGTTCAACCGATCCGAGAGACCAGGATTGAGGTTCACACACAGGCTTTTGACCGTCCAGGTCCGTCCAGAGGGGCTGCACTCGAACTCATCGACGTGAGATTTCAGGGATTCCCGTTGACCCCTCGCCTGCGTTGAACCAGCGATTGAAGGACGCTTTCCACACCGTCCACCATGCCCTCCAGGTGGAATTTCGAAAGGACCAGGGCACGCCCTTCCCGGCCGAGTCGACCTCCACAGTCCGGAGAAAACAGAACCTTGTGGATGGATGCGGCGAGAGCTTCCGGATCTCCGGCCTGGACCAGAAATCCTGTAGTGCCTTCCCTGACCACCTCACCCAGGCCGCCCACTCGAGTCGCGACAATGGGAAGCCCCACGGCCATCGCTTCCAGCACCACGAAAGGAAGGCCCTCATCGCGGCTGGAAAGAACCAGAACATCCATGCCGTGAAGGAGCCGGTGAACATCGTCGCGGTGCCCGAGAAAATGCGCACGATCTTCGAGTCCGAGCCTCTCGACTTTGTCCTTGAGTGACTTTTCCAGGGCTCCGGTTCCGACGATGAGGGCATGCACTCCGTCGAGACGATCAAGAACATCCAGAAAATCGGTGTGCTCTTTCTGGTCATCAAGACGAGCCACGATTCCAATGAGCGGCTGTTCACCGATTCCGAACTCCTCTCTAACCGCTTCACGTTCGGAATCATCCGGGTGAAACCGGAGTGTATCGATCCCATAGGGAACCACGTGAACGCGATCAGGGGCAAATCCTCGATCCAGCATCAATCGGTCAGCAATGGCCTGGCAGGGGACATTGACCCCGGTCATCAAAAAGCGATACGTGAGAGTGGACATCAAGCCGGGTTTGGCCTCCATGAGCCCCATATGCGCCATGACGGCCCGCCGGCCGCCAGACAGGAAAGCTGAGATGCCTGCGAGTCGGATTCCCCGATTCAGCTTGGTCACCACAACGTCCACCCCATGCCTGCGAATGAACCTCCTGATGCGCCAGATATCGCGAGGAGAGAGGTCATTCCGACCTCCGATATCAAGCGTATCAACACCTGCATCGGCCATCGTTTCAATGAATCGACCGTTCGGGCGACCCGCTGCTTGTACAGCATATCCCCGGTTTCGAAGGCCGAGTGCCACTGTATACATCCACCCCTCCACTCCGCCCCACACCTGCACACCCGTGGGATTGAGAAACAGAAGGGATAGGGGAGAATGTCTATTCAAACCGCGACCTCCCTGTACAACGCGAGTGTTTTCATCGCTGTCTGTGTCCAGGAAAATCTCTTTGCACGTTCCTTCCCCATTCGACGGAGACTCTCTCGGAGTATCGAATCGTCCAGTAGCTTTCGCAATCCATCCCGCATGGCATCCTCATCCGTGGGATCCACGAGAAGAGCCGCATCACCCGCCACCTCGGGTATTGCCCCTTTCGATGACGCCAGGACCGGAGTCCCCGCCATGAAGGCCTCGAGCACCGGCAGGCCGAAGCCCTCGTCCAGGCTCAAGAGCAGGTGGATCTTCGCCCCCGCATAGAGTCCGGGAAGATCCTCCTCGACTACGGGCCCGAGGAAACGAATACGGGAAGCACAGCCCAGACGTGCGTGAGCGACCTCTATTTCATCATAACCGTGACTCCGAGGTCCCGCCAGAACCAGGAGGGCATCCTCCTTCAGGGGAGCATAGGATTCCAGGAGTCGGACCAGGTTCTTTCTTCGGCTCAGTTGACCAACGTAAAGGATGTACGGCTCTTGAAGTCCATACCTTTCAAGAACCCGATCGACATCCTGGGGGGAAATCGCGCCAAACTTGCTGTCCACGCCGTGAGGAATGACTGCCACCTTGGACGGATCCGCTCCCGTGTGGTTCAGGAAACGGCCTTTCGTATACTCACTGCAGGTAATCACCACATCCGCCCGCCTGGCAAGGTCGAGGTACCTCCGGGTCTTCTTGGCCCGGAAATCGGAGTTCGCGAAAGATACGCTATCCGCGTTGAATGTGTCGTGAACGGACGCCACCAGGGGGACTTTCCTGAATCGAGGAAGGCGGGCATCGAGACCATGAAATGCAGAAATCCGACCGGGATAACCGAAATGAAACCGCTCCAGGAGGCACCGGGTCCGGAAGGAAGGGCTGGGAATCCTGATGAAATGCCTTCTCCGCTTCCAACGCGAAGGTCGGTACAGAAGATCGAATTGACAGCCTGTATCCATTTGAGACAGAGCCTGGACCAGTTGAGTGATGTACCTTCCCACTCCAGTACGCGTTGCTTTCACAGCCGAAGATACATCAATGGCAATCCGCATGGATTTCACTCACCCGCTCACGGCGAACTTCATCTTTTGCGAACAGACGCAATGTAATAGCAGCCCCGTTTCAACAGGTATAACCCCTGCTGAACTTCCATCGTTGCAAGGTCATGGCATCAAACCTGAATTTTGTTTCTGTTCCGGCAAGAGGTCCGGGTCCAGGAGGCCTGATGTTCATTCAGGTTCGTGCTCCCGTAGTGTGCTTCGATTATGCGATTCCAGCTGAATCTGGATGCACGTACATGGCGAAAAAGACCGATTCGGGTAGGTGAGAGTTTATCCACAGGCTGTTAAGGAACATAAGAATCAATCTGACCGCGTCAGGCCATATTCCTTGAGTTTGCGCTGCAGGGTTCGCAAGCTGATTCCCAGAACCTCGGATACTCTCACTCGATTCCCGCTGAATTCCTCCATCGTGCGCAGGATCAGGGATTTCTCGGCTTCTTTCAGCGAGGTTCCGGGCCGGATGGCGATTTCGTCCTCCTGAACCGAAACGTCACGGCATATCCTTGACGGCAGATCTTCAATTGCGATTTCCTCTTGATCCGATAGCACGATGATCTGTTCAAGGATGTTCCTGAGCTCTCGGACGTTTCCTGGCCAGGAATATCTCTCGAGTTGCCGCAGAGCTTCTGGAGACATACCACGAACATTGCGTTCGTTCGTTGCACTGATCTCATCGATGAATGCCCGCACTAGGATGGATATATCCCCGGGACGATCGCGCAAAGGAGGTAAATCGATGCGGACAACATTGACCCGGTAGTACAGATCCTCCCGGAACCTTCCTTCCTCCACCTCTACCTGGAGTTCACGGTTCGTGGCAGCCAGAACACGGACATCCACCTTTTCGAGTGCCGTGGTTCCCACTGGGCTGAATTCCATAGATTCCAGGACCCGAAGCAGTTTGGCCTGCGTGCGAGGTGCCAGCTCAACGATCTCATCGATGAATAGCGTGCCACGATGCGCCTGCTTGAAGCGCCCATCCCTGTCACTTTCAGCGCCCGTGTAGGCGCCCTTGACGTGGCCGAACAACTCATCCTCCACAAGTTGTTCCGGCAGGGCTGCGCAATTGACCGCCACGAAGAGGCGGTCTTTTCTTGGACTCATCTGGTGAATCGCTCTCGCGACCAGCTCCTTCCCGGTCCCGGTTTCTCCGGTAATCAACACCGTGGATCGTACGCTTGATACTTGATGGACCTTTTCAAAGACCCTTCGCATGGCCGGGGAGTTTCCGATCAGGCCGCCCATTCCGAATTTCTCATCCAGGCGAGCCCTGAGATCCTGATTTTCCCAGCTCAATTGACGCTTCTCTACAGCTTCGCGAAGAACACCGAGAAGCTCCTCGGCTTCAATGGGTTTGGGAATATAGTTGAAAGCTCCGTGCTTGAGTGCTTCAACGGCTCGGCGTTCGCTTCCATACCCGGTCACCACGATGACAGGAACCCTGGGGTCCTCTGCCTTGATCTGATTCAGAATGTCCATGCCATCCGCATCCGGAAGCCTGAGATCAAGAAGCACGGAAGCCGTCCTTGCATCCAGTTTCTCGAGCCCCTCCTTTCCCGTGCTGGCAAGCACTGGAAGGTAGCCCCTCCTTTCCAGCAACTCCGCAAGAGTCATTCTGAGCGCATCATCATCCTCGATCAGGAGTACGGATGATGGTGGGGTATCCGTCTTGGATGTTGCGCTGGGCATCTTGAGTTCTCATTTCATGTCCTGGCAGCCAATGGATAAGCTATCGCGACCCCAATCGGTCTTTATTGCCCTGGTTCGACCCTGCCGGATTCATC
>CAZAKZ010000217.1:0-7387 GCA_964485695.1 uncultured Planctomycetota bacterium | reverse complement strand
CTGGAACTACTCGATTTCCCCTTCAAGAATGTGATTTTATTTTTGAGTCGCCCCTTAGAAGGCGGATGCCCTTCCATTGGACCACGCACTCGTTCTGGTTGGAGCGGGAGGAGTCGAACCTGCCGCCTCCGGGTTATCAGCCCGGCGTTCTGACCGTTAAACTACGCTCCAAAACCGTTTCACCTTGTTCGCGATAAAATGGCACTACCGCCGAGCTACCCCATCAGAAAACAAAGCCCGCAGCAGGAATCGAACCCACGTCGGCTGCTTACAAGGCAGCTGCTCAGCCACTAAGCCATGCGGGCAATTTAAATGAGAAGCGGATGGTGGGAGTCGAACCCACGGCCTCGACAATGGCAATGTCACGCTCTGCCGCTGAGCTACACCCGCAACTGGAGGAGGGTGGAGGAATCGAACCCCTGGGTGTTACCCCCGAGCCGCTTTCAAGGCGGTCCCCGGACCATTCCGGGATCACCCTCCCTGGCTGCCCCGCGAGGAATCGAACCTCGGTTTCCGCGTTCAGAGCGCGGCGCGCTTCCATTGCACCACAGAGCAACTGGTGACGCCGGCGGGACTCGAACCCGCTTACTCCAGGTTGAAGGCCTGGCGGCTCGTCCACTTCGCCTTCGGCGCCGGCCGGTGCGGTGGGACTCGAACCCACGCGCCCCCGGTTAAAAGCCGGGTGCTCTGATCCAGCTGAGCTACGCACCGTGAAAAAAGGCCTCGGGGGGAATCGAACCCGCCGGTGAACGAGTTTGCAGCTCGTCGCCTTACCACTTGGCTACGAGGCCAGAGATCGATGTTCACTTGTCAAAGAACATAGTGCGGGTGACAGGATTCGAACCTGCACGCCCAGCGGGCACATGATTCTGAGTCATGTGCGTCTTCCAGTTCCGCCACACCCGCAGGATGCACCCGAGAGGATTCGAACCTCCACGACCGAACGGTCACCGGCATCTCGAACCGGCGCGTCTCCCAGTTCCGCCACAGGTGCGTATCTCTTCTATTTGCGGAGGGCAGGGGAATCGAACCCCCGGAGCCGCGAGTGCCCTCTGGTTTAGCAGACCAGCGCAGCGAACCAACATCTGCCTACCCTCCGATCCAGAGGAGCGCGACGCGGCCTCGGGCCGTACCCCGCCGGGCTCCTCGTTTTTACTTCTTCAGTTCCTGGTTCCAGTAAAGCTCGCTCAGGAAAGCCTCCCACGAAGCCGGGACTTCTCCCGAGGCTCCCTGGAGCGGCACCAGGATCGAGCGCGGGCGCACCGGACGGCGGATGAGCCGCATGCCCGCCTCCCCGGGCGTACGATTGTCCTTCCGGCGATTGCAGCGGTGGCACGCCACGACCAGGTTCTCCCAGGCCGAGCGTCCTCCACGACTCCGCGGGACCACGTGGTCCAGCGACAGATCCTTGGTCGCGAACCAGCGCCCGCAGTACTGGCACGTGTTCTCGTCCCGCGCGTAGAGGTTCCGCCGGGTGAAGCGCACACGCTCCCGGCGAAAACCGTCATAGTGCCTGAGCACGATCACTTCCGGGACCGCCATGGCCCAGCCCGCGCCGCGCAGGAACCGCACTGCTTCGTGCGCGAAACGGGCTGCGTCCCTCCACGACTCGAACGCGTGGGTTGCGTAAGTTTCCGGATCCACGATTCGGGCGGAGCCCTGATAAACCCGGACCACCGCACTTCGTACCGTGGTCACCTGGATCGGCTGCCACGATCGGTTCAGCACCAGGACTCTATCCTGCAACACGCTCATCACTCACGACACTTTCCATACACTGGCAGGCCCACGAGGATTCGAACCCCGATCTTCCGGGTTGGAACCGGACATCCTTCCATTGGACGATGGACCTTTGTTTATTAAAAAGCGAGGGGGGGACTTGCACCCCCAACCTCCGGCTTATGAGGCCGGCACTCTGACTGGTTGAGCTACCTCGCTATCCATTCACAGCAACATGGGACCACGGGGAGTTGAACCCCGACCTCGTGGTCTTCAACCACACGTGCTACCGGTTACACCACAGCCCCGATGGTGAGTCCGGCAGGACTCAAACCCGCATCCCGGCGTTCGTAGCGCCGTATCCTCTCCGGTTGGACGACGGACTCACCGACTTTAATCTCGAGGTGGCGGGCCTGACGGGACTCGAACCCGCGCCTTCCAGATAGACAATCTGGCGCTCTTGCCGGCTGAGCTACAGACCCGCTGGGGTGATCGGCCGGAATCAAACCGTGCGTCTCCAGGTTCACAGCCTGGTACTCTCGCCATTGAGCTACGATCACCATCAAAATTGCCTGGTAAACGTATATATTCCTTTCTTTGTGTAAGTACGGACCGTCTCCGTATTTGATAGCCGGGCATCGACCCCCGGCCCTGGGCGCGCCCGAAGCGCCCAGGGCCCTGCACCGCTAAGACACGAGACCCGTTCTATTTGGCCCCGTACAGCAATAAAAAAACCTTCCCGGGCTCTTGCCCGGGAAGGTTTGGGAATTTTGAGTTTGTAATTAACCTTCTAGGGCACGCCCTCCGTTTCGGAAATCCGCATACCGTTACCGGAGAGTAGCGAGCGCTCGGATGAATACGCATCGCTAGCGCTCCGTGCAAAAGCGCACGGCTCGGTAAATTGTTTATGCGATCTGCGACAAAGCATCGGAAGACTGTGCTCCTTGAATTAAGTTGCCGTAGGAGAATAACCTATCGACAAATTTTGTCAACGACATAAACGGGTTTCTGTTCGATTTTAATTCGCAGTTCTGACAAATTGCTCGTGGTGGTGGCCGTTCACCTCGGGAGAAGACGGACGGCAAGTGCGCACGTGGACTTGATCCCTGGATTGAAGACTGAATAATGTCCTTGTTCAAACAGGCTGAAGATCCTGTTCGGCGCCCTGTTCACCTGTGTTCACTCAAGCTCATCTTGACGTTCATTGGAGTGCGGATATGAACACCGGAGGTCCGGCCCGGGTCCTGGAGACGGCAAGGCAGGAGTTCGCCGGAATTGTCACGGACAGGGGATTGCTCGATACCGAGGTGGCCGTCTCTGTCTCCGTGTTGACGCCCGAGGAGGCCATCGGCCGGCCGACTCGGCGGGACTTTCCCATCCTCGAAGGGGTCGAGCGCGTCATCGAAGCCAGGATTTCCGGTGCCAGGGGTCACGCTTTCACCGACGCACCTCGTGACTTTCACGGGACCGCGCGCGATGTCCTGGCTCTCCCGCTTTCTTCGACGGGAAACCGTGCGGTTTTCATTGCCACGCTCAACGCGGTGCTTCGCTTGCTCGGACTCCTGGAAACCAGCGTTCACTGCAAGGACGACGATCCGGATAAATGCGCGAAGGAAGTCGCCGCTTTCGTGCGCGCAAAGTGGGGCAAGGTCAACGTGGGGCTCATCGGCTTGAATCCGGCAATCGCGGAGGCGCTGATCAACACCCTCGGCGAAGATCGTGTTCGAATCACCGACTTGAATCCGAAGAACGTCCGGTCGGTAAAATTCGGTGTGACGGTCCTTGACGGCCGAACCGAGACAGAGGCGTTGATCCGCTGGGCCCACGGCATCGTCTTGACCGGCACCACCCTGGTCAACGGCACCTTCGACGACATCTGGGATTCCATCCAGAGGCACGGCAAGGACTACCTGATCTACGGTGTCACTGCGGCGGGCGTGTGCACGCTAATGGACTTGAACCGCATGTGCCCCTACGGCCGGTAGTCCATGTCATCGGGCTTCACCACGCGGTCGAAGTCCTCGCCGCTCAGGAAGCCGAGGGTGACCACTGCCTCCTTCAGCGTGGTGCCTTCGGCGTGGGCCTTCCCGGCCGCCTGCGCCGCCTTGTCGTACCCGATGTGCTGGTTGAGCGCGGTGACCAGCATGAGCGAGTTTTTCAGGTGCTGCTCGATGCGCTCGCGGTCCGGCTCGATGCCTAGCACGCACTTCTCGGTGAAACTGCATGCAGCACCTGCAAGCAAGCGCGTACTCTGGAGAACATTGTAGGCGATGACCGGCATGTAGGTGTTGAGCTCGAAGTGGCCCTGACTGCCGGACATTCCAACGGTGACGTCATTTCCCATGACCTGGAGTGCCACCATGGTCATGGCCTCGCACTGGGTGGGGTTGACCTTGCCCGGCATGATGGAGCTTCCGGGCTCACGCGCCGGAAGTTTCACTTCGCCGATGCCGCAACGCGGTCCGCTGCCCAGAAGCCGTAAGTCACTGGCGATCTTGAACAGGGAGGCCGCCACGGACCGCAGGGCACCGCTCACCTCCACCATGGCGTCCTTGCTGGCCAGGGCCTCGAAGCGGTTCCCGGCGGGAACGAAGGGAAGACCGGTGGACCCGGCGATTTCTGCAACCACCCGGTCCGCATATCCGGGTTGCGTGTTGAAGCCGGTGCCCACAGCCGTGCCGCCGATGGCCAGCTCGTGGAGATGAGGCAAGGCATTCTTCACCCGCCTGATGCCGTGCTCCACCTGGGAGGCATACCCGGAAAACTCCTGGCCCAGGGAAAGAGGGGTGGCATCCATCAGGTGCGTGCGCCCGATCTTGATGATGGACCGGAAGTCCCCGGCTTTCCGGTCCAGCGCCTCGTGAAGTCCACTGAGTGCCGGCAGAAGCCGCTCATGCACCATTGTGGCCACGGCAACATGCATGGCAGTGGGAAACACGTCATTGGATGACTGGGACATGTTGACGTCGTCGTTGGGGTGGATGGGGGCCTTGGAGCCCATGACCCCCCCGGCCATCTCGATGGCACGATTGGAGATGACCTCGTTCAAGTTCATGTTGGTCTGGGTGCCCGACCCGGTCTGCCAGACGACCAGCGGAAAGTGGCCGTCCAGGGCGCCCTGAATCACCTCCTCGGCGGCCGCCACGATGAGGTCGCGTTTGTCCCTGGTGAGCTTGCCCAGATCGCAGTTGACCACCGCCGCGGCCTTCTTGACGAGGCCGAGGGCGTGGACCAGGGGGCGGGGCATACGTTCGTCCCCGATCCTGAAATTGTCGAGGGAACGCTGGGTTTGCGCACCCCAGTAGCGCGAAGTTTCAACTTCAACGGTGCCCAGGGAATCGGACTCTGTGCGAGTTTTCATCGGTCGCGTGCCACGTAGATGCATTCGGACATCATCAACATGACTGAAACAATATCATCCCATTCATGGAACGGATAGTGGATTTTCGACTCGATGTGGGGGATACCGGTCCTGTTGTTTCAGGCCATACCAGTAATTGAGCAGCCAGATCAGGCCGGAGCAGACTGGGGGGTGGGGCCCGTTTTCGTATCTCTCCTGGGACGTAATGCCTGTCTTACCGGAACCGTGTCGTAGCCGGCGGGTTGCGGCAAAGGCGCCAGGCACCTCAGGAGCCTGAGGAACCGATATCCAATGCCGAAGAGGAAGCGACTCCACAGCGCTCTCTTGTCCTCTCTTACCTTCTGGAGCCAGTTCAGGTACATATCCCCCGAGAGCTTGTAGGCGACCCACTTGGCCACCTTGTCGCACCCTCGTTTCCTGGCGAGCTTCTTCAGCAAGTTGCAGAGGTCCATCGCAGTGTAGTCCTCCCAGGTGTCTTTCTCCGCGACGATGTCTCGGCCGATTTCCATGAACAGCTCTGAGGGGGTTGTCTGCATATTCTCGGCCGCCCAGCCGAGGGTGCGGACGGTATGGAGCTTGTTGTAGGCGGAAAACACCGCGTAAGTGAATGTGATGAGGTCCTTGACCTCCGGATTCGTGAGGGTGGAGGAGGATGCAATCATGTGGTCATCGGTCGGGTCGAACTTGTAGCCGAACTGATTCGCCTGGTCGTAGAGCTCGGTGCCGGGCAGGATCTTCATGATGGAAATCCCGATCTTGGAGGGCACCAGGCCGAAGGCGTAGTCGAAGGTCCGGTAGAAATCGGCAACCGTGTCGTGGGGAAGGCCGGCGATGAGGTCAATCATGAAGCCGAGGCGCATGCTGAAAGCGCAGGGCCGGTAGATGCTCGCATCCATCAGGGTCTTGATCCCCGCCTCGAACTTCTTCTTGTTCAGGCGACGTCTCACCGCCTCGAGCGACCTGGGATTCGTCGTTTGCAGCCCGACCTCTGCGAAGAACTCCAGGCCTGTGATCGCCTTTGCCTGTTCCATGTCGAGGAGTTCCCCCCGGAGCTCGAACCAGTAGCGTATGCGTTTGCCCTGGGTTGGGAGGAAACGGAAGATGTCAAGCGCACGTTTGCGCTGCAAATTCATGTTCGTATCAAAGAACTCGATCTCCGGAATACCCAGCTTCACCAGGTGCTCTACCTCCGCCTTGACCCGTTCCACGGGAAAGGAACGCACTTTCTTGAATCCTCTGGGTTCGAAGCAGTAGGTGCAGAAAAACGGGCAGCCCCGGGTGCTCTCGAGAGGGGCCCTGGGCAGGGTCTTGATGTAATCGCCGTAACTGTTCGAGAGATAGGGGGAGGGGATCGTGGAAAGGTCGGCGATGGGAGGCCTCGGGGGATTCAGGAAATTCGATCGGCCTCGCCGCCAGGCAATCCCCTCGATATCCTCCAGGTTGTTCGTCCTGATCGCATGGATGTCCTCTCCGAGCCTTCGGAGAAGGGCCCGAAACGTCTCCTCTCCTTCGCCGTATACGATGAAATCCACGTTGCGGCTCCTGCTCAGAGCGTCCTGTGGATTATGCGTGACCTCCACTCCGCCGAGCACGACAACGGGTTTTCTGCCCGGGGACAGGCTGGAGACCGCCCGTCGGATCGCCTTGATGTTCCAGGAATAGCAGGAAAATCCGACCAGGTCGGCTCCGGAATTTTCGATGGTCTCGACCAGCTCCTGGGTATCCGTGTACTGGGATTCATGGAGTATTTCGATGTCCCAGACCTTGCGGATCTCCTCGTCGGCGTCTGCCGATGCCTTGAGAAATCCGAGGGCAAGCGAAAGCCCGACTTCCATCTTGTCGTAGAGGTAGATCAACAGAGCCTTGCGCATGAGATTCTCAGCTCGTGTGCTTCAGAACCCGGCCATCAGTGCTTCTGGATCTTCGTGCTTTCCCGTCCTGTTGAAGGGCCGTCGAATAAGGAAGGAGGTGCCGCAGCTGGATCGATGGGAATTGCCCGGGAATTGCTCAGGAAGGATGGAAAGAGGTCCCGGATGTGCGGATGACCGCAAGCCGACACGACCAGGTGCAAACGGCACATGTACCCGGGTCCCCTTTCACCACCAGCCTGGATCACTGGATCCGAAGCCCTGCCCGTCCGCAGGGTGGCCGATAAAAAGGAGTTCGTCGATGTTCCCGGATTTCGATTTGTTACTTAACTATCCCATATTGGAACTGCGACGTCAACGGGTGGGGAGGAATCCTGGGCTCGAAGCCCCTGGCGGTGGCTGAAATGACTGTTAACTCATGGCCAGTGGTCCTATTAGT
>CAZAKZ010000216.1:0-7440 GCA_964485695.1 uncultured Planctomycetota bacterium | reverse complement strand
AGAGAGCACGCTGCCGAGACCGCTACATTTGGAATAATATGAGGGGATGCCTCAGGTGCGAGCCAGGTGAGTCTGTTGTGCCGGCACCAGTCGATGAAGACGTTCGGGGATTCCTCGTTGCGTGTCATTGAGCGATCTTCCGGTTCTGCGGCCGGATGCGTCGTGGGCGCGCGAGGTCTTTTTTCGGAATGGATTCAGAACTTTCTGTTTCCTTCGTCATACCTGGATCTTCGCCCCATGTGGGGAGGAAATCAAGGGGAAGGCCAACAATAACGTCACGCACCGGGACCGCCGTGCGCCGGACGATCCTGCGGGTATTCCACGACGATCAGATGCAATTGCCCGGGGCCGTGCACCCCGACGACCAGTTTGATCTCGATGTCCGCGGTCTTGCTGGGACCGGAGATGAGGATCGCGCCCGGAGGGCCGGTGGGCCAGTCCAGGAGGTCCGCCTCGATCTGGTCGGGCCACACCAGGGCGACGTGGACCTCCGCAACCAGGGAAACGAGGCGACCGGCCTCCTCCTCCGCGCCGAGGAGGATGGAGCCCGTCTCCGCGATGCCCAGGTCCACACCGGTCAGGGCGGCGTGGATGCCGAAGAGTTCCTCTTTTTCCAGGTCTTCAGCATCGAGCAGGGCGCAGGTAGGCGGCACCACCTCGCCGGCGTCGATTCCCAGGCGCGCCTCCAGTCGCCCCCTCGAAGCCACGGCCAGGGATGTCGCGCCGTCCAGTATCTTCCGGAGCGCGCCCTTCAGGGCCTCGGCGGAGTCCACCCGGTGCACCTCGGCGTCGGAGGAGGCCGCCCTCTCCGCAAAGCAGGTAATCCTATCCTCCCCTTTCGGGGCCCGGTCGATGAGCCGGCTCGTTTCCAGATCGGGCAATGGGGAAGGAGCGGGCGGGCCCTGCCCCGAGCGCAGCGCCCTGCGGATCCTACCCAGCGGATCATCCGTCATGGGGCGTCCTCCTGCGGCGGGACTTCTCCCGGGTCAAGAAACTCTTCCGGGCGGGCAGGGGCAGGTCCTTTTCTCGTGTCCATCGCCCCGGCAGAGAGGGCAGGGACCGGATCCAGCCCGTCCGGCTCCAGGGCTTCAGCCCCCAGTAGGCGAGCTTCTGCGCCCACCGGTAGAGGGCGGGATGCCGGAGGAGCCAGGTGCCCGTTCTCATGACGGTCTTTTCCCTCCGGCCGTAGAGGCCGGCGCGCGCGGCATCGCTCCGGAGTTCCAGAAGCAGGTCCGACAGGGGAATCTTCACCGGGCACACTTCCTCGCACGCGCCGCACAGGCTGCAGGCCTTCTCGATGGAGCCCGCATTTTTGAGCCCCATCTGCAGCGGCAGTAGCACGGATCCCATGGGGCCGCTGTAGGGGCCCGGAAAGCACTGCCCTCCGATGTGGTTGAACACGGGACAGATGTTCAGGCAGGCGCCGCACCGGATGCACCGGAGCATCCGCCAGTATCGGGAACCGAGGATGGAGCTCCGGCCGTTGTCCAGGATGACCAGGTGCACGTGCCTGGGCCCGCGCCGGCTGCCGGGCCCCCCGTTCACGTTCACGTATTGCGTGATCCTCTGCCCCGTGGCGAACTTCGCGAGCATCTTCAGCATGACTGCCAGGCTGCCCCGGTCCCGGACGATGCGCTCCAGGCCCATGACCGCCAGGTAGACCTCCGGGAGGCCCGTCACGTAGCGGCCGTTGCCCTCGTTGGTGCACACCGTCCAGCACCCCTCATCGGCCACGGCGAAGTTCACTCCGCTGATTCCCATGGAGGCTTCCCGGAACTTGTCACGCAGGTGTTTTCGTGCACCCCGGGTGAGAGCGACCGGATCCGAGGGGCCCTCGTAGCCGATCTCCTTTCTGAACAGCCGGGTGACTTCTCCGGCGCTCATGTGGATGGCGGGCAAGACGATGTGGGAGGGCTTCTGGCGGGCCAGCTGTATGATGAACTCTCCCAGGTCCGTCTCCGTGACCTCCAGGCCCGCCGCCTCGAGGTGCGCCGTGAGGCCGATCTCCTCGGTGACCATGGACTTGCTCTTGATGATCCGTTTCACGGCGTGGTCTTCCGCGACCCGGAGGATGGCGGCGCGCGCTTCCGCGGCATCCCCGGCCCAGTGGACGTGGACGCCCGAGGCCTCCGCCTTCTCCACGAAGCGGGCGAGGTACTCGTCCAGGCTGGAAAGCGCATGGTCCCGCGCGGCTGCGGCCAGGTCCCGGAACGATCCCAGATCTCCGAGTTCCTCGCACATCGACTGCCGGGCGGCCGCCTGCCGCTCGGTGGCCCTGTGCAGCTTGCGGGCCAGGTCGGGATCGCTGCAGGCGTCCAGGGTCTTTTCCTGAAACGAGGATTCCGCCATGGTCAGCCTCCCAGGGCCCGGTCGATGAGCCGGGCGATGTGCAGGGACTGGAGGTCGACGCCCTTTCTCCGGGCGTAGCCCGTGATGTTCAGGCCGCATCCCGGATCCGCGAAGACCAGCCACCGGGCACCGGTTTCCAGGATGGACTCCAGCTTCTCCGCCACCATGCCCCGGCTCACGTGGGGATAGGACAGGGAAAAGGCGCCCCCGAATCCGCAGCACCGGTCCTTGTTTTTCAGGGGGAGGTGCCGGAGACCGGGAATCTGCTCCATCAGCTCCACCGGTTCCTCCTCGATGCCCAGGGCCCTGAAGTGGCAACTGCGGTGGAACGTGACGGAATCGTCGAAGCGCGCCTTGAATCGCCCCAGGTCGACCCGGAGATGGCGGGTCAGGAACTCGCAGAACTCGTACGTGCGCTCGCTCACGGCCCGGGCCTCTTCGAGGCCCTCGGGATCCCCCTCGAAGAGACCCGGATACCGGTTACGGACCATGGCCGCGCAGGAACTCGACGGCGTGATGACAGGCCCTTCGGTCTCGCCGAAGACCTTCAAAAAATGGCGCGCTACGGCCCGGGCCTGGTCGAAATACCCGGCATTGAACATGGGCTGGCCGCAGCACGTCTGATCCAGAGGGCAGTGCACCTCCAGGCCGATCTTCTCGAGCACGCGTCTCGTGGACTCGGCCGTCCCCGGGCAGAAGGTATCGGCGAGACAGGGTACGAAGAGGTTGACCTTCATGAGGCGCTTTCGAATAAATCTATCCTCTTTCCTGGTCCGGCTCGGCACGGGGATCCGGAGGCGGGTACCTTATAGGAACGGCCGGCGGAATTCCAGCGCTTGAAGGGTAGCGATGCTCAAGGAGGTAACTTTGCCCGGATCGGTCCAATACACGGCCGTGAGGTGCTTCACGGAGGGCTCATTGCCCGATTCAGGCAAAAAAGCTATATTCGCGGGCTGTTCATACTCATCCGGACGAGCATTTCGAAACGAGGCAGGATGACGATCGAGGACGACAGAGACAAACCCCGGAGCAAGTTTCCGCCGCTGTTCTGGCTGGTAGTGGTGTTCGAGTTCTTCGAGCGCGGCTCCTACTACGGCGTGATGAGCATCCTGGCAGTATACCTGAACAAGCACCTCGGTTTCGCCAAGCCGGATGTGGGTCTCATCATGGGGACCATCCAGCCTATTCTCTACTTCCTGCCCATCCTGAGCGGAACCCTGGCGGACCGGTTCGGGTACCGCCCCATCCTCATGGTGGCGTTCTCCCTGCTGGGCGGCGGCTACTTCCTCGCCAGCCAGGCCACCGAGTACACGCCGATGTTCCTATTCCTCGCGTTGATGGGCGTCGGGGCCGGCTTCTTCAAGCCGGTCATCTCGGGCACCATCGCCCGATGCACCGACAGGTCCAACAGCACCCTCGGCTTCGGCCTCTTCTACTGGTCCATCAACCTGGGTGCATTCGTGGTGCCCCTGTTCCTGGTGCCCTATCTCAAGAGCTTCAGCTGGAACTGGGTTCTCATCGCCGCAGCCATCGGCACCGGGGCCATGCTCCTGCCCACGATCTTCCTCTACCGGGAGCCGCCTTTGGCCAGGGGGAACGAGGCCAAGGACAAGCTCAGTCTGATCCAGACCCTGGCCAACGCCTTCGAGATCATCTACAGCCCCTTCGTGCTGATCGCCAGGGTCCTGCAAGGACCGGCCAGGGTTCTGTTGACGGTGTTCTTCCTCCTGATACTGCTGGGCTTCGGCGGCTACCTGTACGGGTCCGATTCAGGGACGAGCCGACCCTTTCTCATGCCATTCATCGGGATCCTGTTCCTGACCAGCCTGATCATCCTGGGTCTGGAGACGCGCTTCAAGTCTGCATCCTCCGGACATAAAGCGCTCTTCCTGGCCGTGACAATGGGCGTGCTAGGAGTACTCATCTGGACACTCCCCCACCTCAGCGTGTTCGCCCGCATCCTGTGCTCGGTGATCGCCATCACGCCCCTCTCCCTGTTCAGCATCGACTACAAGGATCTGCCCCGGTTCCAGGACCACTTCCGATTCCTGCTCCTGGTCTTCATCTACGCGGGCTTCTGGGTGCTCTACTTCCAGATGATGGGAACCGTGCTCTGGTACGTCCGGGACTACGTGGACGCCGCCAGCCTGAACGATGCGGTCAATGGATTCTTCTCCAAGCTGGGCATCACGCTGAACTGGAAGTTCGACGTGGAGCATGTGACCGCCATCAACGCGGGCACCATCATCCTGCTGCAGCTCGTGGTCTCGAACATCGTCAAGAAATTCAAGGCCCTGCCCACCATGATCGTAGGCATCGGCTTCGGCACCGTGGGCATGGCCATCCTCGCCATCAACACCAACATCTGGGTATTCATCATCGGCACCATCATCTTCTCCATCGGGGAGATGACCGCTCACCCCAAGTTCATCAGCTACGTGGGCCAGGCCGCGCCCCAGTCCCGCGTGGCCATGTACATGGGCTACCTGTTTCTCTACGGCGTCATCGGCTCGAGTATCGGCAGCGTGCTGGGGGCTAACCTCTACGTGAAGTTCGTGGACGAGATGAACCAGCCCCGAACCCTGTGGCTCATCTTCACGGGTATCGGCGTGGCCACGATCGTGGGCCTGTTGCTCTACAACCGGTTCCTGACCTGGGGAGACGACAGGTCCCGATCTCACTCCAGTGAATCTTGACCGGTACATGAAAATCGGGGACCCCCGCCCGTTCAGAGCGAGGGTCCCCGGTGAGGTTCTATCTGTAGGCCAGCGCGTCTATTTTCCCGGACACTGGGCAATGACGGCCGGATCGATGTTCTTGTTGCCGTATGCCTTTTCGAAGTGGGCTTTGAACTCGCCGGCCAGCTTGTCGGCGCGCGCTTCGAAGGCGTCCTTGTCGCTCCAGGTGTTCTTGGGATTGAGGAGCTTCGCGTCGTCCACGCCGGGGCAGGACGCGGGCACGTGGATGTGGAACCGCTTGTCCTCCACGTATTCCACGTTCTCCAACGCTCCGGACAGGGCCGCAGCGACCAGGGCCCGGGTCAGCATGATGTCCATGCGCTTGCCCACGCCGTAGGGGCCGCCGCTCCAGCCGGTGTTCACGAGGTAGACATTCGTGTCGTGCTGCTTCATCTTATCGCCGAGCATCCGGGCGTAGACGTCGGGGTTCCGCGGCATGAACGGCTCCCCGAAGAACCGGGAAAACGCCGTCCGTGGTTCCACGATGCCCGTCTCGGTGCCGGCCAGCTTGCTGGTGTAGCCCATGAGGAACCAGAGCATGGCCTGGTTGGAGTCCAGCCGGGACACCGGCGGGATCACGCCGTTGGCGTCGGCGGTGAGGAAGAGGATGGTCTTGGGATGACCGCCGGTGGAGGGCGGCTTGATGTTGTCGAGATAGGTCAGAGGATAGGACCCGCGAGAGTTCGGCGTGTAGCGGTCGTCGTAGAGGTCGAACTTGCCGGTGGGATACATCATGGCGTTCTCGATGATGGCCCCGTGGCTCAGGTAATCGTCCTCGTGGAAGCAGGCCTTGAAGATCTCCGGCTCCTTCGCGGGATCCAGATCGATGAGCTTCGCGTAGCAGCCGTTCTCGAAGTTGTTCACTCCGGTATTGGTCCAGGCGTGCTCGTCGTCGCCCAGCAGCGCCCGGCTCTTCTCGGCGGACAGAGTGGTCTTGCCGGTACCCGACAGGCCCAGGAGCATTGCGATGTCCCCATCGGGGCCCTCGTTGGCGGAGCAGTGCAGCGGCAGGATGCCCTCGCCGGGCAGCATGTAGTTCATCGCCGTGAACATGAGCTTCTTGACGCTTCCGCAGTACGCGGAGCCGAACACGACGCCCAGGCGGCGGTCGACGTCACAGGCGATGGCCATGTTCGAGGCCTTGCCGGTCTCGGCGATATCGCGGAGGAGGCCCTTGTACTTGTCGGGATCCAGCTTGTCGTAGGGAACTACCAGGAGGTTGAACTTCCGGTTCTTAAAGACGCTCTTGTCGATGTCCGCAGGAACCGGGCGGAACATGTTGTCGGTGAAGAGGGACGTCAGGACGTGGGTGGAGAGGGTGCGCACCGGCAGGGCCATTGCAGAATCCGCACCGATGACCCGCTCGGTGACATAGACTTTCCGACCCTTGTAGGCATCCAGGGCATCCTGGAACAGCATGTCGAAGGTCTCGGGGGTGATGGCGAGGTTGTTCGGTGAATCCCAGTCGATTTCACCTTCGCTCTCGGGCCGACGGACGAGTATCGTGTCCTTGGGGCTCCGGCCGGTCGATTCCGGCGGCGTCCAGGTCGCCAGGGCTCCGTTCGCGGAGATGATGACCTCCCGATTGTCCACAGCCTCCTGAATCATCACCTTGCGCTCAGGATTGAGCAGGGTGTTGTCGTGGCTTTTCAGGAAACTATCCAGATTGGATTCGAGTTCCATGAGTTCAACTCCTTGGTTCCAAACGGTATCTTCTGTACTGAGGGAAATATAGTCTACCGGAATAGGTACCCAAGGGGATTCTTCGGCCACCTTTTGATGCGAATTGAGCGGGATCCGGGCCGCTCCGGGTCGAACCGGCGAGGTCCGTCTCGCCGCCCCAGGAGGAGGGTCGAGGTATCGAAATCCCTTGCCTTTCCCACTGCCAGGAGGATAATGACGTTCTCATTTTTGGATACGTGGAAGGGTCATGAACGAAAATCAGAGCGACCTCAACATCGAGGTCTGGGACGCCACCGGAAACAAGCGGATCCAGGTTGAAGTCCCCGGGGACGTGACGGTGGACCGGATCCTGATGGTCCTCGCCGACAAGCTCCGCCTCCCCCGGCACAGCCCCGACGGGCAGCTCATGAGCTACAAGTTCCACCATCGACGCCTCGGGGTGCAGCTCCTCGACGACAAAACCCTGCGCGACCAGGAGGTCACCACCGGCGATGTCCTGCGTATCCAACCGGAGATCACCGCCGGAACACCCACTGATCACCGGGGGAAACGGAGCAGCCGTGGTGAAGATCTCCCGGGATGAGGTCCAGGGCGAGGACCGGCGAAATAACCAGCATCGGGGGTATCCATTTAACCGGACCCGTCCAGGCCCGTAGTCCTCCAGGGGCGG
>CAZAKZ010000215.1:0-7509 GCA_964485695.1 uncultured Planctomycetota bacterium | reverse complement strand
CCTATCCCCTGGTCTACAAGGGAGCCAACGCCGGCTACGGCTCGGTGTGGTACGATCGGTGGCAGTGCCCCATCGTGGCCGACTACGAGACCCGGAACGTCACCTATACCGATGCGGGCTACCCGCGGGCCGACGCGGCCAACAGGGTGCCGTTCGGCAAGACTCTGGCCATCAACTGGAAGGCCGGCCGGAGCCCCAGCAAGTTCTACAAGGGGGCCGCGTCCCTGACCGAGCGCGTGGCGGGTATCACCTTCTTCACCCGCTATTTCCCCGTGGCCCTGGATGATCTGTTCTTCCTGTCCATCCGGGTGCCTTCCATCTTCCAGAACTTCGAAGGCACCCTGGACACCGGTGGCACGGCCCTGGGCGCCGTGAATGTGCCCAATGCTCCGACCCTGATCGGATTCACCTTCTCCATCGCCTGGGTGACCGTGGATGCCGCCGCCCCCTTCGGCATCGATGCCATTTCCGGACCCTGGCAGGTCGGCATCACCAAGTAGATCCATCAATCAACGTTCAGAAAGAGGCCGGCCCGCCGGCCTCTTTCTGTGCCGGGTTCCATTTCCGGACGCTTCTGCATATAATCAATGGACTGCACATCACATATGGATTCAGATGGAGAGGATCATGAAGAACATCGCGATTGTTGCGGCCCTCCTTCTCGTTCTGGGAACGGGTGCGGCCGTGGGACAGCCCTTCACAGGGGACTTTTACGCCGCCGGTATGTGGTACAGCGCCGCGGATACCGTGGCGCGTATCGACCGCACCACCTTGAAGATCTCCACCTTCGTGGCCAGCTTCACCACCGTGACCTCCCGGAACTACCACGTGGAGTTCATGCACGCGGAGGACAACAACGACTTCTACCTCTTTTCGTATTCTCTGAAGTCCGTCTACAAGATCGATCCCACCGGCTTTGTCCTGAAGACGGTATTCGACGGCACCGGCGTGTTCGGGACGCCGTACGACATGCTCCTGGATCAGAACGGGGACATCATCCTGGTGGACTACTCGAATGGATTCTACAAGCTCAATCCGGTCTCCGGCGTTCTCACCACGATGTTGACCCGGACCCAGTTCGGCCAGTCTCCTCGCGCGGCTACGGTTGACATCGATTCGGGTGACCTGCTCATCGCCGCCGGCGACAGCTATATCCATCGCTACGACTGGATCTCCGGCACCACCACCATCGTCAGCGGCAAAGCGCCCAGTTCCTTCCGCTATCAGATCGAGCAGGACCACGCCACGGGCCTGATTTACACCGGCACGTGCTGCAGCACGGCCACGGGCGGCAACGGGATGTTCGTCATGGACCTCCAGCTGAAGACCTCGTCGGTGCTGGTCGGCGCCACCAATCCGCCGCTCCGGGCGTGGTACGCCCACCGCTTCGACCGCCGCGTCAACACGCCGGGCAACAACATGATCTACGCCTCGGTGAATGGATTCGCCATCGCCAACAACTTCTCCGCCCTCGTCTCCCTGACCCAGCAGGGCGTCATCACCTCCCTGAAGACGTATGGACAGCCCGCCACGGGTGTCCTCACCGCCTATGGCATGGAGATCGGCGGGTCCAGGAATCTCTGCTCGTTGCGAACGGCAGCGCCCAACAACCGGGACATCCTCGTCAGCTTCCCGAACCTGAGTAGAAACGCCTACGTGGCCGCGCTGAGCCTCACCGGTGTGCGGCCGGGGGTGCCGCTCGGTGACGGCCGGCAGATCAACCTGACGCCGGATGACCTCACCGTCCTCTCGCTGAACAACCAGCTGCCAGGCTTCTGGAATCCGGGCCCCGGCACTCTCGATCCCTTCGGTCGGGCCACGCTGAGCCTCAACCTGAACCTGCTGGGATCCGCCGTGAAGGGGGTTCCCGTCTGGGTGGTGGTGGGTGTCCTCGATCCCCTGGCCCCCAAGGGATTTGCGGCCATCTCCGAGACCCACGTCATGCGCCTCGAGTAGCTACGGGAACGGGAGTCAGGAGGGAAG
The DNA here is from genome assembly GCA_964485695.1 of uncultured Planctomycetota bacterium. Taxonomy (GTDB): domain Bacteria; phylum Planctomycetota; class JAFGQW01; order JAFGQW01; family JAFGQW01; genus CAZAKZ01. The sequence goes on along the minus strand of CAZAKZ010000215.1, from coordinate 5,526 downwards.
AATCCTGACTCCCCACTGCATTCCTATTAATATTCCCGCATGGTGGATATCCGTACGGCTCCTCTGAAATCCAGCGCCTGGCTCGGCGTGCGGGTGGTGTTTCACCTGGCCTTTCTGTGCCTGATGACGGTGTGGTTCGTTCAGCCGCGGTCCCCCTCCAGGTTCTTCCGCTGGGCCTTTCTCGGAGCCCTTGCCGCGGCTGCGGCCGTGGCGCTGTGGCCCTACCTCCGGCGACCGGTGGCGGCGTTCCTGCGCCGCCGCCTCCGGATCCTCGACATCGTCGTGGTGAACCTCATCCTGATCCTCGGCCTCTCCGAGGCCTCCGTCCGGGTTCTGGCCGGCTTCATGGATTCGCCGTTCCTGGCGCCTGCGGACGCCTCGGCCGCCGAGCAGCTCAGGCACAACCGGAGCCGTCCCCACGGCCGGTTCAACGATCGGACCATGAATGCCCTCGGTTTTTTCGACTCCGAGTTCGAGGTCGCACGCCGGCCGGGCGTGCGGAGGATCGTGGCTCTGGCCGATTCCTTCGGCGTGGGGGTGGTGCCCTACGAGGAGAACTTCCTGACGCTGCTGGACGCGCAGCTGGACGCCTCCGGCGCGACCGAGGTGCTCAACTTCGGGATTCCGGCCGTGGGGCCGGGGGAATACCTCCACCTCTATCGCACCGAGGCCCGGTGCTACGATCCCGACCTGGTGCTCGTCTGCTTCTTCATCGGCAACGACTTCGTCCGTCGAAGGAAGCACTCCCTCCTGCATCCGGACATATTCCTCACCATCGCCGTGGTGAAACGCCTGTGGGCCGTGAAGGGGGAAGCGCCGGACAGGGCGTTTCACGATCCCGAGCAGCCCTCGTTCTCCAAAGAGGCGTATCGAGACATCGAGGCGTCCCGCCTGGAGATCTGCCGTCTCGAGCCAAAGCGACGGATCCAGAAAAAATACGCCGAGACGTTCCAGATCCTGGAGGAGATCCACGAGGAAATGGGATCCCGGCTCCGGGTGGTTCTCATCCCCGACGAGTTCCAGGTCAACGACGCCCTGTATCGATGCCTGGTGGAGGGACACGAGGAAGCGTTCGACCGGGATCTGCCCAACCGGCGCCTGGCCGATTTCTTCCGGGTGCGGGGGGTGGCGTTTCTGGACCTCCTCGGCGTCTTGCGGGAGGCGGAGAGGGCCGGGCCCACGTACAAGCCCCGGGACACCCACTGGAACCGCAAGGGAAATGCCGTGGCGGCGGCCGCCCTGACCCGATGGCTCCGGGCAATCCCGTGATTTTCACGGGGCCAATCCGGTCGAATTCCTTGATTATCCACCCTGGCACATGTATCGTCTTTTCGATCCAAGGAATCGGGCCCGGAAATACGATGACGTATTTATGGAACCGATCTCTCAGGGCGGTGCCACAGTCAGTTTGGGCGAGAATCCATGAATCCATCCACGGTCATCTGGAACTGGAAAGAAGCGGGCAAGGGGATTCCGCGATCCGTCTCCGACGCCGCAGCACGGAAGCGGGGAGTGATCCAGGCCCTCATCGGCGCCGGTATCGGGGTCGTGCTCTATTTCGTCCTGATCCACTTCGACAAATCCCCGATCATCGCGTACATCGCCTGGAGCATCTCGGGGATCGTTCTCCTGTGTGCCCTGCTGTCTCCCGGCTGGGCCTATGCGGGCATCGAGAAGGGCATCGGAATCGTGGCCCGGTGGGTGGGACTGGTGATGACGGTGGTGCTGCTCACCCCCATCTTCTATCTGTTCTTCATGCCGTTCAGGTTCCTGTTTCGCCTCGGCGCCCGGGACAGGCTCATGCGGAAGTTCCCGGGAGGCGTCGACACCTACTGGGTCCAGAGGCCGGAAGAAAGCTCCAGTTCTGATTCATACAGGCGACAGTTTTAAATGAAAATACTCGGCATCAGCGCCTACTACCACGACTCGGCCGCCTGCCTCGTCAACGAGGGAGCGATCGTCGCGGCCGCCCAGGAAGAGCGGTTCACCCGCATCAAGCACGACCACGAGTTTCCGGTGAACGCCGTGAAGTATTGCCTGGCCGAAGGAGGCATCGCGGGCGACGGCCTGGATGCCGTGGCCTTCTACGACAAGCCCATCACCAAGTTCCACCGCATCCTGGAGACCTATCTGTGCGTCGCTCCCGGAGGGGTTCTGTCCTTCCTGAAGGCGATCCCCCTGTGGCTCCGCCAGAAGCTCTGGATTCCGGTGGAGATCGAGAAGGTCCTCTCTTCCATCGGCGTCACCCTGCCGGAGAGGCTTTATTTTCCGGAGCACCACGAATCCCACGCGGCCAGCGCCTTCTACCCGTCGCCCTTCGAGGAGGCGGCGGTCCTCACCGTGGACGGCGTGGGCGAGTGGGCCACCTCCACCATCGGCGTGGGGGAGGGGAACCAGTTGAAGATCGTCCGGGAACTACATTTCCCGCACTCCCTCGGTCTGCTCTACTCGGCGTTCACCTACTACACCGGCTTCCGGGTCAACTCGGGTGAGTACAAGCTCATGGGTCTGGCTCCATACGGGGAGCCAGTCTACGAGGACGTGATCCGCAAGGAGCTCATCGATCTGAAGGAGGACGGCTCCTTCCGCATGAACATGGACTACTTCGGCTACCTCGACGGATTCACCATGACCAACGGCCGGTTCGATACGCTCTTCGACGGGCCGCCGCGCAAGCCCGAGACACCCATCACCCGCCGGGAGATGGATATCGCCAGGTCCATCCAGGTGGTCACCGAGGACATCGTGCTGCGCATGGCGCGCTACGCCCGGAAAGTGACCGGGAAAGCAAACCTGTGCATGGCGGGGGGAGTGGCGCTCAACTGCGTGGCCAACGGCAAGCTGCTGCGGGAAAAGGTGTTCGATCACCTCTGGATCCAGCCCGCCGCGGGCGACGCCGGCGGCGCCCTGGGGGCCGCCCTGGCCGTGTGGCATAACGTGGAGGGGAAGCCCCGGACCACGGAGGGCAACGGCAGGGACGCCATGCAGGGGGCCTACCTGGGCCCCGCCTTCTCGGATGAGGACATCGAGGAGTTTCTGAATGCCCGGGGGTACAAGGCCGAGAAGCTGAGCGAGGAAGCATGGGCCCCGACCGTGGCCGGCCTCATCCGGGACCAGAAGGTGACGGGGCTGTGCCATGGGCGTATGGAGTTCGGACCGCGGGCCCTGGGCAACCGGTCCATCATCGGCGACGCCCGGTCACCGAAGATGCAGTCCATCATGAACCTGAAGATCAAGTACCGGGAGTCGTTCCGGCCCTTTGCTCCGACGTGCCTCCAGGAGCGCGTCTCGGACATTTTCGAGATGGATGAGGCGTCTCCCTACATGTTGCTGGTGGCGCCGGTCCGGGAGGAGCGGCGGGTCCAGCTCCGGGGCGACGAGCAGGACCTGGACATCATGGAGTGGGTGAACCGGGAACGATCCGACGTTCCCGCCATCACCCACGTGGACGGCTCGGCGCGCGTCCAGACCGTGGATGCTCAGACCAATCCCCGGTATCATGCCCTGATCAAGGCTTTCGAGGACATGACCGGATACGGCGTCATCATCAATACCAGCTTCAATGTTCGCGGCGAGCCCATCGTGTGCACGCCCGAGGACGCGTACCGGTGCTTCATGCGCACCGAGATGGATTGCCTGGTGATGGGCTCGTTTCTCCTACGAAAGGAAGAACAGCCCGACTGGAAGGAAGATCAAGACTGGCGAAGTGAATTCGCGCTGGATTGATATAAACAGGAGGTCATGAGTCATGGGTAAATTCAAATACGCGGGTACCCTCATCGGCGAGTTCTGGGACTTCGCCAGGAAGAACAAGGTCTACTGGATCGTTCCCTTGATCGTGGTCTTTCTGCTCGTGGCGTTCCTGGTCATCGCGAGCCAGGGCAGCGTGCCCTTCATTTACACGCTGTTTTAAACGTCAGAACGACCTACGCCCGGATCATGAACGAAACCGCCCGGACTCGAGTCCGGGCGGATGTGTGTACGCAGTGCAAGTTGCCCTGAGGCCTGGCTACAAGTCCTGTCGATGGTGCCTCACGTTGAAGATGGCGGCGCCCGAGGTCGTGGGTATGATGGACGTACTGAACTTGTCCGTCACGGTGTTGAGCTCGCCCAGGCCCGTGGTGAGGAGCGCATAGGCCTTTGAACCGTCGTAGTTCCGGCCCATCCAGCCGCCGCTGGTGAAGCCGCCCGGGATGGGGATGTTCTTGATGACGGAGCCGAAACCGGGGCTTGCGGGGTCGCAGTCCACCTTGGCGATGTTGCTATCCCCGGAGACGTCGCAGTAGAAATACGAGCCGTCGGGGGCCATGGCGATACCGGCTGCAGCAGGCATCTTCAGGCCTACCTTGATCTTCCTCTTCAGCTGGAAGTTGGAGTCGAAGGCCCATATCGTGGGGGTGGTTGCGATGGTGCTGGTAGCGCTGCCGTATTCACATACGAAGACGAGATCCCCCTGCGGCCGCCATACCGCGTCCTGCGGATTGTCGATGGTTCCCGGAGCCACGACGGTGGCCACGGCCCCGGACTCCACATCGAACTTGTAGATCGCGCCGGTGGTGGAGAGGAAGCAGGTGACCAGGGCCTCGGAGCTGAAGGGGCGCGGGGCCAATCCGGCGGGACGCTCCTGGTTCACGGGAAAGAGGTGGTTTTTCACTTCCTTGAAGGAGGCGGAGTCGATCTCGCAGATGGAGGGGGTTGCGGCGTTGGTGTTGCAGACGAAGTAGCGTTCGCCCTTGGAGGTCATGACCGCGGCGCCGCCGACGCAGCTATTGCCAGTAATCTGGACGGTGTTCACTATCTGGTTGGTCAGGGTATCGATCCTGTAAGACCAGCCGGCCCAGGTCGTGGCGATGATGTGCTTGCAGCTGAGGTCGTAGTAGGGCGCCTGAGCGAAGGAGCCCACGGGAATGGCCTTCACGATGGTCTTGCCGTCCAGGTCCACGACTTCGATGTTGTTGAGCGGGGTGTTGCCGCATACAGCGGTCTGGGGCCTGTCCAGGATCTGGAACTTGTGGGCCCGGGAGATGCCCTGAACCTTCCCCTTGGTGTCATAGATGACGAAGGCCATGTAGAGCGAGGTCCCGTTCAGAGCGGGAAAGGGCGGGATGTTGATGGCACCCGATGCAATACCGAGGGGATTCAGCTTGCCCGCGAATCCGGAGAAGACGGCGGGCAGGGAGTTCGTGGCGGTCAGGAAGAAGAAGGCATCGGGATCCAGGGGAACCACGCCACCCGGAATGGGGATGCCGCGCCATCCCTGGCTCATGGCGGCCTGATAGCCCAGGTTGGGGCCTGGATTCCCGGTGACCCGGAAGGTGAGCGACACGGGGCTTCCGGGGGAAGGATATCCGACCTGGTCGATGTGCATGTCATCGGGTCGGGTGCCCCACTGTGTGGTGGCCAAGGAGGCTGCGACCAGCACGACCAGGATCGATAGACAGAACAGTCTCGTGTTGTACATGGCTACTCTCCTAAAAAGCGTTGTTTCTCTCCTTGAAAGGCAGGTGTGGTGTCTACAAAGCACGG
>CAZAKZ010000214.1:0-7536 GCA_964485695.1 uncultured Planctomycetota bacterium | reverse complement strand
CTATATGAAAAACGTATGCGTTTTGCAGTCATTTGAATCCATAAGAGACTAAAAAAGGGTACTCTCCGAAGGACATAAAGGTCAAGGAAGGTTTTTCTGCCCAGCCTGGCGATTAGCCGGTTAACGGCCCGATTCTGGTCAAAAAGTAGTCGTGGGGCGCCCCTATGCTCTATGGCGTGGGCCCTGCTCCTCAGTGGTCCACCATGGCCCGCAACTGTGCGAGGCACGAGGTCAATCCAGCCCTTGTCCGCGTGTCGGTTTCCACGGAGAGGGAAGCCCGGAGGTCGTCGATGGCCGCGGTGTATTCGAGATCCGTGAGGGCCAGGGCCGCCTGGTGTCGCACGGCCGGATCGGAATCGCGGAGCAAGCCCACGATCCACTGTCTCGCTGACCAGGAGCGGATTTTTACCAGCTCCTGGATGACGGCGATCTTGTCCTGGCTCTCTGCGTAGAGCAGGTCGTGGAAGAGCGCTCGTTCTCTGGAGCGGAGGGTTTTGTCGAAGAGGATCTCGCGGGTGTAGAGATGCGGCCGGACCACGGTATTTGGGTAGGACACGAGTGCTTTGCGCGTCACCCACCGCACCATCCTCGGCACCATCCAGCGCATGCCGGGGGTGGTCTCCGGGTGGCCCACGGACAGGAACACGCGGCCCTTGCCGGCCTCGGCGGCCAGGTAGAGGGGCTTGCCGGGGGTCAGGTTGGCCGGGGCGTTGTTCTGGAGGTGCACGTCGGTGCGGATGGTGGCCAGGTCGAGGTACGGGGGGCGGCCTTTGAGCGGTACGCACATCGGGCCCTCGTAATAGTAGACGTGGGAGGCGGGGCGATTTTTCAGCTCGGGGAAGAGGGCGCGGCCCGCGTCGGTGAGGGTGAACTCGATGATGCCATGGCCCCGCTCGTCATGCTCCCGGTCCACTGCCTCGACGCCGCAGAGGCCCAGGCACAGGTAATCCGGCGTGTCGGTGAGCATGTAGGCGCCGGCACAGATGCCCACCACGCCCTTGCCCTCGTCGAGGACGAAGGACTTCACCCGGGCCGCGGCCAGGGCGCCCAAGCTGTTCATCTGGCGGCTGCCCCCGCCGCCGGGAAGGACGAGGGCGTCGAAGGCGGGCAGGGCATTGGTGAGGATCTCCTTGGCGGTGACCACCACGGGTACCAGGTCCGGATCCAGGCGGAGCGCCTCCACCGTGTCCTCCACGCACCCCGGAACCGAGCCGTGGCCGCAGAAGACCGCCACGCGCAGGGCGGGCGCGGTTGTCACGGCGCTTTGACAGCCCACGAGCACCGCGAGGATCACGAAAAACAGAATGGCCATTGGTCTCTTCATGGTCGCCTCCTCGAGGTGTATCTCAACAAACCGGCCGCCGGCCTTCAAGCTTGACTTCGGGCCGAAAACAAGGACACTGGATCTCGTTCCACGGGCAGAGGGGGGTATCCTCGCCGGAAGTAGATGCTCATGACGTGCCGCGCCGCTCTCCTTGTACTGTTCACGGTCGGGGTCGGCGTCCTCTCTCCTGCGCTCCTGGCCCAGCCCCCTGATCCAGGGAGTATTCGAGCAGCCCAGCAGAAGTTCCTTGAGGGCCTGAAGGCTTCCCACGGGTACGAGCGGGTCGAGGCCGTGGAAGCGCTCGCCCGCACCGGGTACTCTGAAGCCCTGGAATGGATGGGTCAAGCCCTGGACAGGACCCTGCGGAGCCGGGCGAAATACAAGAAGCGCCACGCAACCCTGGGCCGGAAGATCCACGACATGACCCACATGCGCGAGTGGTTGAACCAGCCCTCGCGCCGGCCCAAGGTGGCCGCACTGCAGAAGGAGCAGGAGAAGGTGGCCGCCTATCTTGTCCGGGACGAGAAGGTCATCGACGCGCTCCGCAAGGGCATGGGCAGGATCTTCAAAGGCCTCGATCCGGGCGGGAAGCGCCTTGCCCTGGAACCCCTCAACCGGAAGATCCGAAGCCTCCGGAAGGCCAGGGACCGGGCGGCCGGAGTGGAGACCCTCGGGCACCTCGTGGACGCCTCCACCCGGGAGATCCTGGAGCCCATGGTGACGGACAAGGAGCCCGAGGTGCGCATCACCGCCATCGAAGCCCTGGGCCGGCAGGGGGATGCGTCCTCGGCCCGGGCCCTGGCCCCGGCCCTGGACGATCCCTTCTGGCAGGTGCGGGCCGCGGCCGTGGACGCGCTGGGCAAGGTGGGCGGCCGCGATGCCGTGGAAGCGCTGGTCGTGGCCATGGAAAAGGTCGAGGGGCGGCTCGTCCAGGACGTGGCCGCGGCCCTGACCCGGCTCACGGGCCAGAAATATCACGAAAACAAGGTCCTCTGGAAGAACTGGTGGGTGAAGAACCGGGACACGTTTGTTGGCCCGCCCGTGGCCGCCCGGAACGCCTCCCGGGAAAGGGGCAGGCGGCCCGGGAAGCGGGCGACCGGGGACGACAAGGCCTGGAAGGACAGAACACAGGGCACCACTTTTTATGGCATCCGCACCCGGTCCAAGCGCCTCGTCTACATCCTGGACATCTCCAACAGCATGAACCTGAAGCTGGGAGCCAAGGGACCGCAGCAGACCGGACGCCCGGTGGTCCCCGGCCCCAAGGGCGAACGCAAGATCGACCAGGCCATCAGCGAGCTCAAGCGCTCCATCACGGCGTTGCCCGAGGACGCCACCTTCAACATCGTGTTCTACAACCACGACATCGACGTCTGGAAGAAGGGCCAGATCAAGGCCACCCTGGCCAACAAGAAGAGGGCCGCAGCCTGGGCCGATGCCATCGTTGCCGCCGGGAACACCAACATCTTCGACGCCCTGGAACGGGCCTTCCGCCTGGCCGGCCGGGGCACCTTCGATCCCCACTACCCCGTGGCTGCCGATACCTTCTACCTCCTGAGCGACGGCCGCTCCAACCGGGGGCGCATCACGTCCGCCGAGGAGATGCTCCGGGAAGTGGCGCGTCTGAACAAGTTCAGGAAGGTCGAGATCCACACCATCGCTCTGGGCGGGGACGCCGATGCCACGTTCATGAACACCCTGGCCAAGAACACCGGGGGCCAGTTCGTGCACTTCGGAGGTCAGGGCGCCGGCCGGGGGGGCCGTTGATCAGACGGGCTTTTCGGTTTTCTTCGGTGTCTCGGGCTTCTTCTTGACCGGCGGGGCCTTGAGCACGCTACGGATGCTGTCCAGTTGCACCTTGAGCCACGCCGGTGCCTTCTTCTTGAACGCCTCCCCCGGAATCCTGGCGAGATGGGCCTCGATCTTGGCCCGGTTCCCCTCGGGATCCTGGTTCAGGAGCGCCAGGGATAGGCCCACCAGATACGACCACGCCAGGGGATCCTGGGGATCCATCTCCCCGTTTTTGTAGATCGCCTTGAACTTGGGCACCGCTGAACTCATGCCCAAACGCATGTGCGTCCATGCCGCGAGGATCCTCCACTCCTGGAGCCAGGCCGTGTTCTCGGTCTCGAGGCGGTTCGCCTTCTGGAAGGCCAGAGCCTCCTTGGCCCGCGGAGTGCCCAGCAGGCCGAGGGTGCGGGCCTCGAGAACCATGAGCTCGGCGCTGCGAGAATTGACCTTGCGCAGATCCCGCACCTCGGTGAGGGCCGCCTGGTGGTTTTTCTTGCCCTCGGTGCGCAGGAGGGCGCGGATGTGGAGCACCCTGATGCTGTGGCGGACATCCTTGTCCAGCTCGTTCCACTGCTTGGCCTTCTCCTGGTTCTGGGTGAGGCGATAGTAGGCCGCCACCACCAGCTCCGCCAGGTTCCGATCCAGGAGATGGGTGAGGAAGGCACGGGTCCGCTTCACGTCCAGTACGGCCATGTGGAGCAGGGCCTCCCGGGTTTTCTCCTTCACCCCGGGATCCCCGTGTTCCAGGAGAGGGATCAGATCATCCCGGGCCTCCCTGTAGCCGAGCCGCCCCAGGGAAGTTACCAGGCAGGCCGCCAGCTTTGGCTCGGCGACGCCTACCTTGAGACGGGATCGGAGCGCCTCGCCCGCCTGCTTCACCGGGTCCGTGCCCTGAGCGTAACCCAGGTTGTCGGCGCAGATGACGAGGACTTCCGGATCCCCGTCCTTCTCCAGGCAGTTCACCAGGGGCTCGATCACAGCCGGATGCTTGCGGATGGCGTTGCCCAGTTCCCCCACGAAGCGCCGGCGCAGGGTGGCCGTGGCGCCCGCCTTGCTCTCCAGGATCAGGGACAGGGTCTCGATGGCCGCCGCGGGCTTGATCTTCAGGAACATGGTGGCCGCGGCCATGCGCACCGCCTCGTCGGGATCGCTCTCGGTCAGGCACCGGAACAGGTCCACCGACGCCTCCTGGCCATACGCGCCCAGGGTGTTCACCAGGGCCACCCGGAACTCCGACGGCCGGCGCACCGAGGTTTCGAGCAGCTTCTGGAGCCGCTCGGCCTCGTCCCCGGCCTCGGGATCCACGTAGCCGCCCAGAACCTGGATGCCCTGGAGCTGCAGGTCATAGGCGCTGGACTCGAGGAGGTCCAGAACTGCCCGGCGCAGGTTCCGGCTCAGCTCTCCCCTGTCCAGCGCGGGCTTGGAAAGCTTGGCCACCGCCTCCAGGGCCGCCGTCACCACGTCCTCGTGGTGGTGATTCAGGGTTTCGACGAGCAAGGGCAGCACCCGGGCCTGGACCTTCTTTCGTTCCCCCATGTCGGTGACCGCCATGTAGAGCTCGCTCACGTGCTGGGCCGCGGCCACGAACACGCCCGGGTAGGGCGTGTGCAGAAACCGCTCCAGGACCTTGAGCTCGCTCTCGCCCAGGGCCGTGATGCTGGTCTTCAGCTGCGCCTTGAGGAACTCCGTGTTCTCACGGTGGACGGCCGCCCAGTTGGCCTCGAGGAGCTGCTCCCGCGTCATGCCCGGCTTCAGGTTCGCTTTGGCCCACGCCTTCCATCTCGCGGCATCCATGCCGAAGCGAGGGTCCAGGGTGATGGCCTCCAGGGCGGCCGCAATGCCCATGCGCGTCCCCCGGTCCAGGTCCTGCTTGCGTTCCAGGAGGGCGATGAGCGGACGGATGTTCTCCACCCTTTTCAGCATGCCGGCCAGGTAGACGGCGCCCCGGAGCTCCAGGTGGCTCCGCTTCTCGGTCTTGCGCAGGTGGACGGCGACCTGGGCCAGACACGCCTGACCCGCGGCGAATCCGGGCTTCATCCAGACCTTCTGCACCAGCACCTCTGAGGCCTCGACCAGCTTTGGAGAGCCGTTCCCGAGCAGGGTCAACACCCCCGGCACCGTATCCAGCCAGGCCACCTCCCGGGTTTCCATGGCCTTGAGCAGGGACAGAGCCGGCAGCTCCTTCCGGGTCCGGAGCAGCGCCAGCACCCTCTTGCCGGCCTGGACCCGGTCCGGGTGGATGATGATTTCCAGGGCCAGGGGATAGGCGTCGGTGAAGTCCTTGGCCTTGAGGATCCGGGTTTCGAGAACAGACAGGTCAGACTTTACTGGCTTATCCGACTTTTCAGGGGAGGAAGGCGGGTCCTGGAAACCGGCCGGGAGCAGAGCGGGCCAGATAAGGCATGCGAGCCACGCACAGGCCAGAAACCAGACCGTGCGCAGCAAACCCATGGATATCGCTCCCTACATGCTTCAAGTCATTCCCGGAAAATCCCGGAGGGCGGCCTCAGACCGAGATACGGAAGACGTGTAAACACTGCATGACCGGATTGCTCCGGCTCCAGCCAACCACCTGCTCTTTATTCTATGGCAAAGAGCACGACCTTCAAACACAGCCTCGCGAAATGAGGCTGATTCTTCGAATTTTCTTCCGGTTTTCTACCTGCACGAAGCATCCCCCGCGTACGGATTCTCTTCGACCGTGTGCAGCGGGTAGACCCCGGGCAGGAGAGAGGTGAGCGTCATCGCCGAGAAGCTGACGCCTCCTATATATATTTCGGAAGCATCCCACTCAGGGTTGAGCTGGAAACGCCTAGTGATCAGATAATGCCTTGCGCAGGGCCCGCACCCGCCGGGGGTCGAGGCCGTTTTGCTCCGCAAGCACCACACATTGCCGCCCCAGGGCGCGGTAGAGCCGGGCCACCCCGGGCTCCATGGCTTTCAGGTGACGGGCCACCGTGGCTGCGTCCCCCCGGGCCACGGGTCCGGTCAATGCACGAGCCGGCTCCCGGCCCCGGAGATTCGAGAGGGTTCCCTCCATGAGGGGCATCAGGGCCCCGAGTGCTTCGGTCTCCGGCACCCCCGAGGCCGTCATGAGGCGGCACGCCACCTCGGCCAGGGCCACCAGGTAGTTGGACGCCGTCACCGCGGCCGCGTGATACAGCACCCGTCCCTCGGCCGGCACTTCCAGGAGGCGCCCCTCGAGGGACCCGACCACCTGGCGGGCCAGGGCCAGGGCTCCGGCGTGACCGTCCGCGGCCCACCGGGTGCCCGGGAACCGCTTCAGGCTCGAGGTCGGATCGGCAAAGGTCTGGAGTGGATGGAGCGCCCCGGTCCGGGCTCCGACCCGGTCCAGGGGGGAGAGGACCTCGGCCGTGTGCACACCCGAGGTGTGGAACACGATCTTACCCTCCATCTTGCTTGCGTTGCCCGCGGCCAGGACCTCGGCCAGGGGGAGGACCGCGTCGTCCGCCACGGTGAGGAACACGGCCTGGGCCGCGGCCGCGGCCCGGCCCGCCTCCCGGTAGGCGCGGCCCACGCCCAGCCGGCTGCGCAGGCGCCGGGCAGGCTGTGGGCTCCGGTTCCACACCGCGGCCACGGGCCACCCGGCCCGGTGCAGGGCCTCGGCCAGCGCGGAACCCAGTCGACCCGTGCCGAGAACGGCCAGACGCAGCCGGTCACGGGAGGATTTCTTTGCCATGGGACTCCCCTCTTCGGGACGGAGATCAGGGTATGAGAAAACAACACAGCCGGCAAGACGTCCGGCGGCTAGCCGCCCTCCTCGACCTCGCCGGCGTCGAAGGGACCGTCGGGCCGGCGCTCCCGGGATCGGCTCAGGACCGCCTCGAACTCGGCCAGGATGGTCTTCTCGAGGGCCTCCCGGCTGGAGGTGTTGATGGGGTGGACCACGTCGGAATGGAGGCGGGAGGTATTCCGTTCCCTCCGGTCCAGGTCGGGCAGCTCGGTCCCGCATTCGTTGCAGAAATGGGCGCCCAGGTGGTTCTTGGCGCCGCATTCCGGGCACCGGTCCATGAGGCGGCGGCTGGGCATGGCAATGAAGATCCCCGAGGCGCTGTCGATGATCTTGATGTCGTGCACCACGATGCTGTCGTCGAAGGTCACCCGGCAAAAGGCCTTGAGCTTGCTCCGGGGATCCTCGGCAAGCCTGATCTGGACATCCGTAACCCGCATGACTGAATCCCTCCCTGGCCTGAGTCACGTCCGAGAATGGATCCAAAACGGGAAGTCTTTTCCCGTTCATGCGATCCGGTCGCGGGTGACCCCTCGGCACCGCCCACGAATCGCCGCTCCGGCAGTGCGTGCGAAATTCTACACGTTGCCTCTTACTTAGGAAATGTAAAAAAAAAACTGCCTCAATTTAGAGAAATTCGAAAACTTTGAGTAGACTTGGCACGACTATA
>CAZAKZ010000213.1:0-7666 GCA_964485695.1 uncultured Planctomycetota bacterium | reverse complement strand
GCCCCTGGAGGACTACGGGCCTGGACGGGTCCGGTTAAATGGATACCCCCGAGCTGCGTTTTCTCTGATTGAGATCGAATCGTCGCCATTCCGGGAACCTCGATGGCCTCAGGGAAATCTTCTCCTGACTATTTACAATGACCACAATCTGAAGTTAAATACACTCTTGAACATTGTGTACGGACACCCTAAAGGGGAAAAGCGACGTAGATAAGAGGTAGAATTCCTCGGTCTTTTCCTACCATAGCTGAGTTTCCCAATGGACGGTTCATTGGTTTATCTGGCAGATCTTTCGGTTTTTTTCATCTTTGCAAAGGAGAGAAGCAAATGAACAGGAGAGTACTTTGGGGCTTTCTGCTGGCCTGCCTGATTCTCATGCCTACCCTGGCCCAGGCTCAGACCGCTCTGGTGGGTGAGTACCCGGACGTCTACGTGATCGACCCCATTGCGGGCACGAGCAAGAGGATTCCGCTCAGTCCCGCGCAATCTTCCCGCGGCCATACCTTCGGCCCCGACGGGAAGCTCTACACGAGCTACTGGACCACGAACGGCATCGGCGTCCTGGATCTCACCACGACCACCTGGTCGGTGCTTGTAAACGATACCACCAACAGGATCATGGGCGCGCCCTACCAGCCGGTCTTCAACTGTGAGGCCGTGGGCGGCCCCGGTATCTGGTGCATCGACGGGAATCCGATCCCGACCACCATTACCACACTCGCAGGCCGGAACACCTTCCTGGTGGATGTCAATGCCAAGACCTTTGCCATCGACGGCTGGTTCGAGAGCCCGACGGCCGCACAGGTCGTCCCGATGTCCGACTCCTACACCAATCCCCACGTCGCCGGTGAGTTCCTCGGGGTCGGTTTTGCGACTTCCGACCTGAACATCACAGGCCATACGATCCAGGGCGGACCCACCAAGTACGTGCCCAGGAAAATCGCGACCCTGAAGAATCCCTGCTTCTATGATGCGCTCATCCACGAAGACGCCAAGCTCTACTGCTGGTGCTACACCTCGACCACGCCCACTTTCCTGGGCTTCGAGGTGGTCGATCTCAAGGCCGGGACCACGACGACCATTCCCGTGACCGGGATCACCGGTACCGGGTACGCCGCCGTCTGGAACGAGCCGTGGGAGATGAAGGGCAAGATCGCCTACATCGTTCTCAACGGCATCTGCTATTCGGTCGACCTGACCAAGAACCCGGCCCCTGCCACGGCCATCAAGATAACTCCGGCTCTCCTCACAGGGTCCTATCACACGGCGCGGGAGAACCAGGAGACCCAGCTCTACAGCTACACCGACGGCAAGACCGGCCGTACCTTCCACCTCAATTTAGGAAAGGCCTATGCCGGCAAGACCTTCATCCTTGCTCCCACCCTGGCGGGATACGCCGGACCCACCACGGTCGGCGGCTCCGAGATCGCCATCGCCACTGACTGGACTACCGCACTGGCCATCTTCAACGTTCTTCCCGGTGCTTTTGGAAAAACCGTGGGCGTCCTGGACGCCAATGGCGAGGCGGACGTGGTGTTCGATCTCGGTGTCAAGCTCAATCTTGACGTTCTCTGGATCGCCGGGGTTCAGGACAACAACCTCATCCCCGACGCCACCAACGTGGTCAACGTCAAGATGTAATCAACACTGCTTTTTCGTTGTCTTCAAAAAAGCCCCCCATGCGGGGGCTTTTTTTTTGTACGTGACCGTCCTTCAGGTTCCCCTCGATGCACCCCCTGCAGTGACCGGAGGCGGCAACCCGCTGTCGGGTGACTGGCGGATCAGAGAATCAAGAGCAAGGGTCCACTGATCTGGCTGATGCCCAGCGGTGCCAGGGGATCGAGGGTGAGGGCGGCGGCCCACAGCCGCACCCCCTTCACCGCGTTGCCCAGCGGATTCAGGTTCAGGGTGGCGATCCGCTCCTCGTTGGCGCTGAGAACGTTCAGGTTGTTGAGCAGCAGGGGCGGCAGCGATTGCGTCGCGGTGAGCACCGTCAAGTGATCAGGATTCAACGGGATCACGCGGCCGTCCGGGAGCTTCGTTCCCGGGCTGCAGCCGGCCAGGCTCAGAGCCAGGACGTAGGGTTTCCCGGCCTCGCCGGCGAAACTGACGCGGATCAACCGGTGGTTGGGGGCGGTTTGCAGCAGGGGCGAGAGGTTGCGACCGCGGTCGAGAATCACCCCGGTCAGCTGCGTGGTGAAGGCGCCGACAATGCCCAGGTTGGTGCCGCTACGATCGAACCTGGCGATGCGGCCCGATCCCCCCGCCCAGGTGGAAGCATGGATGATGGCCCCGCCCGTGGCCGGGGCGCGGTCGACGACGAGTCCATGGTCGCCGACATTGCGGATGGGCAGGGAAGAGTTGAGCTGCCGCACGACGTTCGTTCGCGGGTCAAACCGCACCAGGCGGTTCGCCGCGAAATAGAGGTCGGCGGTGTGGGGGTCGACGTCGGTGGTGTAGAGCGAGCCGAAGCTGTGGGTCACGAAGGTGACCAGCGTCGCCCAGCTGTCGTCGTAGCGGAGCACGCTGCTGCTGGCCGGCGCCACGATCCAGTCGCCGGTCACTCGGTCTTGCTCGAACACCGGCACCCAGCTGAAACCGGGCCGCAGCGTGTTGATGGCGGAGCCGTCGCGCTTCACCTTGAGCACCGAGGGTTTGGTGCCCCCGAGTCCCCCGACCAGGTAGTCGCCGTCCTGATCGACCTTGACGCAGAATGGCGAGAAGCCGGTCGCCACGGTGGCCGCGAGCAAGGACTTGAGGTCGATGCGCAGCAAGTGCCCGGGATTCACGCCTGTCCGTCCCAGCACCGCGATCACCTGGCGGTTGTCGGTGTCCATGGTGAGGTCCCAGATCGTCGGCGTACTGGGCGTCCGGAAATTCCCGAGCGAGGTGACCTTGCCGCCCAGCGTCACCCGAAACAGGTTCGCGGCGAAATCCGCTACGATCCAGTCGGTTCCAAGCGACTGCGCCACGACACCGGCGGTCAAGAGGATCAACAGGGTGAGTGTGAGCGTGAGGATTCGGTGCATGGTTCCACCTTTCTATGCGTCCCACCTCGAGGTTTACCTGATGGGCGAGCCGGGATTCGAACCCGGGCGGCCCTTTCGGGCCAGCGGATTTTAAGTCCGCCGCGTCTGCCAGCTCCGCCACTCGCCCGTGGTCGTTGATGCACTCCTCCCTACCTCCACTTTCGGCCTGCATTGTAGGCTGTCAAAGCCAGGGAAGTCCACGGATGTCCCTGAAAACCGTACCTCTCCGATGCCTTTTCTTCCCCGAACGACAACGGGGGTGCCATCACGGTGAAGATCATCCCCCAGTAGCGTGCAGCATGCCTCCGGACGGGCAGGTCGTCGTGGGCGAGGAAGCCGCGACGGCCTGTCTCACCCCACCTTCTTCACCAGTTCCACCTCGACCTTGAAGGTGAGGACCTTGCCGACGACGTGCACCTTGACCCGGAACTCGTGCTTGCCGGGCGGCGTCTTCCGGGTGGTCTGGAGCGCCAGGAGGGCCGGGGTCTTGCCGCCCTTCACGGCCCTTTCCTTGCCGGCGCGGACCTTCCACTTCTGCGGCGGCACAAGGCTGGCCTTGCCCGTGCGTCCTTTTGGGAGTTTCACCGAGACCAGCACGCAGTCGCCGGGGGTGACCACGGGATTCTCCACCACGAGGGTGACGCCGCGGCTCTTCTTGGGTTTTGCCACATCGCGCCTGGCCTTCGGGCACCCCTTCTGGCGAAGGCGCTTCTCGATCTTCTCCAGATCGGTCTTCTTCGGGTCATAATAGACCACGTTCCACTCGCGAAACGGCTTGTTCCGCACGGCCATGACCACGTCGTGGATACCCGGCTGACCAGCCAGGGCTTTCTTGCCCACGCTGTATCACCAGACCGTGAAGCAGGCCGCCCACGCGGTCCTGGGAATCGTCCGGCCGCTTGCGGTCTTCTGCTTGCCCGCCTTCTGAGCCTCGACAGCTACCGTGGCAGCGAGGAGCACGGTCAGGAGGGGAAGCGTCGTTCTCGTGATGCGCATGTCCTTGTTTCCTCTCGAATGCTCCCGGAAAGGAATGGGCTTATTTCTTCTCCTTCTCCAGCTTCAGTTTCTTCAGCTTCTCGATTTCGCCGGGCAGTTGCCTCTGGATCAACGGCTGGTCGGGGTCGAGTTCCAGCACCTTCTTCCACAGTTCCACCGTCTTCTCCACCTTGCCGATCTTCCTGCACAGGAAGCCGTATTCCTTCAGCGCACCCAGGAGGTTCGGGTCGAGGGCGAGGGATTCCTTGAAGGTCGCCTCGGATTTTTCGAACTCCCCACCCATGTTGTAGACCATGGCCAGGCCCATCTTGATGAAGGCGTCTCCGGGAGAGAACTTGTCGGCCTTCTCGTAGCACTCGATTGCCTCCTTGGCCTGGCGCCGTCTGCTGTAGAGTCCACCCAGGATGCTCCACTGGTGCCCGTTCTCGGGCTGGGATTTCAGGAGGGTCCGCGTGAGGTCCATGGCCCGATCCAGGTCCCGGTCCCGGACCGCCTCGGTCACCATGTAGGTGAGGGTCTGGTAGGCATGGGCATTCTTCGGCTCCAGCTCGAGGGCTTTGAAAAGGTGGCGATCGGCCTGTTCCAGGTCCCTGTCCTCGACAAGGTACATCGTTCCCAGGGTGGCCCACACCGAGGCGAATCCCTTCCCCTCCTCGGTGGTCAGGACCTTCTCGTAGGCCTTGCGCGCCTCGATGTTCCGGCCCTGGGCCTGCTGGAAGAAACCCATGTAGTAATACGGCAGCGCCGCGTTCGGACGTAGACGAATCAGGACCTCCAGTAGCCGGAGGCCCTCGTTCTGGCGCTCTTCATCGGCGCCAAACATCGCCCACAGCCTCTGGAACAAGGCCACGTCCTTCGGATCCTCCAGGTATACGGTCTCGAGGTCCGAGTATGCCGCCACCGGATCTCCGGCCCGGGCCAGGCAGCACGCCGCCCGGACGCGGGCGTCCCGGATGTAGGCCTGGTATTTCTCGGGTGAAACTCCAGCCGCCATCCAGTACGCTTTTGCCGCCTCGCGGAATTTCTCCGACTCCTCGAGCGCCCCGCCCAGGTCGAAGAGGTAGCTGGCCTCGGTGGGCTTCAGGTCCGCGGCCTTCTTGAACGAGACGGCGGCCTCCTCGCTCTTGCCCTGAGCCGTCTTCACTTTTCCAAGGAAATAGTGGGCGAGGTGGAGTTCGGAGTTCTGGTTAACGGCCTTCTTCAGGTTCGCCTCGGCGTCCCCGAGAATGACGGCGGTGTATTCGGCCCGCGGGTCGCCCGGATTACCCAGGATGCTGCAGGCATCCCAGTACCACGCCTGGCCCAGCACCGAGTAGGCCTCTGCACCGGCATCCGGAATCCTCACGGCCTCCTGCATCAAGCCGGCGGCCTCCTGGATGCGGCCCTCGGCGATGAGACACGTCCCTGCACCGCAATACGCGGCGACCTCGTCGGGCCGGGACCGGAGGATCTCCTGGTAAGCCGCCCGCGCCGCGGGGTAGTCCCCCTTTGCGTAGAGGCCATCGGCGCGGCGGAGCTTTGAATCGATGTGGGCGCAGGAAGAAAGGAAACAGAGCAGCAGCAGGACAGCCCAGGACTTCATGGGTTCGCTCCCTTCGAGGAACAATCGGTGTCCGGCCGAGGGTATCGTACGGTGGGAGCGGAGGTCAACGGTGGCTTATTTCGTGTCCTCTGGAGGAGCCGCTGGAATTGGCCGGAGCCTCCGCGCCTGGTGCAGGGACAGGGCGCGGGTTCCGGTGAAGGTGCGGGTGAAGAAGAAGGCCGTGTCCTTCTGGTTCACCACCTCGGCATCGTTGATGACCTGGGGCACCGACCACAGCGGAGACAGGGGCCAGGTGCAGGCATTGACCACCCCCAGCCACCACTGGGTCTCGGCCTCCTCTCCCTGGAGGCGCTCGGCCAGATGGAAATTCCCCGATCCGCCGAGGGGCAGGCCGCCGAGGCTCGGACCGAACACGAGACCCAGCGGTCCCCAGGCATTGGCCAGGGCCAGGGAGGCGGGCGGCGCCGTGCCCTCCTCGGTGGGTCGGATCCCCAGGGATTCGAGATGCCCGAGGACCCGGACTTCCTCGTCCGTGAGGCGCACCGTGGTGCAACCGGTCAGGAGGGCCAGGGCCAGGATCGGTAGACAGCGGTTCACGGGTTCACCTTCTTCCCTTCCCCGGCCGTCTTTGCCAGGGCCCGGGTCAGGTGCGCGACCAGGGCCTGGACCGCCTCCTGGCGCATCCGGGACCGGCCGGCCTCGATGGGCAGGAATGGAGCCACGGGCAGCAGGGCCACGTGCTCCACCTCCGTGGCCCGAGCCTCGTACCGGAAGGCTTCGATCTCACGGCCGCCGAACACGCCCGTGGCCTCGAGGGTGTAGTGCACCTTGGTCCAGGTGGGCAGGAGCCGGAAGGTAATGGCCGAGAGGACCCGGAGTCCAATCGGGCCCGACCGCTCCTCCTGGGTCTCCACCAGCACGTTGAAGGCCCCGGGCGCCGGACCCGCCAGGCGCACGGACAGGAGGTCGGCCTCTTTCAGGGCACGAACGATGCGAAAGGCCAGGCTCTGCTGTTCCCGGCTCTCCTCCGTCCGGAGATGGAGCCCGTCCTGGAACACCCGGGGGATGACGGCCAGGGCAACGGGCACGGCTGAGGGGGCCTCCGAGGAGGGCCCGGTGAGGGCCTGGATCTCGGGTGCTTCCCGGACCATCATGCATCCGGACAGGGCCAGCAACAGGATCGGAATCCCCCGAAGGACCGTTTCACGACTTGGAATCAACGTCACCTCGCATGAAGCTTCCGGAGTGGGCCTCGAGGAGTCTCTTGCGGCGAATCTCTCTCAGGACGTGGGTGGCCAGGCTGCGACCCACCGCGCGAAACAAACGCGGGATCGGTGACTCCCCCATGAAGGGACTCACCGGGGCCAGGACCGGATTGTAGTAGACCAGCACTTCATCCTCGAAGTGAAAGTCCGTCAGCCACACCTTCCCCACCTTGCACCGGGCAGCCGCCTCGAGACGGACCATCTTCCACATGGGGAAGCAATACAGGGTGAGGGTGGATACGGAGCGGTGCAGGGGATGCACGTCGTCCACGAGGCGGAACTCGAAGAGGACCTGCAAGTCTCCGGGCTCCTCGACACCGGGCTTCTTCAGGACCACTCTCTTTTCCAGAAAGGCGGACTGGATGGACCTCCAGGCCCGTTTCTCCAGGGCCAGATCCGCGGCATAGGTCTGGCGGTCGTGTCCCTCGTGGGACCCGTTCACCACCAATGCGGCGGACTCGAACAGGGGGGTCTCGAACGGCCGCACCCCCGGATACGCCTCGGCCCCTTCATCCGGAACCACGCCCATGTAGGTGCAGCCGGTCATGAGGAGACATGCACAAAAACCTGCGACAAGTAGTCGGATGGATTTCAACCGAATCCCTCCCGGAGTGAATCCCGTATCTGGCCATGCCCAGGGTTGTGGATTATAGGGGGGAGTGCTCGCGGATTGCGAGGAAATCCTCCTGGATCATGAGGGGATTCCCGGCGCGGCCTTGACCGCCTTTCCCCACGTCCATTAGGATTGCCTTCAAGGAGGCGGCATAGCCAAGTGGCTAAGGCAGAGGATTGCAAATCCTCCATCCCCGGTTCGAATCCGGGTGCCGCCTCCA
>CAZAKZ010000212.1:0-8063 GCA_964485695.1 uncultured Planctomycetota bacterium | reverse complement strand
GTGCGCCCCCCCCGGAAGTTCCGTCCTTGCTGCTGCCCCCCCAGCCAGGGAAAGAAGGTCTCCTCCTCGTCCTCGGTCTCGAGCTCGAATCCCGAGGTGCCGTCCGTGCTGCTGCCGGGTTGGGCCGCGGGCTGATTCGCCCGACGTCCGCCGCGCCGCGGCGGGGAGCCCGGGCCGGCAAAGAGGATGTTGATGTTGTTGGCCACGTTCACGGCCTTGGCGTATCGCAGCGGGAAATTCACGGTCGCCTCCCGCTCCTCGGACCGCACGTCCAGCTGCTTCAGGAGCCGCTCCACCGCCGCGAAGTTCTCGTCGGAGTTGGTGGTCACGATGATGGAGTTGGAGTAGGGCTCGGAGGCGAAGCGCACCTTGCCGTAGAGCCGGCCGATGTCCTTGTTGTCGCTCTCGACCTCGTCAAACCAGTAGTTCCGGCGCTCGGTCTTCTTGAAGAGCTCGTTCAGCACCTCCTCGATGTCCTTGGCCGCCACGTACTTCAGGGGATAGATCCGGGGCGCCAGGTTCTCCTCGCCGGCCGGCAGGTCCAGCTTCTTGACCATCTCGCCGATGCGATCCAGGGACCCGGGCGGGCCGATGGCGATGACCTCGTTCTGGCGCCGGTTGGCCACGAAACGGACCTTCCCGTACTGGCCCTGGGAGCGCCTCGGCCGCCAGTAGTAGCCGGAATCCTCCCGGGTCTGGTGCAGCTCCTCCAGCTGCTTGGCCACCTCCTCGCAGTCGGCGTACTCCAGCTTGAAGGCCTTCATGGTCTTGTCCGTGCCCTCCTCGGTGTCCAGGGCCTCGGCGATGCGCTGGATGCCCTTGAAGTTGGCCTCGGAGGAGAGGACGATGAGGGCGTTGGCCCGGGCCACGGCGCTGATCTCGATGGTCTCCTTCAGGGTGGTGCCCTTCATCTTCTGGTAGAGGCGGCCGATCTCGTTCACCAGCTCACGGGCGTCCACGTTCCTGAGCGGGATCAGCCGCACGGCCACGTCGGCCGGTTTCTCCGTGTCCAGGACCTGGATGAGGTTCTCGATCTCCGGCATCTTCTTGGGCGGAGCCGTGACCACGAGGCGGTTCGAGGCCTTGTCGGCCAGGATGACGGTGGGAGCGGTGGACTTGGCCTTGACCGGCTTCTTGGGCCGGGGCGGCTTCTTGGCCGTGGGCTTGCCGCCGGCGCCGAACACGGCACTGAGCAGCGTGGCCAGGTCGTCGGCCCGGGTGTGCTTGAGGGGGAAGACCCGGGTGGCGGTCTCGGCCTGGGCGGGCACGTCCAGCTGGGCGAGAACCTCCTCCAGGAACCGAACGTTGTCGGAATAGTCGGTGACGATGAGCTTGCCGGCCTGATCGTCCACCTCCACCTTGGCCTTGTCCGAGAGCACCGGCTTGATCCGGTCCTTGAGCTTGGTGAGGTCGGTGTGCTTGATGTCGAACACCCGGATGACCTTGGTCTTGCCCCCCGGCAGTTCCAGCCCCTTTCCGTCCACCAGCTCGGCGCTCACCTTGGCTTCCAACTTCTCCGGCACGATCATGATGACCCGGCTGTTCTCGAGGGCTGAATAGCCCTCCATGGCCAGGGCCTTGAACACGAGGCGCACGGCCTCCTTCACGGGCACCTTTTTTGAGCTCAGGATATCCAGCTTGCACTTGACGTCCTTGTGCTTGATGATGCTCTTCCCCGTCATCTTAGCCAGCCACTCGACCACCTGGGTGATGTTGGCGCCCTTGAAGCTGAGCTGGACGCCTTCCTTGTCGGGCGTCTCGTCGCCCCGGGCGCCGCCGGTACCCGGCGGCGCAGCCGGGGGCTCGGGGGCTTTTGTCTGGGCCGCCGCCGGGCCGGCTGCAAGTCCCAGGCAAAGGAGGGGGATGAGAGCGAGTACGAGTCGTGTCATTTTTTATCTCCGGTTTTCCTTGTTCACGGAGGCGGGTTCTTTCTCTTTCGAGGGGGCTGTCTTTTCCTTTTTCGTTTCCGTTCCATTTTTGGGGGCCGGCAGCAGACTCCCGCCCCCGAGACCCTGGTAGATGGTGAGTTCCCTCTTCTTGCCTTCGACCTCGATGAGCACCCGGTTCCGGCCGATCTCGAGCACCTTGATGCCATCGAAAGTCTCGCCCGCCTTCACCAGGCCGGAGCGCCCCTTGGCGGACCGGATGAAGGCAAAGTCGCTGCCGATGCCCTCCAGAAGGATGGGAATGGGGGGCCGCGGCGGCACCACTCCGAAAATGCCCCGGGTTTGGATGGCCGCGTAAAGTTCCGGAAGCTTTACGGCCGGAGGCTTCTTCCCGCCCTTCGGGGGTGTTGCCTCGGCCGCTTCCGTCGGTTTCGTCCCGGTAGGTCGGGGATTCACCACGGCGGCCAGGTCCGTCGCCTCCGAGTCCGGGAGCGGATCCTCTGCTCCGGCCAGGGTGACGACCTGGACGACGGCCGTCACGGCGAGAGCCAGACACAGGAGTCGAAGCAGGTTGAATGCGTGTCTAGGCACGGGAGGTCTCCTGAGGTTTCCAGGTGCTGTAGCCGAGAAGGGTGGCGGTGAAGGTGAAGGACACGAGGCCGGGCCGCTTCTGGGCCTTCAGGTGGATGCGGTCCACCACCATGGGATATCCGAGGCGAGTCTTCAGGGCGTGCAGGAACCTGGCCACGTTCTGGGTCTTGCCGGACCCCTGGACCTGGAACACCGTCAACTCCCCGGCCCGCACGCGGCCAGGGGACTCCTTGGAGAATCCCAGCCCCACGCCACAGGTCCGGGCCGTGGTCTCTAGCGCCACCCTCGCGTCTCCCACAACGGTCTTCTTCTGGAGTTTCGGGAAGTCGATGTTCCACTCCGTCTTCAGCTTCTCGAGGCGTTTTCGTTTCTGGATCTCGCGCAGCCGTTTCACCTGGAGGGTCTGGGCATTGAGGTAGGCCTCGGCGTAGGCGCCGCGCTGGCTCTCCAGGGATCCGAAAAGCTTCGTTCCGTAGAACACGACCAGGTAGGCGGCCACCAGAAATCCCGCCAGGCGAAGGGTGCGCTTCTCTCGATCCGTGAGTTTACGCATGGTCTACTTCCCCTTTCCTGCCGGCGGAGTGAACGGTTCCACGCCCTCGAGGCCCGTGGCCGGAGGGGTCATCCTGGCCGTGAGCCGGATGATCACCTTTCGCTTCGGGGCGCGCTTCAGGTCCTGGAGAATCACGTCGGAGAACCACCCCGACTGCGTGAGACGGGTCCGGAGGCCGTTGACCTCGCCCGGTTTCAGCTGCACCTTGAGACCCACGAGGCCCCGGGCATCCAGGGTGAAATCCTGGAGCACGGCCTCGGGGGGCGCCACGCGGCCGAACACGGTGAGAACCTCCAGCACCGGCACCCGGCTCCGGTCCAGGGTCGCCATGAAATCCAGGTCCTTGCCGATGGGGGGCAGGGCATCCAGGGCGGCCTCGGTACGGGCAATGTGATCCCGGAGTCCTCCCAGCTTCCACAGAGGAGGGACGTAACGGAGCACGAGGACCAGGAGAATCAGGCCCACGGCCGCGTAGATCCAGGGCCGAAGCGTTGCGGCGTTGGCCGTGGTGTCCTCGACTCCGTTTCCGGCCCGGGTCCGGAAGTGGATGGCCGGGTGTTCCTCCGGTCGTTTCTCCATGACCCGGAGGCCGAGGGTGACGGCCGATTGACCCTCGGGCCTCCGGGTCTCCAGGACCTTCACGGGCACGGTCTCCCCCAGGGCGCCGGCCAGAATGGGCTCGAGGCCCTCGAGCCTCGATCCTCCCCCCACCAGGTAGTTCATCTCCGGCCCCTCGTCTCCCCTGTCCCGGCCCCGGCCCGGCACCGGTTCGATCAGGAATCGTGCCAGGGGCTTCACCGCTTCCTCGAGGCAGGCCTGAAGGGCGGGATCGGCTCCGCCGGATTCCGCGGACAGATCGATCTTCCGCTGTTCCGCCTTCTCCCGGCCGAGGTGCAGCGCCGTGGTGATGGCCTCGGTGACGGTCTCCCCGCCCCAGTGAAAGGTCTTGACCTGTGCGGGTTTGCCGTGCTGGAACCGGAGCCACTCCGTGTGACTCCGTCCGATGTCCACCAGGGTGAAGGCCGCGTGGTTCATGGGGCAGAGGCGGCTCGCTGCCAGGGCGCCGAGGGTGAATACGGATTTGAGGCCGATTCCGGAAAAGAGGGCGACATGGTCCTCCAGCACCTCGCGCCGGAGCGCCAGGACGGCCACCTCCTGGGGCGTGGGCCTCTCGCTGCGGAGAAAACCGTTTCGGGAACCGTAGATGCGGTAGCCCCAGGCCAGATCCTCCGGGGGAACGGGAAAGGCCTGCTCCATCTGCAGCTTGAGCAGGCGCCGGGTGGCCTCGCGGGAGGCCGGCGGCAGGGTGAACCGGCGCACCGAGACGCCTCCGGCTGGAAGCGCGCACAGGGCCGGCCGGCCCCGCCTGGACGAGGTACGGAGAAACGGGGTCAGGGTCTTGTGGACGGCGGACCGGGCCTCCTCGGTCAGTCGGCCCTGGGGCGTGCGATTCAGGGGCACCTCGAGGCCGCGCT
The DNA here is from genome assembly GCA_964485695.1 of uncultured Planctomycetota bacterium. Classification (GTDB taxonomy): domain Bacteria; phylum Planctomycetota; class JAFGQW01; order JAFGQW01; family JAFGQW01; genus CAZAKZ01. The sequence goes on along the minus strand of CAZAKZ010000212.1, from coordinate 3,558 downwards.
CTCCCTCCAGGACCTTCAGGGACGTCTGGCCCAGATCCACGAGGATGTCGCTGCCGGGGGCTGCTTTCGTATCGTTCAAGGGTCCTCCCGATAATAGAGGGTCTTTACTCCATGGTCATCCAGTCGGACCACAACCGCCACGCGTTTTCGGGCGCCGCTCGAGGGGATGCGCCCCTCGGAGAGGATGCGGTAGGTTCCGGACCGGACGGATACGCGCGGGGCCACCTGCTTGAAGATCTCCCGGGTGAACCCCTGGACGGACAGCAACCCGGCAATGCTGAAAAAAAAACCGTTCTGCAGGCGGTGGTCCACCACGGCCTGGGCCAGGTCCTCGGTCATGCCCGGCAAGCAGGCCAGCACCACGGCATCGGCCGTGTTGAGGTTGACGACGCCCTCCAGCACGGGTTCGCGCACCGTGAGGCCGTCGGCGATGTCCATGAGGAGATCCTGGCTGATGAGGGTCTCGCCCACCTCCCGGTACTGGGGCCCGGTGGGGGCCGTCCGGTTGCCTCCAGGTCCGGTCGCTCCGGTCGTGGGGGCCGGCCTCCTGCCGGCACTACGGCCGGACGGGGGTGGGGTGGCTCGGGCCGGAGCCCGGCCGGTGGAAGCGCCCCGGGCCGACGCTGGTGCCGGAGCCGGAGCAGGCGCGGCCTCGGTTTCCTCAACCCGCTTCACGTCCAGCAGGTCGGCCAGGGAAGAGTACGATTTTACCTTCCGGTAGTCCACGATGGCGGCGGCCAGGTCCTCCGAGAGCCCTTCCACCTCGGCCAGGTCTTCGGCCGTGGCCGAGACGATGTGGACGCGCGGCTCCCCGCGGCGGTTCAGATTCCTCACCATCGACTCCAGAGTCAGGTACGCGGACCACCCGGCGTCGAGCACTCCGTCCGCGTTATCCGGGGGCCGGGTTCGGGTACCGTCGTTCTCCTGAGGATCGAGGAGGCCATTGGCATTCCAGTCCTCACCCAGGAGCTGCTCCCGGGTGATACCCCGGACGACCAGGGCCTCGCGAAGGGTCTCGAGCGGGCCATTCCGGATGCGAAGGGGTGGGGAGAGCTCGTCGTAGTATTCCTGTTCGGCCCCCATGGAGGTGAGGGTTCCGTCGGGGTCACGCCAGTCCTTGATCGAGGCCGCTGCCTCCTGGGTCATGCCGGGCAGCTTGAGGAGTTCCTGGACCGGGACCTGATTCATGTTGAGGCGGCGCTCCTCGTCCTCGATGCCGGGGAGTAGGGGTCCAGGCCCTTCACCGGGCCGGGCTTGACGGAACACGTGGTAGGTGCCGCGCCCGAGGGTTACTTCCTGAAAGGCGGATGCATCGTTGAACAGCGCCGTGGAAAAGCCATCGGTGCGGATCTTCCGGTCCTCCTGTTCCAGGTAGATGGCGGCCTTGGCCCGTTCCACACCGGCCAGGGCCAGGAAGTAGGCCTGGACCCGGTCCCCCTGGTTCTTGGCCACCTTCAGGTCGAGACGGGTATTGTGGAGAACACTCACCACGCCCACGCCCAGGAGCACCACGGCCCAGAGCACCACGATGAGAGCGGATCCAGGGGTCGAGTTTCGGGTGAGCATGGTGTTCATGGGGATCACCGCCCCTCCGTGTCTGGGGTAATGTCCGCCTCCGTGGAAGTCACTCCGCTCGCGTTGACGTCTTCCTCAGTCGGCACGTTCCCGGTCCCGCGGGGTCGCCTTGCCAGGTAGAGCCGCACCACGGACTGAAAGAGGAGGGGAGGCGATTTCACGCGGGCTCCGGTCCGGCGGCCGGGCCGTTCTTCCTCCTCGCTTCCCAGGGCCAGGGAGATGCGCACCGCCTCGGGCAATCCGGTTTCCATGGCGGCATCCGTGCCAGCATTCATCGTGGTGCGGTCGGGATCGTTGGAATACGTTTCCCGCGACGTCGGCGACTCCCCCCAGCGGTCGTACCAGTGCAAGCCGTTGAAGTACTCCAGCCGGAATCCGCGCACCCCTTCGGCGATCTCCTCCCGGGTTCCTCCGGACAGGGGATCGGCATCCGGCGTGGTATCCCGCCGGCGGAACAGGCACAGTCCCCCGGTGCGCGGATTCCGGTCGATGAAGTAGCTCACCTCGCAGGCATCGCTCTCGCCCGGCCCGGCCGGCTCGTGGTTGTGGGTGGCGAAGTCCAGGTTGTCCGACTCGATCTCGCCCCCGTCCGGGCCCTTCCGGGTCCGGTCCATGCCCAGGAAGGAAGCGTCCTCGTGCAGGACACAGGCGGCCCGCAGGTCCCGGGCCATGAGGTCCAGGGCCACCCGGGCGTTCTGCAGGATGGCCATACGCCTTTCCACCATGCGCTGGCCCTTGTTTCCGGACACCAGGCACAGGTAGGCCGACGCGATGATGCCCACCATGACCGTGGAGCCCACCACCAGTTCCATGAGAGTGAAGCCAGCCTTGTTGCCGCGCCCGACCCGGTTCATGGCGCACCCTCCCTCCTCCGGCCGGAAGGGAGGCTCTCGGGCCCTCCTTCCTCATCGCCCAGGGTGCCGGGCGGGACGAACACCAGGGTCTTCAGCTCGTAGACCGGAGCGCTTCCTCCTCCGTGTTCGATGAGGACCGTGGCCTCCATCAAACCCTCGATGCGGGTGTCCTCGATTCGTGTCTTCCATCGATACCCGGAGAATCCCGTCTCGAAGGTGCCCTCCTTCTCGCCGGTGGTGAGATAAGGATCCATCATGATCTCTTCCATGCGGCCGGAGGCCAGCAGCACGGCCGTGGAGTAGAGCTCCGCGTCCCGGCTCGCGGTCAGGGCCGAGGTGATGGCCTGGCTCATGCCCACCAGCCCCGTGCCCAGGATGACGATGGCCACCAGCACCTCGATGAGGGAGAAACCCGCCGTACGACTTCTCACGACCGCACCTCCCGATCCAGGCGAATCAGGAGGATCCGGGACGTGACGGGATTCACCACGAGCCTCAGGCCGAAGCCGCTCCGGTCCCGGAGCTCGATCTCCCGGCCGTCGGCCGTGCCGTCGGCCCGGAACCGGATCACCTCGGGAGGAACCGGGTCGCCTTCCTCGGGAAGGGGGGGAGGAATCTCGGAGGTCCCGGTCTCCAGGACGGCGCGGCTTGAGCGCACGAACACGGTGATCCGCTCGTCCATGCGGCCGGCCCCTTCGGAGATCCTCTCGAAGTCCCGGAACCGGGTCTCGGCTTCCAGCCAGAAGGCGCCCTTCCGGGGATCGATGTGCAGGCGGTGGACCTGGTGCCGGGTCACGGCCTGGCTGGAGGCATATTTCATGGCGCCGACGAGGTCCCGGCCGGCGGCGCGGAGCAGTTCCTCCTCGTGGGTCCCCGTGAATTGCGGGACCATGACCGCGGTCAGGATCGACACCACGATGATGACCACCATGAGCTCCACGAGGGTGAATCCCCGGTCGTCCATTACTTGGCCTTCTCTTCCTGGCGCAGGGAGATGTCCTGATTCTTGCCCTCGCCCCCGTCGGCGCCGTCCGCGCCCGTGCACCAGATGTCGTAGGTGGGGGTCCCATACTTGTCGTGTGCTTTCGGCAAGCCTGCAAAATAGGAAAAAATCAGGCGGACCTCATGA
>CAZAKZ010000211.1:0-8087 GCA_964485695.1 uncultured Planctomycetota bacterium | reverse complement strand
GGTGATCCATCGACTCAGCTTACCACCGGTCCGGTTAAATGGATACCCCAGATGAAATATATGAATTTTGCTCATTTCTTTCCTTTGCTTTTTGCAAAAGACATGGCAAGATATCCACAGTGATGGGTGAAAATTTCACGCCAATTCACCTGTGATATACGGTTCTTTGACAACCTGAGAATACAAGGGCAGCCGGAGGGACCCCTCCGCTACCCCAATCGACCCGTTTTACCTATCATTTTTAATCCCTTCGGCTAGCCCACTTTAATATTCTTCAGGTGCAATCAGGACATCTCTTCTTCTTTTCAGTTCCATGCTATCCGTGCGTGGACACGTCTCTCTTCCCGGTGCATTCATCTCATGGACATCCTGCCGGGCACCTGTTTCGGAACAACCAATAAGGACGGGTCTGAACGAAACGAACCGGCATGCGCCGGTGGTCTTCGAGGTGTCCACGGTTCATGAACCGACTCCCGTGAAACCCTGCAAAATGGCCGGTCATGCCGGATTCTTCGATTCTCTCCGCGGTATCGACCCGTCCGCTGTGGACGGATCCGGGTGGACAATCCCCGACCCCGATCCCACGCCGCTTTATCCACGATCTGTTATGGCTTGCGAGTCAAGAAGTTATGCGACCTACGGATCCCCTCTCTCTGGCACCTTCCCCGACCAAATCCATTTCAGCATACTTTGCCCATGCCCCGGGAAACCACTATAATTTGTCCAATCTGGGGAGAGGCGATTCACCCCCCTCCCCCGTAATCGATCGAGTGCAAGGTACTCGGTTCAAAGAGGCGTTCCTACATTAACAGCCTGTGGGAAAGGGTCGCATTCGAGCGCTACAACAGCCATGTCGGCGGCGTTGCGAACCGTGTTCTTGGCACCGGGTACTTGATAATGGCACCGGGTACGACGTGATTCAGAAATCCGTATTCTTCGGTTTTCCACCCTTCCCGGCCTATCCAGAGGAGGAATTGCTGTGATTTCCGTCAAGGAATTGAGCAAGGCCTACGGCGAGGTTCTGGCCATCGACAACCTGACTTTCGATATCGAGGACAACGCCGTGGTGGGCTTCCTCGGCGCCAACGGCGCCGGGAAATCCACGACCATGAAAATCCTGGCCTGCTTTCTGCCCCCCACGAGCGGCACGGCCCGCGTTGCCGGGTTCGACTGCTTTTCCGATTCCCTTCGGGTTCGCGAAGTTCTGGGGTATCTCCCCGAGTCCGTTCCTCTCTACGTGGACATGCGCCTCGATGAGTACCTGAACTACATGGCCGTACTGAAGGGTGTTCCTGCCCACCAGCGTCGCGCGGCCGTGGACGGGGTCATGGAGCGGTGCCATATCCGAGACCGGAGGCGGAGCATTCTCGCCACGCTATCCAAGGGATACCGCCAGCGGGTGGGACTGGCCACGGCCCTGATTCACAATCCCAGGGTGCTCGTCCTGGACGAGCCCACCATCGGCCTGGACCCGGTAGAGATCCGCAAAACCCGGGAGATGATCCGGGATCTGGCGAGCGACCACACCGTTCTCCTGTCCACCCACATACTCCCGGAAGTGGAGCAGATCTGCAGCCGTGTCATCATCATCCGGTCGGGCTCCATCATCGCCGACGCCGGCATGAAGGACCTCGTCCGAGACCGCAGCCGCACTCTCATGGAGGTTTCCGCCGAGGCTCCGGCCGGTGCCCTGGAAGCCGAGCTGAAGCGCCTCGGGAGCGCCGGAGTGGAAACGCTCGAACCCTTGAACGGCGAGCAGCGCTGCCGGATCACGGTGGAGGGAGACTCCGATCCCCGCGCTGACGTGAGCCGGATGCTGAACGAGAAGGGATGGCTCTGTCTCGGTCTCACAATGCACAAGGAAACCCTGGAAGACATCTACATTCGCATTACCCAGACGGAAAAGGTGATCTGACCATGGCTGAAAACGTCTCTGAAAAGGATCGAAACAGGACGTTCATCGAAGAGTCGGCGATGGTATTCAAGGTTCCGGCCTTGATCTTTCTTGCTGTTCTGACCTTGGCCGGTATCGTTGCGGGCACCTGGGTGACCGCCGAGCTCCTCGACAGCGTCCTGCTGGCTTTCTCTCAGGCCGCGGCCGCGAAGTCGGAGTCGTTCATCGGTTCCAACTTCAGGAATCTGGTTGCAGCCGGCATCTGGTTCTTCGCCCTCGTGCTGCTGTTCAGACAGGCACGGGCCTGGATGGGCGGGAATCGGTCCGGAGCCTCCCGGAGTCGCCTCGAGCAAGGAGTCCCGCTCCTCGTCGTGGCCGCCCTGGCGCTCCTCCTCCTGATCTGGCCCGCTGTCTTCGGACACTTTCCCCTATGGGTTCCCCTGGGCCTCCTCGCGGCCCTCGGGCTCCTGCACGTTTTCACCCGCACCCGGATCGTGGCCATCGCCCTACGCGAGCTGAGCACACTGCTCCTGAATCCTCTCGGGTACGTGGTGCTCACGATGTTCTCCGTGGTCCTGGCCATCCTCTTCTTCGGCGCCGTGGACCGCCTGGCCAGTGCCGGCCCCACGAGTGACATCAACATTGCTCCCCTCAAGGCTCTCTTCGGCACCGCGGACGCCTTGAGCCGCGACCTCAATTTCCTGGTCATCGCCCTGCTCCTCATCGTTCCGGTCATCACCATGCGGCTTCTCGCCGAGGAAAAACGGAGCGGAACCGAGGAAGTGCTCCTCACCGCGCCGCTTCGTGAATGGCACGTGGTGGTGGGCAAGTTCAGCGGCACCCTGCTGTTCTACATGCTCATGTGGGGCCTCGCCATCGTTCCGTTCTGGTTCCTGAACCTCCTCGGCAACCTCGACTGGCGACAGGTGCTGAGCAGCTACCTCGGCCTTTTTGTCATCGGCTTCGGACTCGTCGGCCTGGGCGTGCTGGCCAGTTCCCTTACCCGGAATCAGCTGGCCGCGGCCGTGGTGACCTTCTTGGGGCTACTGCTGTTCACCTTCCAGACCTTTACAACCCTTCCTTCCCCCGAAGGGGATTTCGCCTGGCTGCGTACCGCCGCCCTGTATCTGGATATCCGGCAACACTTGGCCTGGGTCGCCCGGGGGACCATCGATTCTCGCACGGTCTTCCTCTTCCTGAGCTGCGGCCTCTTCACCCTGTTCCTCGCCGTCCGCGCCCTGGAGACCCGACGCTGGGCCGGCTTCAGCCTGGCCAGACGCCTCACCGGTTCCAGGGCGGTCATCGGGATTCTCGGCCTGGTAGCGGTCCTCGTGATCCTCATCATTACCGTCATCTTCACCGGCAAGGCGCAGGTTTCAGAGAAGCTCGCCGCCCGTGAGGCCGCGGAAGCCGCCGTCCAGACCGGAGCGGAAGAGTCCGGGCAGAAGCCGGACCGGCCCGGAGCCCTCTTCAAGGAGGATGAGACCGTCAAGAGGACCGGGGACCGCATCACGCCGGCCGCCGGCGAGGAGGAAAAAAAGAAGACCGATCCAAAGCCGGAGGACGAGAAGAAAACCGAAGGGGATTCCGGCAAGAAGGGGGAAGCGGCCCCGCCCACCGGTAAGACCGACGAACCCGGAGGACCCGCCACGCCCGCCCCGGCCCGGTCCCTGGCCCCGCCCGAGGCGGAATGGACCTACCCCCGGATCCTGAAAGTCCTGGGCACGGGCCTCATCCTTCTCATGGTCTACCTGGCCCTGTTCGCCCGGTTCCTGAGCGGAGGCCTCCGGAATCAGGTCGTCTTTGGATCCAACGTCATCGTGGGAAGCCTCGCGGCCCTGATCCTGGTCGTCCTGGCTAACTACCTGGCCACCCGAAACCACAAGGCCGTGGACCTTTCCCGGGGACACGTCTACTCCCTGGCCCCGCCCATCAATGACTCCATCGACGACGTGCTCCTCGAGGGCGAGACCGTGGAGGTCACGGCCCTGGTCGGCCGGTACGCCCGCGCCGACGACCGCGGGGAGGTGGAAGACAACATCCGCCGCGACGCGCTGGAACAGGTGTTCCAGAAGTTCGCCGAGGCACTGAACCGGCCCGGCGTCCTCCGGTTCAACGCCGCCTTCGTCGATCCCGAGAAGGAGAAGACCCGAACGAAGGAGCTGATCAACGAGTACAACATCAGCGGCCGACACGAGATCATCATCCGCTACCGGGACCGCCACGAGATCCTCCACAACGACGATCTCTTCAACATGGTACGGAACGAGAAACGGTTCGACGAGTTCCTCGAGACCTGGAAGAACATGATCCGGCGCGGCCGCTACGGCGTCCCCCCGCTCCCTCCGACCCGGATGGAGCAGTTCCAGCTGGCCGAGCTCTGGATGAAGCAGCAGGGCAACCCTGACTACCTCCGCACGGTGCGTCCTAAGGCCGACCTGGAGAAAACCCTGGGAGAGGTCATCGTGCAGCTGGTGAAGAGCCCGGGCAACAACCTCTACTTCACCGTGGGCCACGGCGAGAAGAACCTGGACATCCGCCGCAAGGCCGCGGAGCTGGATTTCAAGTTCGGGGAAGCGTCTCTCCTGCGCCGCGCCCTGTCCGTCTGGAACTTCAACCTCCTGCCGCTGGAGCTCCTCACCGGAGACCGGGAGATCCCCGATCGGTGCAACTACCTCCTCGTGGCAGGACCCACCCGGCCCTTTGCTGCGGAGGAGATCCGGAAGATCCAGGCCTACGTCGAGGGCGGCGGTCATCTCATCGTCTTCACCGAGGCCGGCCAGGACTCCGGCCTCAAACCGCTACTGAAATCCTTTGGCCTCGAAGTCGAGGCCACGCAGATCTGGCTCGGTGGCCCCCCCGGGGACCGGCGCATGGCCATGATGGGCCAGATGCGCCCCATCACCCCCATGGTGGTGGCCACGCTGAAACCGGCCAAAGGCTCCAGGAACCCGCAGAAGCCGAATTTCGATCATCCCATCACCCGGGCCCTGAGCGCCATGGCCAGCATTCCGATCGGAGGAACCTCCAAGGGGGCACGGACCCTGATGCTTCTGGCCTCGCCCATCCGGATCTCCAGGAGCGGAGAGGCGGGAGAGAAGTGGAAGGCCTCGCCGCTGCTGGAGGTCAAGGCCCTCGTCCAGGGCAGGCAGATGCTCCGGCCCTACGCGACCAAGGATCTCGACAAGCCCCAGTCCACCGTGGACCGCGCCGCCCCCCAGGGGCCCTTCGACGTGGCCGTGCTGTGCGAGCCCGTCGAGGCCGGGACCGAGGGAGGCCCCGGCAAGGTCCTGGTGGTGGGCGACACCGACTTCATCGAGGACCGGATCGGGCTTCCTGAGGCCTTCGGTATGCAGCGGACCGGCGACTGGTCGCCCTTCGGCGAGCTGGAAAACTCGACCTTCATACAGGTCGCTTTCGAATTCCTGAAAAAACGCCCGGCGAAGATCGACGTGGACATCAAGCCCCCACGGCCCTTTGCGGGGGATTACAAGGCGTCTTCCCTGAAAACCTCTCGCTGGGTACTCTGGCTGTGCATGCCGGTGTTCTTCCTGTTGCTCGGTTTCCTTGTGTTCTTCGTGCGAAGGAGGGCATGACTCCATGAACGACCGCACCACACTCTCCATCGTGATCGTGGCTGTTGTCCTGGCCCTGGTGGTGTTCTTCCTCGAGCGGGAGGTATCCACCATCCCCTATCAGAGCCCCGAAAAATACAAGGTGCTGCGCGGCCTCACCGTCGAGAACGTCAAAAAGATCAGTCTCCTGGCCGTGGGCGACCAGACCGTCCATCTGACCCGAGGCGGATCGAGGTGGTTCTTCGAGCGCCCGCTCCGTGACAAGAGCGGGTATTCCGTGGAATGGGAGGCGAATGCGGAGACGGTGAACCGGCTGGTGGACCTGCTCGTGAACCTCCACGAGGCCGAGCCCGCCATCGAGGGCCGGCCCGGCGTCCCCCTCGACCTCTTGAAATACGGCCTGCAAAATCCGCAACAGCGTATCGAAATCATCTACGGCTCCGGGAGAAAGGGGCGACAGCAGGTCTTGCTGCACCTCGGAACCCACCTGCCCGGCACCCGGGAAAGCCTCTATGTGCGGGTCAACGAGGAGAACCGCGTCCTGACCATCAGCGACACCCTGAGCGCTATGATGAAGCTTGCAGAGGAGGGAGGATACGCCTTCCGCTCCCGCAGCGTCTATGCCCGCGACGACCTGGCGGACACCACCGAAGTGAACCTCGTCACCCGGGCGTATCGCGCCAATTTCCAGAAGGGGACGATGGAGGATCTCTGGGAGTTCCGCTGGGTGGACAAGAAGGGCGACCCGGACATGGCCTTCACGGCCCGGGGATCCGCCGACACCGTGAAGGACCTCGCCAAGGCCCTGCAGGACCTCGAAGTGGAGCAGTTCATCGAGGATACGGCCAGCAACCAGAAGCTGGAATCATTTGGATTCATGGACCCCCAGGCGGTCCTCTCCATGACGCTCACGGAATCCAGCGACAGCCTCCTGGCCCTGTTCTCCGGGCCGCCGTCGGCGTATCTCCGCATCGGCAAGGAGGTGGAGAACGCCCCCGATCAGGTCTATGCCGTGGCCACCCAGAGGTCGCCCATGGTGTTTACGATTAAGAAGTCCTTCCTGGACAGCCTGCCCAAGGAGGTCAAGGACCTCCCGGCCAAGCGCCTGGTCCCATTCGAGAACTCCAAGGTCAAGAAGCTGTCCCTGAAGAATGCCCTCGGCACCCTGTCGGCGGCCAAGAAGGAGTACGACTGGACCCTTTCCGCCCCCCTGGAGATGGACGGGGACCACGCCGGCCTGAACGGCCTCGTGGATGCCGTGGCCACCACCGACTGCGAGGACGTGGTGTGGTCGAACGGGAAAACGGACAAGAACTTCGGTCTGGCGACCCCCCAGGCCGTCCTCACCCTGTGGCACAAAGGAAAATCGGGGGACAGCCCCGACCTGATGCAGGCCATCCAGGTCGGCAAGGTGTTTGAGAAGAAAGTTGCCAAGAAGAAGGAGGATGACAAGGAAAAGGGCAAGGACGAGGACAAGAAGAAAGCCGAAGACGAGAAGAAGCCGGAGGTCGAGAAGTTCGTCTACGTGCGTCGTGTCGGCGACGTGGGTATCCGAGTCTTCAAGTTCGAGAAATTCAAGTCCTTCCTCGAGAATCCCCTCTCCTTTGCCAAGAAGCGCGTGCTGGAGTTCAGCAGCTGGGACGCCCGATCCTTCACCCTCGAACGGCCCGGCGGCCGGTACGAGTTCAAGAAGGAGGAAGACGCCTGGCACATGGTAAAACCCGCCGCCCTCAAGGCGGACCAGAGCAAAGCCGGCGGCCTCGTCTCCTCCATGGGCTGGCTCAGCGCTGAGTCCATCCTCGCCTTCGATCCCGAGTCTCTCGCCCCGTACGGCCTCGACAAGGCGCCCTATCGCATCGAGGTGGTTGTGAAGACCCCCGAGGAGAAGAAGGACGGCAGCAAGAAAGACGACGACAAGAAGGATGATAAAAAGGACGACAAGGAGAAGACCGAAAAGGTCGAGACCTACGTCCTCCTCGTCGCCGCCAAAAAGGAGGGGGACAAGGAGACCGTGTTCGGCCAGGTCCAGGGCGGACGCCTCGTCTTCACCCTGGAGAAGAGCTTCAAGGAGAAGCTCGAAGCCGAGATGGCCGACACCGAGATCTTCCCCTACCAGTGGAAGCTCCGCGAGGCGACCGTGGAACAGGGAGACCAGGTCAAGCGCCTCGCCCGGGACGCCGACGGCAAGGCGTTCCAGGTCGCCACGGGCAAGGAAGGAAAGCTGGTCAAGGCAGAGGAGGATGCGGGCCGGAAGTTCTTCGAGAAGCTCGCAGCCACCAAGGTCCTGGGCCACTACCTCACGTACGAGGCCAAGGACCTGACGCCCTACGGCCTGGCCAAGGACCTCTTTGCCCGGATCACCTCCAAGGACAAGGATGAGAAGATCGCCGACCTGGAGGTGGGCAAGGCCGCCGACGAGGCCAAGCACGGCAAGGGACTCCGGTTCGCCCGGCGGGCCGGCAAGAGCGCCGTCTTCCTGGTGAAGCAGGAGGACCTGGACGCCCTCCTCAAGCCGGTGGCGGACTTCCTGCCAAAGAAGCCCGAGGAGGAGAAGAAAGAAAAGTAATTATTCTCACGGCCAGTTTTTAGCTCAAATCGATTTGAGCTAAAAAAACAGT
>CAZAKZ010000210.1:0-8139 GCA_964485695.1 uncultured Planctomycetota bacterium | reverse complement strand
GGATCATGTTTTCCATCTTCATGGCTTCCAGGATCATGAGCGGATCACCGGGCCTGATCGCCTGACCTTCCTTCACGAACACATTCGAGATGGTCCCCGGCATGGGTGAGAGCACCTTGTTTCCAGTGGTGATTTCTGCAGGCGCGCCGGGATTGATCCGCGGTGCCACGACCGGCTCCTCGCGGTTCATTGCCGAGACCTCCACCTTGTATGTCGTTCCGTTTACCCGGACCTCCGCGTTGTGACCGTCGAAGGAGAGGATGTCCACCCCGTATTTCTTCCCGTTGATGACGTAATCGCGATGCTTCATGTCAGGTACTTCTCGTCTGTCATCTCCTGTTTCGCGCGCTGACGACTCTCCAGGATAGGGCCCTGGAAACGGATTCCTGTCTCCCCGTGATTTTCCAGGGATTTTCCTGGGCCCGGCGAAGTCGTGTTACTGCCGGAGTCCGAGCATCACTGCCTGAAGGGCGACCTCCGCCCGTCTCTTCCCTGTATTCTTCCAGCGAGAGCGAGATGGCCGCGGCAACTTCATCCGGTACTACAAGTTCCTTGCCGGAAGGCCGTGGTGGGTCTTCCCCGCTGAGATCCCCATCGGTCTCCGGTTTTTCCTTCAACCGGATGAAGAGGAGACCCGAGAGCCAAATCCCGATCATGATGATGATGAGGACCGCGAAGACGCCGAAGAACCGCACCATGAGGCCGAACAGGAGTTCTGGATCTGTCAGGCGTTCCCAGATCGAATCCATCCGTCTACCTTATTTTTCGAAGTTCTGTCATTTATTGAACATGGCGATCATGAGACCCGCAGCCGCCGCCGTGCCGATGACGCCCGCCACGTTGCAGCCCATGGCGTGCATGAGCAGGAAATTTTTTGGATTCGCCTCCTTGCCCATGGTCTGGCAGACGCGTGCGGCCATGGGTACGGCGGAGAGCCCGGCGGCCCCGATGATCGGGTTGATCTTTTCTTTGACGAACAGGTTCATCACCTTGACCATCAGGACGCCCCCGATGGTGCAGAGGATAAAATCGAAGATACCGAATCCGAAGATGAACAGGGTTTTGGGATCGAGAAACTTATCTGCCGTCATGGTGGCGCCCACCGAGATGCCAAGGAAGATCGTCACGATGTTCATCAGGTCGCCCTGGGCGGTCTTGGACAACCTCTGGACCACGCCCGTTTCCCGCATGAAGTTCCCCAGCATCAGCATGCCCAGAAGGGGCAGGATGGCCGGGATCATCAATCCGATCAGAATCGTGCCGGACAGGGGAAACAGGATCTTCTCGATGCGGGAAACGTGGCGGAGCTGCCTCATCTCGATCTTACGCTCCTTGTCCGTGGTGAAGAGACGGACGATGGGCGGCAGGATCAGGGGAACCATGGCCATGTACGAATAGGCGGCCAGGGCATTGGGCCCGATGAGCTGAGGCGCCAGGGAATTGGTCAGATAAATGGTGGTGGGGCCGTCGGCGCCGCCGATGATGGCCACGGAGGCCGCCTCGGAAAGGGTGAAGTTGGCAAAGACGTAGGTGCCCACGAATGTGACGAACACACCCAGCTGGGCGCCGGCTCCCACCAGAAGCGACTTGGGATTTGCGAGCATGGGACCGAAATCGGTCATGACCCCGAGTCCGAGAAAGATGACGCAGGGGATCACTTCCCACTCGATCCCGTAATGGTGGAAGATCCACAGGAGCTCGTGGTCCCCCATGAGGGGAGCGAGGGGCAGATTCGTCAGGAAGATTCCAAAGCCGATCGGAAGAAGGAGAAGGGGCTCGTACTTTTTCTTCACCGCGAGATAGAGAAAGAAGAAGGCGACCCCCCACATGAACACGTGGCCCGGCGTGAGGGCGATCAGCCCCATGTCGGAGACCACGTTGTCAAGCAGCTTGCTCAGTTGATCCATGGTGGTTTCTGGAACCTATCGATGGACATGTCCATTTCTTTGGTCCGGACTGACGGCTCGGGAGCCTGTTCAACCATAGCTGGCAGGAAGGCCTCCGGGTAGAACTCTCTGGAATTTCAGGACCACGGCATTTGTATCGGCTTCGAATCCGTCAGAACCGTATGGGCTCCTTGAACTTTCCGAAAGCTACCACAAGGCGTTCGGTGATCTCGCCTACCGTGGCGTAGGCCTTCACGGCCTCCTTGACGGAGGGCATGACGTTGCGGCCGGCCCGGGCGTCGTCCAGCACCCTGTCGAGGGCGGCCTGGACTTTGCCGGCGTCGCGGTCGGCTTTCACGGCCTCGAGCTTCCTGAGCTGGGCGTCCACGTCCTCCTGCATCACGGGGTGGAACTCGATGGCCTGCTCCTCCTCCTCGATGCGGTAGCAGTTCACGCCCACCTTGCGGTTTTCGCCGGACTCGATTTTCTTCAGGTTCTCGTAGGCCTGGCGGGACACCGCGTTCTGGACGTGGCCCTCGGCGATGGCCTTGACGATGCCGCCCTGGCCGTCCACCTCGCCCATGACGGTCCGGATCTCTTCCTCCATCCGGTTGGTGAGGGTCTCGACGTACCAGGAACCGCCCAGGGGGTCCACGGTGTCGCGGAGTCCCATCTCCTCAAGCAGGATCTGCATGGTCCGGAGTGAGATGCGAGCCGCCTTCTCCGTGGGGATGGTGAAGGCCTCGTCGTAGGAGCAGAGCGCCATGGTCTGGGTGCCGGAGAGTGCGCTGATGAGCGCGTAGTAGGCGCCGCGCACGATGTTGTTCTCGGGTTGTTCGATGGTGAGGCCGCCTCCGCCGCCGCCGGCGATCATACGGAGCCACATGGACTTCGGATTATTCGCGCCGTATTCCTCTTCGAGGATCCGGGCCCAGAGCCTTCGTGCGGCCCGGAACTTGGCCACCTGCTCGAACAGGTTCCCGTGGATGTCGAAGTTGAAGCTGAGACGCGAGGCAAAGGCGTCGATGTCGAGGCCGCGGGCAAGCACGTGGTCGATGTAGGCCTTGGCGATGCAGAAGCCGTACGCCATCTCCTGGACGGGATTGGCGCCGGATTCGCGGATGTGATATCCACACACGCTGACCGGGCTGTATAGCGGGGCATGTTCGGCACAATACTCGATGGTATCGCCTACCAGGGTCATGCTGGGCTCCACAGGAAAGATCCAGGTGCCCCGGCCCACGAATTCCTTCAGGATATCGTTCTGGGCCGTTCCGCGGAGCTTGCTCACATCGTAGCCCCGTTCCTCGGCCATGGCGAAGTACATGGCGATGAGGATGGCGGCCGAACCGTTGATGGTGAGCGACACCGTGATCTTCTCCAGGTCGATGCCGTCGAATGCGATCTCGAAGTCCCGGAGCGTATCCACCGACATGCCCACCCGGCCCACTTCGCCCTCTGCGAGTTCGGCATCGGAATCCAGACCGACCTGGGTGGGCAGGTCAAAGGCAACGTTCAGTCCGGTCTGGCCGTTTTCGATGAGGTATTGGAAACGCTTGTTGGTTTCTTCGGGCGTGCCGAAGCCGGCATACTGCCGCATGGTGAAGGGCCGCTTGCGGTACATCAGGGCGTGGATGCCGCGGGTGAATGGAAACTCGCCAGGCATGCCTACGCCGCCGAATCCGCCGCTGTCGATCACATCCTTCTCTGTGTATACGGGCTTGATCTCGAGGCCGGATTCGTTGAGCACCGGCGGTATATCCTTCTTGCTTCTGTCATGGCTTGCGGACATGGTCATGCCACCTTCTCGTTGACGAACTCCACGATGGACTGAAGCCGGCTTCCAAATGGAAAGACGCCGTCCACGCCGATACTCTTCAGGTCATCGTGGTCCTTCCTGGGGATGTTTCCACCTACGAGCCAGAGCTTCCCCTGGAGCTGGTATTCCTCGACGAGGCCCTTGATCTTTCGGCAGACAGGGATGTGGGCGCCGGAGAGGATGGAGAGACCGATGACGTCCACGTCCTCGTCCCGGGCTATAGTGGCGATCTCGCGGGCGGACTTCTTCAGCCCCGTGTAGATCACCTCGTGGCCGGCGTCCATGAGCGCGCGGCAGACGATCTTCGCGCCCACGTCGTGGCCGTCCAGGCCGGGCTTTGCGATCAAGATCCGGATCCGTTTCGAGTTCATGGCTGTCGATTCCTCAGGTTGTCCGTGGCCTCTCTGTCGAGGGCGAAGGTCGTTTCATCCACCACGACGCCGTAGGCCTCGCGGGCGGTCCGGAGTGAGAGGACGCCGTTTCGGACCTCCTCGGCAACCCGTTCGGCGGGCCGTAGCGTGGGATCGCCGTAGCCGCCCCCGCCGCCCGCCAGCTGGTGGTAGACGGTGCCCCTGGGCACGCCTGTGATGAGGTCCAGGCCCAGGGTGGTCTTGTCTTCGCCGTCCGGATATTTCAGCTTGATGGAGTTGAGGCTGCCCTTGCCACCTCCGTGGAGGCCGAAGGCGGGCTCCTCGTCTCCGTCGCCGAACACCACCACCTGGGTGTCGTCGGAGCCGATCTCGAAGATCGTCTCCACACCGAGGCCGCCGCGCCACTGGCCGGGGCCGGCGGAGTCGCAGATGTACTCGTGCTTCAAGAGCACGTGGGGGGTCTGCTGTTCGAACATCTCGTAGTCCTGGTCGAGCACCCCCCCCGAGGCGTCGATCATTCCGATGTGGTCGTATCCGTCCACGCCCTTCAGGGCGCCCGAACCGCCCTTGAGGCCCATGAAGCAGATGTCCACGTACTTGTCTTTCTTCCGAGGATCCATTCCCGTGGTGAGGGAACAGAGCAGATGGTTCCACCCCGCGGTGACCCGGTCGGGGATGGCTTTCTCCAGGGCCCGGGATACGGCATCGGCGTTGGAGGGGCACAGGTGGTTGCCGTAGGTCGTGGCCGCCGGGTAGGCCGCGTTCAGGATGGTGCCCTCGGGGATGATGATGTCCAGGGGCTGCACCATGCCCTCGTTGTGGGGGATGTCGGGATTCACCATCTGCAGGAAGGTGAGCACCGTGGCCGAGGCGCTGGAGGTGTAGGTCCCGTTGACGAATGCATTCGTCTGGGCGGCGGTGCCTGTGTAGTCGAACTTGATGCGGTCGTCCTCGACGGTGATCTCCACCCGGATGGGGTAGTGCTTGCCGAGGTTCTTTCCGTCGTAGTAAACGACGGATTCGCCGCGGTAGACGCCGTTGGGTACCGTGGCGATTTCGGCCTCCATCATCTTGCGGGTGGCGTCGAAGAGCGCTGACTTGTGGGCCTCGAAGGTCTCGAGGCCGTATTTCTCCAGGAACTGGCCCATGCGGCGTTCACCCACTACGCAGGACCCGATCTGGGCGCGCAGGTCTTCCTCCACGATCTTGAACCGGATGTTGGCGAAGATGAGGTCCCAGACGTCCTTCCGGATCTTGCCCTTCTCCATGACCTTGACGGGCGGGATGCGAAGCGCCTCCTGCCACACCTCGAAGGCGTTCGGATTGTAACCGCCGGCAACGGCGCCGCCGATATCGGCCTGGTGGCCCTTGCAGGCCGACCACGCCACGAGCTTCCCCTCGAAGAAGATCGGCTTGTAGACCGCCACGTCGTTGTTTTGGTTTCCCATGCTGAACACGTCGTTGTGGAAGATGACGTCGCCTGGATGAATGTCCTCCCCGTAGTATTCCACGATGTACTTGCACACCGGCCCCAGAGAGAAGGAGAGGATGGGCAGATTCTCGGTCTGCTCCAGCATGTTGCCCTTGCCGTCATACAGTCCAGTGACGAAGTCCTTGGCCTCACACAGGATCGGCGAACGGGTCGTCTGCTGCAGAGAGATACTCATCTCGTCGGTGAGCGACTTGAAGGCCCGGGCGAACACCGACAGCAGGATGGGATCGACGTTGCTCATTTCTTCACCTCCCTGAGTAGTCCCGCTATCGAGTCCTCCCGCCCTTTCCTGAACGCGACGAAGGAGCCGTACCGGTCGCAGATGCAGTCGAAGGCGGAGGTCAGTAATAAGGTGGTGTTCACCTGTTCCACAACGGCGGGGCCCTGGATGCGGAAGCCGTACCGCGTCCGGTGGCCGTCGTAAACCGCAACGGTTTTCTTCGCCTTCGCCTCCGGGATGTAGACCGGACGCTCGCCCTTCAGGGCCGCCGCCGGATCCTCGCCCGCGTAGTCCTCCTCGGTGTAGGCTGGCTTCTCGGTGACGCCCACGGCCCGGAGCCGCACGTTGATGAGTTCGATGGGCGTGGTCTCCTCCTCGAGGGAGTAGCCGTACATCCGGTTGTGCTCCTTGTGGAAGGCAGACGCGATGGTGTCGAGGTCCGCCTTCTCCACGGCGGCCCTGGCCACGGGGATGGACACCTCGTGGTACTGCTTCACGTAGCGGCAGTCGAGGACGAGGCTGAACTCCCGGCGGTCTTCGGGGATGTGTTCTCCGACGAGTAGGCGCTTCCCCTCGGCCGCCATGTCGTTCACCAACGATTTCAACCGGCTCCAGTCGAGGCCCTCGAGGGTGGTGACGAAGGACCGGGTGAAGTCGTGCTGCAGGTTGCTCATGAGCATGCCCGCCGCGCAAAAGATGGAGGACTCGCGGGGCACGATGAACATGGGGATCTCCAGCTCCTCGCAGATCATGCACGCGTGGAGAGGACCTGCGCCGCCGGCCACCACCATGGGGAACTCTCGCGGATCGTAGCCGCGCTTCACCGTGATCTCACGGACGCCCTGGGCCATGTTGGTGTTGATGACCCGATACATGCCGGCGGCCGCTTCCTCCACGCCGAGGCCAAGGGGCTCGGCTACGTGTTTCGAGATGGTCTGGAGCGCTGCGTCCAGGTCGAGTTCGATCTTGCCGCCCGCAAAGAATCCGGGATCAAGGTATCCCAGGGCCAGGTCCGCGTCGGTGCAGGCCGGTAGCTTTCCGCCCTTGGCGTAGCACGCCGGCCCCGGGTCGGCACCCGCCGACTGCGGCCCCATGCGGAGGAGACCTCCCTCGTCGATCCAGCCGATGCTGCCGCCGCCGGCGCCGATGGTGACGATGCCCAGCATGGGAAGCGCGATGCGGTAGCGGTTGATCTCGCCCTCGGTCACCACCAGAGGCGCGCCATCGCGCACCAGCGCCGCATCGAAACTGGTGCCACCCATGTCCACGGTGATGCAGTCGTTGTGGCCGTGGATTCGAGCGTATCCGAGGCCGGCGCGGGGCCCCGCCGCGGGGCCGCTGAGGAGGGTCAGTGCGGGACTCCGGGTGGCTACCTCCGGCGACATGACCCCGCCGTTGGACTGCATGATGAGGAGTACGCCCTCGAATCCGATCTCTTTCAACCGGGACAGGAGGTTGTCGATGTACGAGCTCAGCTTCGGCCCTACGTAGGAGTTGAGTACCGTGGTGCTCACGCGGTCGTAGAACCGGATGGACGGCAGCAGGTTCGAGGATACCGTGAGGTAAGCGCCGGGGAGCATTTCGCGCACGAGATCGGCTGCCTGTCGTTCGTGGTCGGGATTCGCGAACGCGTTCATGAAGCACACGGCCACGGCCTCGACGTCCTCGTTCCTGTAGAGGTCGATGGCTGCGCGGACATCGTCGAGGTCGAGGGCCTCCAGGGCCTCGCCGCAGTAATTGAGGCGCCCACCGATGGGTATCCGCAGGTACCGCGGCACCAGGGGCTCCACGTTGGTGTAGCGGTTGTCGTACCGTTCCTCGCGGATGCCGCGGCGCATCTCCAGGGCGTCGCGCACGCCGCGGGTCGTGAGGAGTCCGGTCCTGGCGCCGGTGCCCGTAAGCACGGCGTTGGTGGTGACCGTGGTGCCGTGGACGATGGTGCGCACGGACTTCGCGAGTTCACACAGGGTGAGTCCGAGGTGTGAAGCGATCTCGGTGAGGCCGTTCAGGAGGCCGATGGAAGGATCGGCCGGCGTGGAGAGCACCTTGTAGATCCGGGGGTCCTCCCCCTCCCGGGTGACCAGGAAGTCCGTGAACGTGCCGCCGACGTCAATGCCGATTTTCAGAGTCATCGTGAACTCCCAACCACTTTCCTGCCGAACTCGACGCCGCTCGAGAAGGCCCGGCTGTTGATTTCCGCCATTTCCGGGGGTGCTGCAACCTTGAGCGAGTCCAGAAATTCCTCCACCGTGCAGGGCAGGTACCCCGTGCCGAGAAGGCATCCCAGCATGACCATGTTCAGGGCCTTGATCGCGCCCGCCTTCCGGGCCCGTTCCGTGGCGTTCAGGGTG
>CAZAKZ010000209.1:0-8152 GCA_964485695.1 uncultured Planctomycetota bacterium | reverse complement strand
AAATGGAGAAACGGTAAGCGTATTTCACGCGGGTTCAAAACCCCGGACACCACTGGGTGTAGGTATAGGTATGGGGTGCATCCAGGACCGTGACCGGTGAGGGTATGTTCAGATCCATGGTCGCGTTCAGAGCGGTACCCGTGAAGTGGCTGATGCGGACCTGCATCTGGGTAGTCTTGAGATTTCCGGTATTGGCTGGAGCGAAGGACATCTTCTTGATCGTGAAGGGTTGGCCGCCCAGCAACTTGGCGGAGTAGAGCGCCTGGTACCGGCAGTCGATCTTCATGAAATTGGCGTCGAAGGGGATCACGTTGGTGTTCCCCTGGGTGGGTTGATTGTCCGGCACGTAGACCTCGTCGGCCACAGCCACGCTGCCGAGGACCAGAGCCAAAGAGAGCACGAGGAGATACTTCATACCTGCTGTCCTTTCTCAAATTCCAACGGAAAAACCCAAAATCTCTGCGTTGTCCTGGAGAGCTGGATATTCAATTATGTGAAAGAGGAGATTGGATAGCAATTCAAATGTCGCCCCGGTGTGTCGGAATTCTCAAAAGGGGTTCCGGCCGTGGATCACCTGCACGCCTTCTGCCCGTGTTCCAAACCCATGCGGAAAGCCTTGCGGTTGATGTCGAGGGCGCGCGGCGGAACGCTTTCCTCGATGGTCTCGAGAAGAACGCCGACGTCCAGGGGCAATTCGATGCACCCGGCCAGGACACCCAGGAGCACGACGTTCACGGCCTGGGCCGAGCCGGCCTCCTGGGCCAGGGTGGCCGCGTCCAGGGCCACCACCCGGGAGGTGGTCGCCCGCAGGCGTTCGAGGAGTGTCTCCACGTCGGGATAGCGGTCTCCCTTGAACGAGACCGTGGACGGAATGATGGGGCGGGTGTTGGTGATGACCAGAGTGTCGGGGCCGATCTTGGGCAGGGCCCGGACGGCCTCCACCGGCTCGAATCCCAGGACCACGTCGGCGCCGCGGTCCTGGATGATGGGGCCGTGGACATCGCCGATGCGCACCGTGGATTCCACGATGCCGCCTCGCTGGGCCATGCCGTGGATCTCGCCCACCACCACGTTCAGGTCCGATCGGGTGGCCGCCTCTCCCAGGATCCTGGAGGCGGTGAGGCTGCCCTGACCGCCCACGCCGGCGAGGTAGATGTCCAGCTTTGACATGGAAGACGGTCCTTTCCTAGGAGGTGCCGGCAGGCGCCTGTCCGTACGAGACCACGGTGGGCTCTTCCAGCACGGGGTGGATGGCGTCGTTGGGGCACAGCTGGGCGCAGATGCCGCAGCCGACGCACAGCACCTCGTCGATGAACACCTTTCCGTCCTTCTTGTAGATGGCCGGGCAGCCGAAGTTGTCGATGCAGTTGTTGCAGCGGCCGCACTGGCCGCAGCTCAGACACCGCTCGGACTCCGCCTGGACCTGGTCCTCGGAGAGGCCGGCCGATACCGAATCGAAGTGCTTCGTCCGCCAGCTGGCCGGGAGCAGCGCGGGCCGGGCCCGGTCGGCCTCGGTCACGTCGCCCGGGTGGTAGCGGGGACAGTCCCCGAGGTCCGCCGGCGTGTGGAGCTGGAGGGGCTTTGCCTTGCCTCCGGAGAGCATCGCGTCGATGCCCGCCGCCGCCTTCTTGCCGGCGGCGATGGCCTCGATGACCGTGGCGGGCCCGGTGACCAGGTCGCCGGCGGCGAACACGCGGTCCGCGGAGGTGCGGCCCGTGCCGGCATCCACCAGGACCTCGCCCCGGCGGCCCCGTTCCATGGGCACGTCGCCCTCCAGGATGCCATCCTCCACCTTCTGGCCGATGGCCAGGATCACCTTGTCCATCTTGCGGATGAACTCCGAGCCGGGCACGGGTTCCGGCCGGCGGCGGCCGCTCTCGTCCGGGGCACCCAGGCTGTTTCGGATGCACTCCACTGCAGTCACCTTGCCGCCGTCCGTGAGGATCCGGGTCGGCACCGCCAGGTAGGTCAGGGTCACGCCCTCGTCCATGGCTTCCCGGAGCTCGTCCTCGTCGGCCGGCATCTCCTCGGCGGACCGCCGGTAGAGGATCTCGACGGCCTCGGCCCCGAGACGGATGGAGGTGCGCGCCGCGTCGATGGCCGCGTCCCCGCCGCCCACGATCATGACCCTGCGGCCCACCCGGTGCTCGCCCTCGATATTGACCCGGCGCAGGAAAGTCAGGGCGTCCTCGACGCCGTCGGCGTCCTCGCCTTCGATGCGCATTTGGAGGCCGCGCCAGGCACCGACTCCCAGGCATACGGCCTCGTAGCCCCCGGCGAGGAGGCTGCGTACCGTGAAATCGCGTCCCAGGGCCTGGCCGGTCTCGAGGCGGACACCGACGTCGAGGAGGCCGTTCACCTCGGCCCGGAGCAGGTCCTGAGGCATGCGGTAGTTGGGCAGGCAGAGCGCCAGCATACCCCCCGCCACCGCTTCCCGCTCGAAGAGGTCCACCGCGTAGCCCCGCAGAGTCAGATCGAATGCGGCTGTGAGGCCCGCCGGCCCCGCGCCCACCACGGCGACACGCTTGTGATTGGGCCGGATGCGGCTTTTCAGCGCTTCGATCCAGGCGGCGTATTCCTCGGGTGTCTCGAGCTCGGCCACGTAGCGCTTCACCTCGTTGATGGCCACGGCCTCGTCGTAGTCGTTTCGCACGCAGGTCGCCTCGCAAGGGTGGTGGCACACGCGTCCCAGGGCCCGGGGCAGGGGCACGGCCTCGCGGATGAGGTCAAGTGCCTCCCTGTACCGTCCGGCCCGGGCGAGGCCCAGGTAGCCGAAGGCGCAGACGTTGGCCGGACAGGTGAGGGAGCAGGGCGCGGCCCTGGGCTTGCACTCGCGGCCCGCGGGGGTCTGGTCGGGCGGGACACTGGAGTTCGAGAGCTTGTTCCTGGCCCGCAGGATCTCGTCATCGGCCCGGGTCGGAACGTTGCACGGATCGTGGCTCATGTGCGTGCCGCAGAACTTGCAGCGTTCGCTGTCCACGGTGAAGGTGGGCAGGGGCTTTCGCTGCTTCAGAACCCGGCGCTCGAAGAGCGGGCAGGCGTGCCGGGTGATGACCACCCGCACGCCACCTCGCCGGTAGGCCGCCTGCATGACGCGGATGGACTCCTTGAGGTCGTTCGGATCCACCACGTCTACGTCCTCGACGCCCATGCCCTTCACGATCTTCACGATGTCGAGCTTGGAGGAGGTCTCGGGCGCGTACTCCGTGCCCGTGTGGGGCTGGTGGCCGGTCATGGCGGTGGTGCTGTTGTCCAGGATGACGAGCATCAGGTCGTGGCTGTTGTGCACGGCGTTGGCCAGGCCGGTGAGTCCGCTGTGGAAGAACGTGGAGTCGCCGATGAAGGCCACGATCTTCTGTGGATTTCGGACCGAGGCGCCCTGAGCCTGGGTGACGCTGGCGCCCATGCACAGGAAGCTGTCCACGGTGCTCAGGGGCGGGAGCAGTCCCAGGGTGTAGCAGCCGATGTCGTTGGCGAAGTAGGTGTCGGGCTCGGCGATGCTCTTGATAGCGTAGTAGCTGTTTCGGTGGGTGCATCCGGCGCACAGCATGGGCGGCCGGGTGGGGAGATCGGGCAGCGACACGGGCTCGGGCCCAGGAACCGTCACGCCCAGCAGGTCACCCACGGCCGGGCGAATTCTGTCCGGATTCAGTTCGTACATCCGTGGCACTCCGGGATGACCGTTGACGGTCTTGCCGTGGATCTTCACGGGCCGGCCCGTCTCCTGGGCGATGACCTTGATCTCGGTCTCCAGGAAGGGCTCCAGCTCCTCCACCACGAGGACCTGCTCCGAGGCCTGGAGAAAGCGCTCCACGGTCTTGCGCGGCAGCGGGTGGAGGGTGCCGATCTTGAGCACCCGGACCCGGTCGGAGGCGCCGAGTTCCGCCAGCACCTCCTTCACGTAGTTATATGCCACGCCCGAGGTCACGATGCCGAGGGTACCGGGGTGGTCTTCCAGAACGTTGAAGGGCAGGGTCTCGGCGAGTTCCGCCGTCTGTTCCACCCGCTCCAGTTGCACCGGGCGTAGCTGCCGGGCCACCAGGGGCACCGGTACCCAGCGGAAGGGATTCTTCTCGAAGTGCCCGTCGAACTTCCGGGGGGAGAGCTCCCCGTAGGTGCACACGCCCCGGGTGTGATTGACGCGGGTGGTGGTGCGCAGCAGCACCGGCGTGCGGATCTCCTCGCTCAGGCGAAAGGCCTCCCGGGTCATGGCCAGGGCCTCGTCCGGGCTGGAGGGTTCCAGCATGGGCAAGAGGCTCAGCTTGGCGTAGAACCGGTTGTCCTGCTCGTTCTGGCTGGAGTGCATGGAAGGATCGTCGGCGGTGAGGATCACCATGCCGCCGCGGACACCGGTGTAGGCCAGGGTGTTCAGGGGATCCGCGGCCACGTTCAGGCCCACGTGCTTCATGGAGACCATGGCCCGGAGGCCGGCGATGGCCGCCCCGGCCGCCACCTCGAGGGCCACCTTCTCGTTGGTGGAGTACTCGAAGTAGAGGTCGGTCTTCAGGCTGAGGAAATAGAAGTTGTCCGCCACTTCCGAGGAGGGCGTGCCCGGGTAGGCGGTGGCCACGGCCACGCCGGCCTCCAGGGCTCCGCGGACAATGGCGTCGTTTCCCAGCAAGAGCCTCCGGCGCCCCGGCGCATCGGCCAGCAGTTCGTCCATGTTCGGGGTCTCCCCTGATCATCAAAATGACCGGTCATGATTCGTGGCAGTCGCCTCGGAGCCTCTCGACGACGCACGCTTCGTTGCTCCTCCTTTGCGTATTCAAGAATACGCGGCAAGTCGTCGCGCCTTGCCTGCGCCGCCGATAGACACCGATCCGACTGCCACGAATCATGACCGGCCATTTAGAATCGGATGCAATGAATTTTACATCCCGTGATTACTGAACTTATGGCACTGCCGGGAAGGGGGGTCAAGGAGGTGGGGTGGGGTTCGGAGACCTCCATTTTCAGGGGGAATGCTTCCAATACCGGACGGCATCACTGTGAATCCCCGGCCGGGAAATTCACTTCCGCCTCATCCAGGCCTTGGCCTCCGCCGCGGTCCTGAACTTCTCTCCGGTCAGGGTCTTCAGCGCTGCCTGGAAGGCCGGTTTCAGCACGAGCCATCGCTCCCGGTTCGCGACCTTGGGCTTCCTTCCCGCCTTTTCCTCCCGGGCCATGAGGTTTACCAGGTCCTTAAGCGCCCTCTCGCGTTCGAAACCGTAGTGACCAAGAGACTGCACCGCCGCCGCGGACTGGGCATTGGTGCCGCGGGTGGCTAACTTCTTGAGGACGGGCAGGGCCTTGGGCCCCTGCACCACGGCCAGGGCTTTCAGCGCGGCCGTCACGTGGTCGGGCTGCTTCCGGGACTTGAAGATGGTCACCGCCCGGAGCAGCTGGGGCAGAACGTCCCCGCCCTTCACACTCCCGATGGCCTTGATCACCTCGAGCTGGAGCTTGGCATCTCGCACGGCCAGCAGGCAATCGGCCAGGGCCGTCCGGGCCGCCTTCATGAACGGGTACGGGACGAGCACCTCCACCCGGGCGTGGATCTCGTCTTTCTGTCGCTTCTTCAGGACCTCCTCCAGGCCATCGACGGCGGCCTCGATTTCTCTCCTCGCCTTTTCCACGTCCAGGTAGCCGAGGCTCATGGCCACGAGCTCGGCCGTGCGCACCAGAGATTCCTGCCGATCCGTTGCTCCGTCCGTCCGGAGGGTGAAGAAGTGCCCCTTCTCGACCTCGGCGGCGATGATGGTGCGCCTCCGGCTGCTGTCTCCGGATGTATAGAGGGCACCCAGCAGCTTGCAACTGCCCGGGTGGGGGAAGAGGATCGATCTCCCGATGCGCTTGTAGTCTCCCACCTCTTCATCCAGCGCCTTCCGGAGGCGGGTGCCGCTCGATTTCTTGATTTCAATACGCAGGCCAGCGTCCTGGTTTTCTCCGGCAAAGGCGATGCGGCCGTGGTCCTTTGGCTTCTCGGGTTTGAAGCCCCTGGGCGGCCGGAAGAAGAGGCCCGTCTCCTTGTGGATGCGGCGCTCGAGGCAGAAGTCGTCCAGGCCGGTGTCCCCCGCGAACTTGAAGGTGCTCAGCATCCACCGCACCTGTTCCAGGCCCCGGTCGATCTTCCCCTTGTCCAGGCGCATCGCCAGCTCCACGATGCTTTCCTCCCCGATTTCCATGGCGGCCGTGATGAGATCGGTGTCCTTCAAGTTCTCGACGGCATCCAGTTTCTGCGCCACGATGATGACGGCGTTCACCGGGCCGGCCTTGACGTCGGTGTGGACCTTGTATTCGCTGCCCTTACACTCCTCGTCGAGGTAGCGCTTCCTGCCATAGACGTACAGGTCCAGGCTGGTCGCTCCGGTTTCGTGGAAGATCATGTGGCGGCCGCCGTCCGTGTTCCCGGAGAACCGGTATTCGCCCTTGCCCTCGTTCTCCTTGGACCTGTGGAATCCCCAGGGGAGCCACATCTCGAACTCGAATTCCTTGAACGTGAAATACTTGCCGCGCTTGTCGAGCTGGGAGGGGGCGGCGGTGGGGAGAAGGGCCAGACACAGGACCGGAATCGCGAACAAGCGCATGGTTTTCGCTCCTTTTACCTGTCGGAAAAGAGACTCCATGAAGGATCTTGACCCGGGGGATGGTTCCAATATATCCGAGCGTGCGCGTCTGACGAGACAATTTCGGCCCGGTTCCGGGTTTTCAGATTCGGGGCTGTCAATCCTGCAATCCCCGCTACCATGTCAGCTCCGTCATGGAGAAAGGGAAAACACATGTCCCCACCCGCTGACGCCACCCGCTATCGCTGGAAAGACATGCCCCAGGACCATCCGCTGGACCGCCTCGACCGCCGCCGGATCCCGGGCGAAAAGGCCATGCTGTCGGAGATGTTCCTCCACCAGGGCTGCCACGTGCCCACCCACGCCCACGAGAACGAGCAGTTCGCCTTCGTGGTATCGGGCCGCCTCCGGTTCGGCATCGGCGAGGAGGGGAGCGCCGGGCGCTACGAGGTCGTCGTCGAGGGCGGCGAGGTGCTGCACCTGCCGTCGAACCTGCCCCACGGCGCCGACGCCGAGGAGGACACCCGGGTCATCGACGTTTTCTCCCCGCCCAGCGAGACCACGGGGGTGGACAGGAAGTAGAGTGACTTCCTACTTCGTGATGGTGAAGCTGAAGGTGTTCGAGATCGACTTGATGTTGAAAGGCTCACCGCTCTTCAGGGTCAGGAAGGCGTTATGGAGCCTCACTCCGATGAGGGCCGGGGCCTTGGGTATGGCGATGACGGCGAATCCCTGGCCGCTGGCTCCCATGATGCCTGCATAGCGCTGGAAGATCGCGGGTAGGTAACCGTTCACAGTGACATCCAGCAAGGCGTCGAGGCTGAGGCCCAGGTTCCGGTTGCCGATGGGAATGGGGCCGGTGCCGAATGAAGTGCCGACCTGGTAGGCCAATCCCCCGTCGCCGGGCGCCCTCAGTATGAGGTTCACGGTGCCGCCAATGTTCGGGGTGCCGGACCCGGTGATGTAGACGTTCTGGAAGGTCAACCGCATCAGCAGACCCCGGGCGTCGGTGCCCGAGGCCGTGGGATTGGTGTAGGAACCCGTGCCGTAGCGCCACAGGCGGTGATAGTTCAGGGTGAGGTTCGAGTTCTGGCGGTCCGCTGACGACGAGCCGCCCTGGAGGGTGCCGCCATGGTAGCGGATTTCGATGACGAGATTGTCGGTGCCGTTGTAGACGAATGCCTGCCTGAGCTTCAGGGGGCTCCAGGTGCTGGCGGTCCGGGCGTAGGAGACCGGGCCGGCGGGAATGACCACCTGGGGCGAGGGCATGTTGCTGGCAAAGGTGAGGCTCGGCGTCGCCAGGGTGGTGTGGCCCATGGTCATCTCGAACTGCGTGGCCTTGAAGGTCACGGTGTAGCAGGCCGCGAACGATACATCGCTGATCAAGCACGCCTTGCCGCCCAGCAGACTCGAGGGCACCAGGAGCTGGTAGCGGAACGAACCATTGGCACCGGCCCAGTTCGGGTTGAACGGGAAGTTGTTGCACACGCCTGAGGCCGGTGTGTTGGACGGAACGTGGATGTCACCGGCCTGAGCAGCCGGAACGAACAGGATACAAATGACTGGGATCAGGAGGTACAGCTTCATGTCATCTCTCCTTGGTATTG
>CAZAKZ010000208.1:0-8259 GCA_964485695.1 uncultured Planctomycetota bacterium | reverse complement strand
TACTGCGGCTACATCGGCGGGGGTGTCAAGGATGAGGGCTTCGGCATCGCGGTGGATGCCGCAGGAAATGCGTTCGTGACAGGATTCACGTGGTCAGACCATCAGACGTTTCCGGTCACTGTCGGGCCGGACCTGACGTACAACGGCAACCAAGAAGCCTTCGTGGCAAAGGTGAGCGCGTCGGGGAAGTCGCTTGCCTACTGCGGGTACATCGGTGGATCCTTGAACGATTGGGGCCGCAGAATCGCGGTAGGCGCCTCCGGACATGCGTTCGTCGCGGGTAGGGCATCCAGTGACGAGAATACCTTTCCGGTCAAGGTCGGACCGGATCTGACGCATGGCGGAGGACCCACAGGCTACTCCTATGACGCGTTCGTGGCGAAGGTGGATACCAAGGGATCTGCGCTAGTCTACTGCGGGTATATCGGCGGATCGGATCGCGATGAAGGAAGGGGCATAGCGGTGGACGCCTCTGGAGACGCATTCATTGCCGGGTGCACGTTCAGCACTCAAAGTACGTTCCCCGTCAAGACCGGGCCGGTTCTGACGTATAGCGGCGGATTTCATGACGCCTTCGTGGCGAAGATCTCCCTCAGGGACGACCTCACCGCATCCGGCACCTACCGTCCCGGCGGAACGGTTGCACTCGACCTTGCCGCCGCCGAGGTTCGGGGGCTTCCCTACCAGGTCGGTTCCTCTCTCGGCACAGGACCGATTCACATTGGAAACCGCATGGTCGGTCTGGATCCGGACGACCTTCTCCTGGTCTCCATCTACGGCCTCTGGCCCTGGGTCTTCCAGGGTTATCATGGAGTGCTCGACATGAACGGTCGGGCCAGGGCGACAATCCGTATCCCGAATATCCCGGCCCTGATCGACGTTCGGTTCCACACCGCCTTCGTGACCCATCACCCGACCGCCCCGTTTGGCGTCAAGTCGATCTCGAACACGGTCTCGCTCACGATCACGAAGTGACCTTTCAGCCGTCAGAAGTCCATTCAGGATTGACAGATCTGCGGCTGCCGGGGACAATGGGGGACGAGGCATGGGGGGGACGTGGCGCAAGAGCTATCCCGGAGAACCCAGCTTTCAAAGTCAGGAGGATATCAATGCGTCGCTTCATCCTCGTGTGTCTCCTGCTGGTCGGCCTGTTTGTCGCGCCGGCCCTGACTCAGGTCGCAGTGATCCAGGATTATTCATCCAGCCCGACGACCCTCTACTACCTGCACAGGATCGATCCGGTCAACCAGACTTCCACCACGCTGACCATCGTGTCCGACCCCAACATCCGCGGCTACTGCTTCCACCACGACGGCGGCCTCTACGTGGGCTGGCGCACTCTGAACGGTATCGGTCGCTACGACATCTCCAGCAACACCTGGACAACGGTGGTGATCGATCCGGCCAACAGGATCCTGGGATCCCCCCTCGTTCCCACTGTCAACAACGAGGCCATCGGCGGGCCCGGCCTCTGGGTCATGGATGTGAACACGGTGAGCACGTCGCCCACCACGGTGCAGAACACCGCCCTCATCGACCTGAACAACAAGACGTTTGCCGTGAACCAGTACGTACCGAACGGTATCGCAAAGCCCGAGTCCGACGGCTACGCCGATCCCCACAATTCCGGCCACTTCATCGGGGTGGGCCAGACCGTTGACCTGACCGTGACGAGATGGGCGCTCCAGACGAGCCCGACCACCCTGGCTCCCGCCGTGATATGCACCCTTGCCCAGCCCTGTATCCGAGACGCCTTGATCCACGAGGACCGATACCTCTACACCTGGATCGCCAATCCCACCCTCAGGGGCTTCATGCAGGTCGACCTCAATACCGGGACCCAGAAGACCATCCAGCTCAACATCCCCAATCCGGGCTCGGTCTATGCCGGTGTCTGGAACGAGCCGTGGGAAGCACCGGGGCGTGTCGCCTACATCTGTTTCAACGGGGATGACAAGGTCTACAAGACCGATCTGGCCGCTGCCAGTCCAACCGCGATTTCCATCATCTCGATGCCCGTCGGTTCCTACCGCACCGCTCGCGAGATCGAGGAGGCGCAGCTGACCAGCTGGACCCAGGTCAAGACGCCGACTGACCGGAACTTCCACCTGAACTTCGGCAAGGCCCACGCCGGTAAACTCTACGTCCTGGCGCCGAGCTTCCTCGGCTACGCCGCCTCTCCCATCGTGTTCCCGCCAAAGGGGCTGGAGCTGTGGCTGGCGCCGGATCTGTTCACGTCCCTGGCCGTGAGCGGCATTCTCGGGTACGCCTCCCAGGGGATGCTGGATTCAAACGGCGAGAAGGATGTCTACTTCAACATCGGAACCAGGGTCGGGCTGGACTTCGTCTGGGTGGCCGTGGTCATGGACGCGACCGGAGTCGTGGACATCAGCAACCTGATCATGGTGTGCATCTGACAGGCTGCGGCTACGGAGTCCTGGCGACACGAAATCCGTAATTGTCCCCGCCGGACGACGGGTCGAGCTTGTGGCGGTACGAAGTCCGGCAGCGCAACGGGAAGGTGCCCCAGGAGCCCCCGCGAAGCACGTGGTGTTTTCCGGTATCCGGTCCTCCTTCATCCACACCGCTGCATTTCTGATATCCGGTTTCATCGAACCAGTCAGAGCACAATTCCCAGGCGTTGCCGATCATGTCGTGCAGACCGAAAGGATTCGCCTTGAATCCACCCACCGGGGAGGCCACGGCAAATCCGTCATCCCAGGAAAACACCGGCCAGTCCGGCCATTTCCGCTTCGCGGTCTGGTCCAGGCAGTTGGCCCATCCTTTTCCCCCTGCACCGGAGTCCCCCCAGGGGTATCGCGTCGTGGAGCCGGCCCGGCACGCGTACTCCCACTCCGCCTCGGTCGGCAGGCGGAATCCGTACTCGTCGCAGAATGCTTTCACATCGTTCCGCTTCACCATGACCACCGGCTGCCCGTCTCCATTCAACGAGTGATCTTTGTACGACCCACTGTCGTGGTCCGGCTTGAACTTGCGATACTGGCCGTTTGTCACCTCGTACTTCCCGAGATAAAACGGCTGCGCGATCTTCACCCGATGCCGGGGCTTCTCTGCACTTTCGGCTTTCTCGTCCCCGGGGCTCGCTCCCATCCAGTATTTCCCCGGCGCGATCAACACCAGCTCGATGCCGGTCTTCCCGTGCCGGATTTCCTTCGGCACGTAGAGCTTCTTCCTGTCGTATTCGATCCAGACGCAGTCCTTCCCCACGGCATCGCATCCTGCCGGAACATGCACCGGGTTCTCCTTCGCTTCGCGTTGATCCGGGTCCACGGCCACGCCCTTCAGGCCGTAGCCCGGTGGCCGGCTGAGCAGGAAGATCCGGCAACCGTAGCCTGAACCCACGATCTCCCGGGTCGCGTTCCGGCCGTCCAGCTCGGCGACGGCCAGGGAATGCCCCTTGTCCCGGTCCTTAAAGAGAGTCTCCACGGTCCACGCCTGCCCCGGCCGCCGGGTCACCAGCTGGACCTTTCCCGAATAGCCGAAGACCGCCACGGACTCCGCCTTTGGATCGGCGTCGAACCGGCCGGTGACCACGCCCCGGATGCCCTGCGGGCCGGCGTAGATCATCTCGTGACGCCAGGACCCATCCCGGTTCCGCTCGAGGCGGATGAGCGCGCCGTCGTCGCGCCCCACATAGAGCACGGGCGGAGCATCGCCCCCCTGCGCACGGAGCGCCAGGCGGCCGAATCCCATGGGCGCGGTCAGGATCACCTTGCGCTCAAAGCGATCGCTGGCCGCGAGACGCACCAGGGCCACCTCGCCTGCATGGCTGGCCGTGGCCACCCAGGGCGCCTTGCCGTCGTCGAGTCGTCCCACCATCACGGCATTCCGAACCCGGCCGGGAACCCGGGCGATCTGTCGCGTCCGGTAGGTATCGGCCGCGGCGTCCGGGGGAACATCCACCAGGTATGTCCTGCCCAGCGTTGTGAACACGAACATCGCGGGTGGAGATTCCGGGGAAGCACGGAGCCGACCTCCCACCAGGGTGGTGATCTCCTCCCCGCGGATGTCCTCCACCACGCGAACCTCCACGCCACTCCTCTCGCGTGGATGTACCTGGTAGATGCGGCCGCGCTTTCCTCCCACGTAGAGCTCACACCCGGGTCGGCGGGGATCGAGGTCGATCCAGGCCATGGCGCCCAGCCAGTAGCCGTCGTGCAGGGCGTGGAGTGGTGTCCACCTGCCGCTGTAGCCGTAGAGGACGGTGCAGCGGCCCTGATCATCGAGGCCCACGATCTGGGGCGTGCCGAATGGTGGAAAAAACGGCATGGTCTTGACCGTCCACACACCGACGCCCGCGTCGTGCACCAGGAACGCGTTCCACCCCTTCTTCGCGGGGAGCGGCACTTCGCCCAGGGTGGGATCCGGCTTCCCGGGATCATCGGCCTTCTGGGCCGTGACAGCCGGCCCGTTAAAGGCCGCGAGCCAGCACAAGGCCAGCAGACCGAATACCGCAAGCAGTCTCCGGTATGGACGGGATCTCACGATCATGATTCGTTCCTTTCGTGGAGGCGAGAGCTCTACCGGCTCATTTCGGCCGGTGTCCCCGGATACCCGAAGTGTAATCGACCGGAATCGGAATATACAGGCACCAGGCCACGGGCTGATAACGCCGTCCTGGATGTTGGTGAAGCGGCATCCCCATTCATCCACGTATATTCCTTTCTGACGGGGGATCCCCGGTGGGGAATCGAACTGGAGGGTTTTCCGGACCTTGTCTCTTGAGCTCATGACGCGACTACCCGCTACCCGGGTTCCTTTCCAGCAGATCCACGGTCGTGACCTTGCCGGATCGGAGATCCACGGCCAGTGTCTTGATCTCGTGGCCCGCCAGCGACACGTCGAGTTCCAGATTCATGCAGGGAATGCACAGGACGGTATTTCTATCCTTTCCAGTTGGTTCGAAGAGGCGGAGGATGAGCCGATCCCCGTCTTCCGCCATCTTCAGGGCGGTGAGCTGGATGACCCGGTCGGACAGGGATACCCCCGGAGGCAAGGCCTTTCCTGTGCCCGGAGGGTAGCAGCACAGGGTCAGTGGCGCCTCGTTCTTGACCGTGGCCTCGCGACCGATTCCGTTGAACCTCTCTTCGGCGGGACCCGCGTTCATCCAGAACCGGAACCGCCGTTCCCCCTGGTCAATCCGGGGCTCGAACCGGTCCTGGCGGACAATGGGAATTTCGTCGCTCACCGGATGACCGGAGTAGGCCGGGGAACGCAGGAGCGAAAGACGCAGCTCTCCCGTCATGAAATCAAAACCGTGGGTGGCGTCATTGATCACGGTCAATGCACTTTTCCGGTCGGGGGAGGTGACGGCGATCCATTTCTGGGCCGCATGCTCTTGGTCTTCCCTGTGGAATGCCTCCACACCGTAGGCAACCTGTCCGAAGCAAGCCCCCTCCGGGAAACAAGTGGGGATGGTCAGCTTCAGCATCCGGTCCTTCTCCATCCAGTAAACCCGGACATCAACTTCCACCTCGCTTCCGACTCGAGGGATCCTGTACCGCAGACAGAGCATGGAGCGCCCGTAGTGGAACAGCGATTCCACCGTGGTCCGGATGGATCCGTCCTCGATCACCCTGACCGGCTTCAACTCCGGCTGCGAGACCCCGGCGAATCCAGCGCTCTCCTCTGCGGACAGGAGGGAGAAGGCACCTTCCACGTCCCTGAAACACCTGACTTTCATGCCCCAGGGATCCGGATAGTCCTTCATGACCAGAGGCTTGAAGGCCTCGGGATTCAGGAAATCGACTCCCTGAACCCGGTAGCGATCCATCAGCCCGGTCTCCCGGTTGATGACCACTTCGCAGGCATCGGACTTCAGAACGAGCGGTGTGCACGTACTTCTCCGCGGCTCGTCGAGGGCTTCGACTTCGCGCAGCCGGCAGGAGAACCGGGTCAGGGCGGCGGGTTTCAGGATTCCACGAAAAACGAGGCGCTTCCTCTGATCGACGGAGATGTTGCAGCTCTCCTTTTCCAGCTGGAAGGGCATGGGATTGCCGCTACCGTCCCTGAGGTCCGGGAGGAGGAAGCGACTCCTGTCGAAATTCGGTTCCGGAGGCTGGAGTTCGCACACCAGGGTCTCTTCCAACTCGTAGGGATGGGGATTGTATGCGAAAACGGGAAACTCACCTTCGGCCGCCGGTGCGTGGCTGCCCAGAAGAGTGAAGAAGGTCCGAGCCCGCAGGCGGGAGAGGATCGCCAGTCCGTGGTCCATCCTCTGCAGGGCGTCCGCCTCCACCTCAGGGATTGAAGTTCCGGGGAGCACATCATGAAACTCACAGAAGAGAAGGTCCTCCAGAGCCTCTCTGAGCTCTTGTGCAGGATTGTCGATGGCTCCTGCCAGGACCGCATTGGTCACCATCTTCTCGGTCAAGAGGTAGGTGTTCTCCAGGAGGCGGTGTTTCTGCTTGACCAGGGCCATGGACGTGTAGCAGCCCACGGCCCACGGATTCAGATCCCGCTCGACACGGGGGAGGCGGTCCCTCTCCGCTTCCAGCCGACAAAAATAATCCTCCGGCCGTCCATGCCGGATGTCCCACTCGTTCTCCTCCGAAATCAACTGGCCGATTCGCGTCAGGTCTTCTCTCGAGGGCCCTCCGCCGTGATTGCCGATGCCCCAGAGCAGGATTCCGGTTTGCCGGTCCCTGTTGGCCGCCAACCAGCGCTTGATCTTGGCCCGGGCTTTTCCGCGTTCGGAGTTGTAGTGGTCGGGCGCGCGGTGGGCCAGGATTTCCGAGCCGTCATACCCCGCCCATATGAAATCCTCTCCCGGGAGCGGAAGTCCTCCGGGATCGGGACGGCAGAAGAGATATCCAGAGTAGCCCGACTTCTTCAGAATCTGGACCAGGCCGCGTGTATGGCCGAACGGATCCAGGTTGACGGCAACCCTCGGCTCGGTGTTGAACTTCTCCTGGAAGTAGCGTTTTCCCCACAGGATCTGCCGGACCAGGGATTCCCCCGATGGCAGGTTACAGTCGGGCTGTAAGTACCATCCACCCATGATGTACCACCGGCCGCTATCAACCAGACCCTGGATCTGCGCGAAGAGTCCGGGTTCATGGGTTTCTACCCACTGGTAGAGGACAGCTTCGTTGTGGTTGAAGACGAATCCGTCGAAAGCCTCGCAGAGCCGCGCCGCGGTCCGGAAGGTGGCCAGGGTTTCGGCCAGGCCCTCTTCCCATTGCCACAGCCAGACGGGATCCAGGTGGGCATTACAGACGAGAAAAAGGGTCTTGGACACCATTCCTTGGCTCCTATTCTCGATGCAAAACATCCAGAAACCGGGGCCGGAAGCGGAAGGAAGCTCAGTCCTGTGAAACTATGGCTTCCATGATGACGTCCTCTTCCGGATAAGGCAGGCGAAATTCCCCCGGCCAGGATATAAATCCAATTATGTTTGTCTTGAAGGTTGTATGCGAACCGCCTTCCGCCTGGATCAGTCCGTTTCCGAGGAAGAAATAGCAGGTGTTCTTCAGGCGCGTTCGGACATCTGGAGGCCCCTGCAGCGGGTTGTCCGCGTACACGTGCTCCTGAATATCAATCATCGCCCACTCCATTTTTCGGCCTTCGAGGTCCTCGGCCGTAGAGCAACAATGCACTTCCCCTCGGCTATATAGACAAGGTGGAATCCGAAACCGGGGGGCAAAGCCGAAGGAGCGGAATGCAGTCTATCAGAATTCGGGCCGGATTCAATGAGACCCTGCGGATTCCAACAGCACGACATCGGCTCCCCATCACTCAGTTATGGTTGGCGGCGTTTATGTTTATGCACATTGTACATGGAAGAACCGAGGAACTCATGCATCTTCAGGTCGCGCGGACGTGCATCGCTGGATCGATTTCTCGGATCTGTTCAACATGGATATCAGGCTGTATTTACGCAAGCCCTGGCGTCGCTGGCGGAGTTGCTCCACCAGGGCTATCTCTTCTTTTTCGGCCACCGGTTGTTCGATCTGTCCATGTCGGGGTAGATCCCTCCGGGCCCGGCTATGACCTCCACGACTTCTTCCGCCGTGGGAAACGCCAGCCGGTTCACCTTCACGGTTCTGGAGAGTCTCTTGCGCATCGTCTTTCCCGATGCGGTCTTCGCCTCCACGACCAGGGGATAGGCTGCGCTGCCGACCTGGGACACCTCGACCACGATCCCGGTCTCGTTCTTATTGAGTGAATAATACCACGTCCTCTGGGCGTGGACCCGTGCGCCAGGCAGCGTACATGGCCAGGAAGGTGAAAGTCCTT
>CAZAKZ010000207.1:0-8369 GCA_964485695.1 uncultured Planctomycetota bacterium | reverse complement strand
GCAGCCGCGCTGGCCTGGGTCACCGCGTCCTTAATGTCCTTGGGCCCTTCCGAACACCCCGCGAGGAATATGCCGCGACTTGCGGTGTCTACGGGTCTCAGCTTCGGATGCGCAACCATGAAGAACCCGCCCTTGGCCTGCGAAAGCGTCAGGGCCTTGCGGATCGCTTCGCTGCCCTCGCTCGGCTCAAGCCCTACCGAGAGGATCACCATTTCGCTTTCCACGCTGTACAACGAGGCCGAGAGCGTCTTTTCGCCCAACAGCCTCAGGTTGCCGTTCTTGAGCGGCACGATTTCTCCCGGCAGCCCTCGGGTGAACTTGACGCCGGACTGTTTGGCGCGTTGCAGAAGATCTTCGAAACCCTTACCGAAGGCGCGGATATCGATGTAGAAGACCTCGATTTCCGTTTCGGGCCAATGCTCCTTGATCAGAAGCGAATCTTTGATCGTATTCATGCAGCAAACGTTGCTGCAGTAGGGGTTGTTCTTCTCGGAACGGGAGCCGATACACTGCAGGAATGCGACGGTCTTCGGAATCATGTGATCCGAGGGGCGGATAAGCTCCCCGTTCGTCGGCCCCCCGGCATTGATCATGCGCTCGAATTCGAGGCTCGTAATAACGTTCGGCGCTCTCTTGTACTGATACTGGGGGAGTTTGGAGGCGTCAAAGACGTCTACTCCCGTACATACGACGATCGTGCCGACTTCAGTTGTTTCCTCGGTATCCTCGTCCTTGAAGTCTATGCAGTTCCGGTCACAGACCTCCACACACTTCTCGCACACGCGGACACCATCCTTGTTGAGGCAAAGCCCCATGTCGATCAGGTACTTGGAAGGTACGGCCTGGGCGAACGGCAAGTAGATAGCCTTGCGGGTAGCCAACCCGATGTCAAACTCGTTGGGCGCGCGCTGCGGGCAGACCTTCGTGCACTCGCCGCAGGACGAACACTCCGAGGTGACATAGCGGGCCTTGTGTTTCAACGTTACGTTGAAATTGCCTACATAGCCGCTGACATCGCTCACCTCGGTCAGCGTCATCAGATCGATGTTCTCGTGGCGCCCCGCCTCGGCCATCTTCGGCGCCAGGATGCAGATGGAGCAATCCATGGTCGGGAACGTCTTGTCGATCTGCGCCATCCGTCCACCGATGCTGGGCTCCTTCTCGACGAGCGTCACCTTGTAACCGGAGTCCGCAAGATCGAGCGCCGCCTGGATCCCGGCTACGCCACCGCCGATCACCAGCGCCTTCCGTATGACGGGAATGTCCACCTCTTCCTGCGGTTCGAGCAGCCGTGCGCGGGCCACGGACATGCCCACCAGGTCCTTGGCCTTTTCGGTCGCGCTCTCCTTGTCGTGCAGATGCACCCACGAGCAGTGCTCTCGGATATTGGCCATTTCCAGAAGATACTGGTTCAGCCCTGCCGCCTTGATGCAGTTTCGGAAGGTGGGCTCGTGCATGCGGGGCGAGCAGGCCGCTACGACGATGCGGTTCAGCTTGTGCTCCACGATGTCCTGCTTGATCTTCTCCTGGCCCGGCTCGGAACACGTGTAGAGCTGGTGCTCGCTGAACACCACATTTTCCAGCGTGCCGGCATACTCGGCCACTTCTTTGCAGTCCAGTGAGCCGCCGATGTTCAAGCCGCAGTGACATACGTAGACGCCGATCCTCGGTTCAGGCCGGTCGCTCTGCATATCTTCATGATCGCTGTTCATCAAACGGATTGCCCTTTCTCCAGCCCGGTTCCGTGATCGTATCCGGCCTGGAACGCAGCCAGGTTGAGTTCCTCGGTGCCCGGCGGGATGCTGTCCAGAACGGCCTGTTTCATGGAGTCATAGCTCACGATGCCGGTAACCGCCGTGATGAAACCAAGCATGACTATGTTGGCGACGATCACGCGCCCGAGCCCCTCAGCGATCGCCGTCGCGGGAACCTTGTGCACGTTGAGGCCGGCGCGGTCGGGAACGCTCTTGACCAGGTTCTCGTTGACGAGCACGGTTGCGCCCTCCGCGCAGTCAGGGCCGTAGGTACGCGCCGCTTCCTCCGACATCAGGACGAGAACGTCCGGGCTTGTCACCTTCGGGTAATCCACCCGGCCGGCAGAGGCCACCACGTCCGCGCTGCAGGCCCCGCCTCGTGCCTCGGGGCCGTAGCTCTGCGTCATGACTGCGTTGTCGCCCTCGAACAGGGAAACCGCCTTGCCGAGGATCATTCCCGACAGTACGATCCCCTGCCCGCCGAATCCGGCCAGGCGGACCTGGGTCTTCTCGGCCTCAAGTGTGGTATCGTTCGGCATGCTACTCTTTCTTGCCGCCTTCTTCCGGCTTCTTCTTCGGTTTCGGCGGTTGCTGCGCCTTGGCTACGATGCCCTCGTTGTACATGTCGAGGAAGCAGGGCTTCTCGATGTCGACGAATTCACCAACAGCAATCCTCGGACTGAACGGGAGCGCGGTCTCCTCGGGATCGAGCTCGTCCGTAACGTACGAGTTGTCGCGGTAGTAGCGCATGATGTCCAGAGGTGTCCCGAGCTTGTTGCGGCGAAGATAGCCGGTGGGGCACGGAGAAACCACTTCGACGAAGCCGAACCCTCGTTTCTTGATCGCCGCAACCATGGAATCCCTCATTTCATGGGTGTGCAGCGTTGTCCAGCGTGCGACATATGTTGCCCCGCACGCCTTGGCCACGTGGATCAGGTTGAATGGGTGTTCCGCGCAACCGTAAGGCGTAGTGGTCGTCCTGGCCTCGAGTGGCGTGGTCGGTCCGCCCTGCCCGCCGGTCATGCCGTAGTTGAAGTTGTTGACGCATACCACGGTGATGTCCACGTTCCTGCGGGCGGCGTGGATTATGTGGTTGCCGCCGATGGCAAAGAGATCGCCGTCGCCGCTGAAAACAACTACGTTGAGCTCGGGATTCGCGAGCTTCAACCCCGTTGCGAATGGAATCGGGCGCCCGTGCGTAGTGTGGTAGGTGTCCATGTTGAGGTAGCCGGCAACTCGACCGGTACAGCCGATTCCCGACACCACGACGGTCTTCTTCGTGTCGCACTCCGCCTTCTGAAGCGCCTTGATAAAGGCCGTGAAGGCAATCCCGATACCGC
Source organism: uncultured Planctomycetota bacterium (assembly GCA_964485695.1). GTDB lineage: Bacteria > Planctomycetota > JAFGQW01 > JAFGQW01 > JAFGQW01 > CAZAKZ01. The sequence continues at coordinate 5,275 of CAZAKZ010000207.1, read as the reverse complement.
ACCCGACACACCAGATGTGAGGGATTCTGCCCTCCTTGAGGTAAACGTCAAGTGGGTGCTCGCCATGTCCCTTCTGCCAGCCGACTTTCTCGGTGGTCGGCGGAGCATCTATGAGTCGCTGTTTCACTGGCAGGTCTCCTCAACAATCCTGTAGAGTTCACCGGGAGTGAAGATACGCCCGCCCATGAAACCGGCCAACACCGTGTCGGCCTTGTCTCCCGCGCAACGTTCCACTTCGTAGGCAATCTGACCGCAGTTGATCTCCGCCACAACAAAGGCCTTCACTCTCTCCTGTGCAGCCAGCGCACGAATCTGCGTTTCCGCGAAAGGCCATATGGTAATGAGGCGGAGCAGTCCCACCTTGAGACCGGCTTTGCGCGCGGCCTCCACCACTTCCCTCGAAGTACGGGCCGAACACCCGTACGAGACGACAACGACCTCCGCATCGTCGAGATAGAGCTCCTCGGTTCGGACAATCTTGTCCGCATTGTCCCGGATCTTTCGGACCAGCCGTTGTACAAGGCGCTCTTGCGCCTCAGGTTTGATCAGCGGGTAGCCGTATTCATCGTGCGTCAGGCCGGTAGCGTGGAGGCCATAGCCTTCGCCCGCGAAAACCATGGGAGGAACATCGGCCTCCGCGGGTAAGTACGGTATGAAACCCTCCTTTTCCGGCAAGGGCTTGCGCGGAAGTATCTCGATCGCTTCCTTCTCGGGGATGGTCACCTTTTCCATCATGTGTCCCACGATCTCATCGCTCAGGATTATGACGGGAACTCTGTACGTATCCGCCAGGTTGAACGCGTCGACGGTCAGTTCGAAGGATTCCTGGGGTGATTCGGGGGAAAGAGCGATAATCTCGTAGTCGCCGTGAGAGCCCCAGCGCGCCTGCATGACATCCCCCTGTCCCACGAGTGTCGGCAAGCCCGTCGAGGGGCCTCCCCGCATGATATTCACGATGACGAGCGGCGTCTCGAGCATAGCGGCCAGGCCGATGTTCTCCATCATCAACGAGAAGCCGGGGCCCGACGTCGAGGTCATTGCCCGCGCCCCCGCGCTCGAAGCGCCCGCGAGCGCCGCCACGGAGGCAATCTCATCCTCCATCTGAATGTACACGCCATTGACCTGCGGGAGCCGTTTGGCCATGCGCTCCGCGACTTCCGTTGCCGGAGTGATCGGGTATCCCGCGAAGAAGGTGCAGCCGGCCGCCATTCCGCCTTCGGCGCAGGCATCGTCCCCATTCATGAAGTGTGTGCCGGTGAGTACCGCTCTATCTTCCACGACGCCTCCTTCTTCGCCTGGTGGGTTCCGCATCCGGGATGACGTCGTCCGGTCTCAGCTTCCTGCGTTCCTCTTCCGTGCAGTAGATTGCGAACTCGGGGCATATGGTTTCGCAGAAATCGCAGTTCACGCATTTGCCCTCCTCCTTGACCCTCGGAGGGTAGTACCCCTTTTCGTTGAAGTCCGTTGACTCCTCGAGAATGTCCTTCGGGCAGAACTCGATGCAGTACTTGCAGCCCTTGCACCTGTGGTCCAGAATATTGACCTTGCCGACTACGACTTCCTGCCCATTGGCGTCAAGCGGCATGCGCCAGTGTTTCATGCTCTCTCTTACCTTTGCCCCACAGTTCCGGGGCATTCGTCAAGCGCCTTGGAGGGTGTTCTTTGGGCGAATTGCCGACCAATCCATGGAAGCGGAAGCGGAGACAGTATCATACGGCTCTGGGATGATCAAGCCTGTAAAGAGCCTGGGAAGAACGCGGGTACAAGCGAAGAAAGTGGGTGGAATTCCAGGCTGGACGGATTCAGGGAATCCCCGCCCCTCTTGTCCCGCCAGCTTCTCGGCGAGGCGAAGGCGGCAGCATTTGGTCTTCTCCTCTTACCGCGGCAGTTCCGTCAGCTCTGTCAAAACCCCACCGGTTGCTTTCGGGTGAAGAAAGGCGATGCTCGTTCCGTGCACGCCGTGCCGCGGCACTTCGTCGATCATCCGGATCCCCTTGTCCTTCAAGGACGCGATACTCTGAACGATGTCCCCTGTCTGATAGGCAATGTGGTGAATGCCTTCTCCTCTCTTCTCGATGAACCTGGCGATCGGGCTTTCCTCCGACGTTGGCTCCAGGAGCTCGACATTCACGCCAGCCGTCTCGAACATCGCCGTTCTCACCTTCTGTTCCGCAATTACCTCCGTACCCTTCATCTCGAGCCCCAGCATATCCCGGTAGAAAGGGATTCGTTCGTCGAGAGACGAGACGGCAATTCCGATGTGGTGGATTTTCTCTATCATGAAGCAACTCCCGTCATTGTCTGCGAAATAGATCGCTCAGTTCCGATTCTACAAGAGTGGAGGCGTCCGTTTGCCCTTCGTACACGCGCTCCGTCCATTCCGCGAGCTTTTGCGAGAGCACGGCTTTCTCCTCCACGTATTCATGCACACGGTCCATTACCGTGTTCCGCAATTCCTGGGCGATACGGTCCTTTCTCTTGCGAACCAGAAGCCCTGACTTGTCCGCCCGAGTGAGAAACCCTGAAATCTCCCGCGCCAGCTCGTCGATGCCTTCGTCCCTCGTGCCGGAAACCATCAGCACGGGGTTCTCTTCCCGACCCCCATTTTGCGGCTTCATACCGAGCACAAAACCAATCTCCGTCTTGAGTCTCTCCGCACCATCCAGATCTTTCTTGTTGACCACAAATATGTCGGCGATTTCCATGACTCCGGCTTTCATCGCCTGGATCTCGTCACCCATGCCCGGCACAAGGACGAGCAGGACAATGTCCGCGAACTTGACGATCTCGATCTCCGTTTGCCCGACGCCGGTGGTTTCGATCATGACGGTGTCGTAGCCGGCGGCATCCAGAACCTTGATCGCGTCTCCCGTTGCCGACGAGATTCCTCCCAGGTGTCCGCGAGACGCCATGGACCGAATGAACACCCGCGGGTTCTCCGCGTGTTCCTGCATCCGAAGCCGGTCCCCAAGAAGCGCCCCGCCCGAGAAGGGGGAAGTTGGATCGACGGCAAGCACCGCTACTTCGCGGTTTTGCCGGAGCTCTCTCTCGATAAGTCTGTCGACCAGCGTGCTCTTTCCCGACCCGGGCGGCCCCGTAACCCCGACAAGAATTGCGTTCCCCGTCCGCCCGCGAAGACTCCGTATCAGGTCGTCCCGCTCGCGACCGCCGTCCTCGACCACGGTAATTGCCCGGGCAAGCGCTCTCGCGTTTCCGGAAAAGACCCCGTCAACAGTGCTCATGAGCTACCGGCCGGCGCCTGACAGGACTCGATGAAATCGATGATATCTTCCGTGTGCGTTCCCGGCGTGAAGACGGCCCGTACCCCCTTCTCCGTCAGAAACGGCATGTCGTCCGCCGGTATGGTTCCGCCCCCGAATACGATGATATCCCCGGCGTCATTCTCATTGAGAAGCTCCACAACCCTCGAGAAGAGCTCCCTGTGCGCACCGGAAAGAACACTCAAGCCGACGAAGCCGACGTCCTCCTGAATCGCCGTCTTGACAATGGCTTCGGGAGTCTGGCGAATTCCGGTGTATATGACCTCGTAGCCCGAATCCCTGAGCGCACGCGCAACGTACTTCGCGCCTCGGTCATGTCCATCCAGCCCCGGTTTCGCGATCAGAATGCGCACTTTTTTCCCGGTCATGCCGATCTCCTGTTCCTCCGGCGAACGATTACGGGCGACGATAAGGGTGGACGATTGGGAGCCGGTCTCATCGCAAACCGTAATCGTCGTCCCTAGTCGTCAACCGTCTCCCCCGCCTCCGCCAGTTCTGTGAGAACCTCGACTGTTCCCTCTCTTCGCAACCCACACCTCATATCACCACCGACTCCCGGTATTCGCCGAATTCCTCGCGCAGGACGCTGCAGATTTCACCAAGCGAAGCGTATTCCTTCACGGCATCGAGGATCAGCGGCATCAGGTTGACGTCCGCTCGAGCCGCACCCGATTTCAGGGCCTCGAGCTTCCGCTCCACCTCCACGCCGTTCCTCTCCTGCTTCAGCTTCTCCAGCTTCTGCACCTGCAGGTCTTGCAAAGACGGATCAACCGTCAGAAGTTCTCTCGATTGCTCTTCTTCCCGTGTGAACTTGTTGACGCCTACGATCACTCTCTCATTGTTTTCGATATCCTTCTGATACCTGTACGCAGCGTCCTGGATTTCTCTCTGCACGTAGCCCTTCTCGATCGCCCTGACCATGCCGCCCGTTTCGTCGATCTTTTCGATGTATTCCAGGGCCTTCTCTTCGATCGTGTCCGTCAACGATTCCACGTAGTAGGAACCGGCCAGCGGATCGATCGTATCGGCCACGCCTGACTCGTGGGCCAGGATCTGCTGCGTTCTGAGGGCAATTCTCACCGAATCCTCCGAAGGGAGCGCGAGCGCTTCGTCGCGGGAATTGGTGTGGAGACTCTGTGTTCCGCCAAGGACGGCGGCCAGCGAGTGCATGGCAACTCTGACGATGTTGTTGTCCGGCTGTTGCGCGGTCAGGGCGGAACCGGCCGTCTGCGTGTGGAAGCGCAGCATCATCGATTTCGGATTGCGGGCCTTGAACCTGTTCTTCATGATTCCCGCCCATACTCTCCTGGCGGCCCTGAACTTGGCGACCTCTTCGAACAGATCGCTGCAGGCGCAGAAGAAGAAAGACAGGCGGCGCGCGAAGAGGTCCACGTCAAGTCCCGCATCAACGGCGGCCTGCACGTATTCGATGCCGTTGGCAAGGGTGAACGCGACTTCCTGCACGGCATTGGAACCGGCTTCCCTGATGTGGTAGCCGGAGATGCTGATGGTGTTCCAGTTGGGAACCTCCGCGGTGCAGTACTCGAAGATGTTGGTGATCAGCCGCATCGAGGGTTCGGGCGGAAAGATGTAGGTGCCGCGCGCCACGTACTCTTTCAGAATGTCGTTCTGGATCGTGCCGCGCATCCGGTCCTTTGAGATCCCCTGCTTCTCTCCGACCGCAATGTACATGGCCAGCAGCACGGCCGCCGGCGAATTGATCGTCATGGATGTGGATACCTTGTCGAGCGGTATGCCATCGAAGAGAGTTTCCATGTCGCGTAGCGAGTCGATGGCCACCCCGACCTTGCCCACCTCGCCGACGCAGAGCTTGTGATCGGAGTCATAGCCGATCTGCGTGGGCAGATCGAATGCGACGGAAAGCCCTGTCTGCCCCTGCTCCAGAAGGTACTTGTAGCGGCGATTGGACTCGTCGGCTGTGCCGAACCCGGCATACTGGCGCATGGTCCAGAGCCGCCCCCTGTACATCGTCG
>CAZAKZ010000206.1:0-8425 GCA_964485695.1 uncultured Planctomycetota bacterium | reverse complement strand
AACGAGCAGGACGCGCTTCAGTCCGCAGCCTCCTGGAGCTTAACGGCATTGGCCCTCCCCACAGGGTCGTGGGCGCCCGCACCCCCCGCCTGCAAGGTCGAGTTCACAACGGGTTCGGGCCCCAGATCCAGAGGAGGACGATCATGCCAAACTATGTCTGCCTGGTCACTTTCACCCAGGAAGGGTTGAAGAACCTGAAAGCCACCACCAAGCGAGCCCGGGTCTTTTCCGAGAAGATCGAGTCCAAGGGCATCACCATCAAGGACACCTACTGGACCGTCGGACGGTACGACCTCGTCCACGTCTTCGAAGCGAAGGACGACGACTCTGCCGCTGCCCTCGCCTTCAGCCTCGGCGTCCTGGGCAACGTCCGGACCGAAACCCTCAGGGCGTTCAATATCAACGAGATGGAGACAATCCTCGAGAACGTCTACACGCCCTACGACCTCCTCACCTGATCCGAGCTTCCTTCAATGACAGGGAAGCCCTGCTTCACCGTGACGAGAATGGAGAGTGCAAGGTGAGCGAGATCCAGACCTCCGGTTCGCCGAAGAGCATCCTGGTGGTGGGGGGCGGCATCAGCGGCATGACCGCCGCCGTGGAGGCGGCCGAGGCGGGCCGGGACGTCTACCTGGTGGAAAAGGAAGCCAGCCTGGGCGGGTGGGTGGCTCGGTTCAAGCTGTATTACCCGAAGATGTGTCCGCCGGCCTGCGGCCTGGAGGTCAACTACCAGCGAATCCGCAGGAACCGGCGCATCCGCGTTCTGCCCCGCACCGAGGTGCGCGCGGTGAAGGGCGAGCCGGGCGCCTTCACGGTGACCCTGCGCACAGCACCGCGCTACGTCACCGAATCGTACGGCCTTTGCGGCGAGGGCGTCGACGCCGCGCCGAAGGTGCCGGACACCTTCAACCTGGGACTCTCCACGCGCCGGGCGCTGCACATCCCCCATGTCATGGCGTTCCCCATGCGGTACCACATCGAGGAAGGCGCTCTCACCGACGCCCAGCTCCGGATCCTGGCTGAGGCCTGCGGGCCCGGCCGCATCGATCCCGATGCCCGAGAAACCGTGTTCGACATCCAGGTCGGCGCCATCATCCTGGCCACGGGATGGAAGCCCTACGACGCCCGGAAGCTGAAGATCCAGGGCTACAACGAATGCCCGGACGTCATCACCAGCGTCCAGATGGAGCGTCTCGCGTGCGCCGACGGCCCCACGGGGGGCCGGATCAAGCGCCTGTCCGACGGCAAGCCCGCCGCCAGGGTCGCCTTCATCCTGTGCGCCGGAAGCCGCAATGTGAACCACGTGGCCTACTGCTCGAATGTGTGCTGCATGGCCTCGTTCAAGCAGGCACTCTACGTCCGGAACGCCGACCCGGAAGCCCTTGTCGAGGTGTTCTACATCGACCTGCGCGCCTCGGGTCGCCTCGAGGATTACCTGGTGAATCGCATCCAGACCGACGACCACATCACCCTGACCCGGGGCCGGGTGGCCGAGGTCACCCAGGAGAGGCGCAGCCCGGTGCTAATCGTGGTGGAGGACATCATGGGGGGTCGTCGCGTCCGGAAGCCGTTTGACCTGGTGGTCCTGGCCATCGGAGTGATACCGGATCGGCTCCCCTGCGCGCTGCCGGTGGACCTCCCCACTGACGAGTACGGCTACATCGTCGGCGACGGCAACGGTGTGTTCGGCACGGGCATGTGCGCCCGGCCCGCCGACGTGGGCACCTGCGTCCAGGAGGCCACGGGTGCGGCATTGAAGGCCCTCATCGCGACCCAGTGACGGAGGAGAATCCATGGAAGACCGTCTCGGCGTATACATCTGCTCCGGCTGCGGCATCGGTGAAGCCGTCGACCTGGAGAAGGTGGAGGCCGCTGCCGTGAAGGAGTGCGGGGCCACGGTGTGCCGCAGGCACGAGACGCTCTGCGGGAGCGAGGGCACCGATTGTGTCCTGGGCGACATCGCCCACGAGAGTCTGAACCGGGTGGTCATCGCGGCCTGTTCTCCCCGCCACGGGCCGGACCTGCCGGTACCCGACGGGGTATTCCTCGAGCGGTTGCCTTTCCGCGAACACGCGGCCTGGAGCCACGAGCCGGGCCACGAGGACACCGAAGATCTGGCCGTGGACATGGTGCGCATGGCGGTCGCGAAAGTGCGCAAGACCGAGGAGCCGGGCCGCCACCCGGAGCCCGAGGCGTTCAGCAAGGCCGTCCTGGTGGTGGGTGGGGGCCTGGCCGGCCTGACGGCCGCACTGAGCCTGGCGGATCTGGGCACCGAGACCGTGGTGGTGGAAAAGGAGGAGGACCTGGGCGGCTGGGGAAGGGGCCTGGCCGCGGACCTGCCCGTGGAACCGCCCTTTGATGAGCCGACCCACAGTCCGGTGCCGTCGCTGGGGGCGGCCGTGGAGCGCCACGACAACGTCACGGTCCACAAGGGGAGGACGATTCGCTCCATCACCGGCTCGCCGGGCGATTTCGACGTAACGCTTTCGGGTGGGGAGACGTTCCGCGCCGGGGCCATCGTCCTCGCCACCGGCGCCGTTCCGTACGACGCCTCGAAACTCGGGGCCCTCGGCTACGGCAAGACCCCGGACGTCGTCACCGCCCGCCAGTTCGAAGCCATGGCCGCTCTGAAGAGCTACACCCGGCCCTCGGACAATGGGTCCGTGCGCAGCGTCACCTTCCTCCAGTGTGCAGGCAGCCGCGACCCCGACCACCTGCCCTACTGCTCGGCCGACTGCTGCGCCCGGAGTCTGAAGCAGGCGCACCTGTTCCTGAAGGACGACCCCGGGGCCACGGCCTATATCGTCTACCAGGACATCCGCATGCCCGGCCGCCTGGAGCACCTCTACGAGGCAGTCCAGGACCACTCGGGCCTGTTCCTCACCCGAGGCGACGTGGCGGCGGTGGACGAGGTCGACCGCGGACGGTTACGCGTCGCCGTGGAAAACACCTTCCTGGGTGAGGCCATCCACATCGAATCCGACCTGGTCGTCCTGGCCGTGGGCATGGTGCCCACCACGGCCGGCGCCGAAGAGAATCCGATCCTGAACCTCGGATATCGCCTGGGCACGGACCTGCCCGAAACGAAGTACGGATTTCCGGATTCGGAGTTCATCTGCTTCCCGTACGAGACCCGCCGTACCGCCATCCTCGCCGCCGGCATGGTCCGGCGGCCCATGACGCCGTCCGAGGCCATCTTCGACGCCCGGGGCGCGGCCCTGAAGGCATACCAGGCGCTCCATCTCATCGATCAGGGCATGGCGGTGCACCCGCGGTCCATGGACGTCAGCTTCCCGGACTTCCATCTCTCGCGGTGCACCCAGTGCAAGCGCTGCACCGAGGAATGTCCGTTCGGAGCCCTGGACGAGGACGAGAAGGGCACGCCCTGGCCGAACCCGACCCGGTGCCGGCGCTGCGGGATCTGCATGGGATCCTGTCCGGAGCGCATCGTCTCCTTCAAGGACTACAGCGTCCCCATAGTCTCGGCCATGATCAAGGCCATCGAGATTCCGGGAGAAGAGGAGGGAAAGCCGCGGGTGCTGAGCCTGATCTGCGAGAACGACGCCTACCCCGTGCTGGATATCCTGGGTCTCTACCGCATCCGGTATTCCCCCCACATCCGGTTCGTGCCGGTGCGGTGCCTGGGCTCGGTGAACGTGGTCTGGATCAACGACGCCCTGGCTACCGGTTTCGACGGCGTGCTGCTGTTTGCCTGCAAGCACGGGGATGACTACCAGTGCCACTACATCCACGGGTCGGAACTGGCCGTGAAACGCATGGAAAATGTCTCGGAGAAGCTGGAGCAGCTCGTCCTCGAGTCGGAACGCGTCCAGATCCACGAGATCGAGATGACCGACTACGAGAAGATCCCCGGCATCATCGACGCCTTCATGAAAACCCTCAAGAAGATCGGTGCCAATCCCTTCAAGGGCCTGTAACCATGACGGAATACACGAAGGTCAAGCCGGACCTGGACTTCATCCGGAGCATCCGGGGCCTGGGGGGCGACTCCCTGAAGAAGTGCTTCCAGTGCGCCACCTGTTCGGTGGTGTGCAAGCTCTCCCCGGACGACGCGCCGTTCCCCCGCAAGGAGATGTTCTGGACCCAGTGGGGAATGTCCGACCGACTCGCCGGGGACTGCCACGTATGGCTCTGCCACCACTGCGAGGACTGCACCGTCCACTGCCCGCGCGGCGTCCGCCCGGGCGACGTCCTGGCCGGCATCCGCGCCTGGTCCATCCAGTATTTCGCCTTTCCCCGGGTGCTGGGGAGGACGGCCAGCGACAGCAGGTTCATACCGATCTACCTCGCGGCGGGGGCCGTGGTGCTCTGGGCGGTGGCGGCCTACTTCGGCGGTATGGGCGTTTCTGCGGAGAAGATCCACTACGACCGGTTCGTCCCCCACCTGGCCCTCTACCTCCTCTTCGGCGGCGGATTCGGCCTCATGGGGCTCTCCATGGTCCTGAGCGGCCGGCGCTTCTGGCGGGCCCTCTCCGCCGGCACCCCCCCACCTCCGGCCGGCGCTTCCACCCGGAAGAGCGTCCTCGGCGCCGTGAAGGAGGTGCTGTTTCACTCGCGGTTCCGCTTCTGCGTGGAGGCCCGCGCCCGATCGGTGAGCCATCTCCTGGTGTTCTACGGCTTCGCCGGCCTCTTCGTGGTGACGTCGGTGGTGGCGCCGCTGGCCTGGATGGGACTGTATCCGCTCTCCCTGTGGCATCCCCTGAAGATCCTGGGCAACGTGTCGGGTGTGGCGCTGTGTGTGGGGATCGTCTGGATGATGGTGGACCGCGTGAGACAGGACCGCGGCCGTGACTCCGTCCTGTTCGACTGGTTCTTTCTGATCCTGTTGTTGATCCTCGGCGCCACGGGCATGGCCCTGATGGTGCTGCGCCTCATCACGGAGCCCGATCCCGTCCCCGCCGGCTACGCGGCCCTCGCGTACGGCCTCTACTTCGTCCACCTGGTGGCGGTGTTCGAGGTGATCCTGCTGCTGCCCTTCACCAAGTTCGCGCACATGGTCTACCGCTTCCTGGCCATGGTTCACGCGGCCCGGGCCGGGATCCCGGTGGGCGGCGGCCGGGCGGACGAACCGCCCCGGAAGGGGGCAGGATCCTCGTGATTTTCCTGTCCGGAATGGATGCCAGAGGATATGATCGTGTCCGTCAAGTCTAGGTGTTCGAACCGGAATCAGCCTGGAGAAAGCCATGAGACGTTCAATCATCGCTGCACTGGCCTGGATGGTGGTGGTGGGAGTGGGACCGGCCCGGGCCGATGACACCCGGCAAATCCACTGGGTGGGAAGCCTGGAAAAGGCGCTGAAGGATGCCGGGATACGCAAGGCCCCGGTGCTCGTGGCCGTCAACAACCGGTACGACAACCGGACCGAGAAGGAGAAGTACGACGCCAATCAGCGCATGGCCACCACCTGCTACCGCGATCCCGGGGTGGTGAAGATATCCAGGAACTACGTGTGCGTCCTCGCCGGGAACCATCCCAAGCCCGTGGACGTCCTGGACGAAACCGAGATCTGCCGGCACTTCGGCAGGATCAGCTACCGGTCGCTCAAGTCCGTGACCGCCGCCGTCCGGGAAAAATACTTCAAGGGGCAGGGGGTCATTGTCTCTCCCCAGCACCTGATTCTCGACGCCGAGGGGCGCATCCTCCACCGATTTTACCTGGAGCGAAAACCCAAGGAGTTTGCTCACATCCTGACGGATTCCCTGGCCCGGTTCCGGGGTGACGCTCCGGCCCGGAGGGCCGGCGAGGACGTGGACAGCGTGGTCAAGGCCCTGAAGGGCAAGAACGAAGCCGCCCGGATGGAGGCGTTCAAGAAGGCTCTGGAAATCCTCTCCGCGGACAAGGACAACAGGAAGGTCAAAGAGGCCGCGTCGATCTACCTGAAGTCCCGGAAGGACTACCTGAAGAGTCTCGACTGCCTGGCGGCCATCACCGCGGCAGGAACCGAAGGGGCGCTTTCCCTCCTGGTACCCTACATGGGCCACAAGAAGCCCCGCATGCGCCGCGGTGTCCTGGAGGTGTTCGCCCGGTCCGCGCCTTACAAGGATTTCCTCAAACCCGTGAGCAAGCGGGCCAAGGTCGAGAAGGTGGAGGCCCCGCTCCGGTCCCTGATCAAGGTGCTGGACAGATACTCCCTCGCCTTCAAGGAGGCCCTCACCCACCTGAACAAGCTGGTGACGCACAAACAGCCCCCCATCAAAGTGCTGGCCACCCTGGCCGCGGCCCGGCCCGACAACAAGGCCATCTACAAGAAGCTCCTGGCCCGGGCTCGCAAGAAAGGCGACCTGCTGGTGCGGTCCGCCGCCATCCTCGGCCTGGCCCGGATGCGGGCCAAAGAGGCGCTGCCCATCCTGCTGAAGGTGCGGAAGTCAGAGAAGAAGAATCCGGCCCTGGTGCAGGTCCTGGACACGGCCATCGACCTCCTGGGAGGAACCCCCGGGGACGAGACGGACGAGGTGAACGTGGCAGCCCTGGACATGGAGATCAACCGCATCAAGCGTGAGGCCCTGTCCACCGGCCGCGGAGGGGACCGAGGCAGCGTCGGCCGGGACGGTCGCGGCGCCGGTGGACGCGGCGGACGTAGCGGTTCCGGGTCCGACGGGCGTTGACGGAGAAGGGCCTCCCAGCCGAGCGGAAGCGTGCAGGAGGACTCCGGCCCCGGAGACCTTCCTGTCCTCCCAGGGACTCGAACAGGAAATCGGAATCCCGGCCGTGAAATCCAGGAATGGGTTGGGCAATGAAGAGAATCCGGGACACCCCCCCGTTCCCGCATCACTCCACTCCACGATCGAGAATACCTTGCTCCAATAGAAGTCGGCGATACCCTCGCCGCAGCTGTCGGGTGCAGACTGCGCCACGGGTGATTCGCGTGAGGAGCTCGGCAGAGGCATCTCCTTGATCCATGAGGAGAAGCCGATCAACTTGTTCTGCCCTGAGAAGGCGAGCTCCCCCGTAATACATGAAGGACTTGTGATTGAAGAAATCATGATCGCCGACATCCAGGATGCACGTGGGATCCTTGTAGTAGCTCCCCTCCCAGGTGGTCGCGTTGACCACGAGAATGCGGTCAGAGTCCTGGACCGGATCGGAAAGGATGAACCACAGGTGCGAGTCCTGGCCAACGAATGCCTGGCCTCGGTGGTAGGATGACTGGCACACGGATCAAATGGACGTATCGCGGGTAAATATCTGGTCGACTGCTTCACGCTCGACGGCAGATTGGAAAACAGCCTCGATTTCATCATCGTTCATCCCGAGCGCATCGAGGATGTCCTCAGCCCAGATCGTGAAAGAGCTCCCTTCAGGATCCCTCCACTCCGGAAGTTCCTTGTGGGTGTATATGACGAGTTCGAACGGGTGCATGGAGAGGAACCGCGTGACCACACCCTGTAGCACCTCGACCTCCGCATCGGTCAAATCATCGTCACCAGGATCCTCGAGGAGCTTGACCTCGAAATCGGCAGGAGGAGAGATGTGCTCTGACCAGTAGCTCGTGGGCGTCTCCAGGATACGCTCCTTCACCTCCTCGATCACAGGTCCGTAGGGCAAGGCCGCGTAGCTCCCTCCCGTGATCGGAAATCCGTAGAGACGAAGGTGCTCTCGATCGGCGAGATAGAGGAGCTTGATCAGCTGCATGTAGTTGAGATATCCGCCGGCGCTGCTGAGGAGTAGGCCGGCAGCCTGGACCGTCTTTTTCTCGTCGAACCGAAACCTGATGTAGCGACGTCGGCTCATTGCATTCACTCCACGACTTGGGTCCCAGTTCGTAGTATATCACGCGCCTGGTCCGGGAACCTCATCTTCTTGGTCCGCAGAAATCGGCGTCTACGTCGCTGCACCCATGGACTTTTCCGACGAGGATCCCGATCAGATCCTCCGCCCCAGGACAACGTCCAGGGTCTCCAGGGCGCCGTCCTGGCCCGCGCGCCGGATCTTCATCTTGACCTTGTGTCCCGGCTTCCACCTGCGCAGGGCGGTGTTCAGGGCCTGGCCGCGCGGGATTTCCCGGCCCGCAACCTCCAGGATCACGTCGCCCTGCCTGAGGCCGTAGCGGTGGGCCGCGGATCGGGGGTAGATCCACCGGACCCGGGCCCCCTTGCCCTCGTAGGACCGGTCGAAGATCACGCCCAGGTAGGCGGAGCCCTCGTAGCTCTTGAGCAGTTTCTCGACGAAGGAACCGAGGGTGGCGGCCAGGCGGCTGCCCGATCCCGCCCTGTCAGCCGTCTTCCTCAGGCGCGCGATGCACGCCTCGGCCTCCTTCCTCAGCAATGCGCTGCCGCCGCGGCGAACCTCGTCCATGGCGGCCTGGGCCTCTTCGTGGAGACGCCTGTGGATCTCCCGCGCCTCCTCGAGGGCCAATGCCGTTAAGCCCCCTGCCGTCCTCTCGGCCCCCACCGTGGTCGCGGCC
>CAZAKZ010000205.1:0-8488 GCA_964485695.1 uncultured Planctomycetota bacterium | reverse complement strand
CTCCGCGCACTTCATTTACGCGGAAATCGAATACCTGATCACTGAATATTTACGTTTCTTCCTGGCCCCGGATTGCTCGAGAAGTTGGTTGCTTGAAGTCAACTGTTCAAGAGATCCGCCGGGCGTTGCGATTGACCTGACGGTAATGTCAGTATCGCGGCCTCCAGGCCAGGGCGCCGGTCGGACAGGCTTCGATGCATTGTTTCGCCGTGGTCTTCAGCGCCTCGTCCATGGACCTCTCGAACGGAACGCCCACCCGCATGTCGAAGCCGCGGCCGATGAATGCCAGGCCCAGCGGCTCGCGGGCCTTGGTGGCGATCTGGATGCACAGGCCGCACAGGATGCACTTGCCGGGCTCGAAGACGATTTCCCCCTGCGGGTGGTAACGCTCCAGGGGCCGGCGCTTGGAGGCGTAGCGGTTGGCGCGGGCGCTGTACCTCTGGGCGTATTGCCGGAGCTTGCAGTGATGCCCCTGGCTGCATTCGCAGTGGAGGCAGCGCCCGGATTCCGATTGCGCTTCCCGGTGAGAAAGGCCCCCGCCGGGCGCCTCCGAGGGCGACACCCGGTCGTGGCCGGCGGCGCTGCTCTTGAGGCCCGCCACCTCGTCTTCCTGCACGTGGCCGATGCGGACGGAGAACATCCGGGGAGATCCCGTGGCGCCCGTGCCGCCGAGGAACTGGTCGATGCAGATGGCGGCGGCCTTTCCGCTGGCCACGTTGCGAACGACCAGGTCGCCGGGCTGCACTGCATCGCCGGCGGCAAAGAGACCCGGTAGGGACGTCTCGTGGGTCCTGGAGTTGATCTGCAGGCGGTCCTTTTTCACCGGGAGGCCGAAGGGATTGGCCCCGGTGAGTGCGCCGACGGCGACCAGGACTGCGTCGAACCGTTCGCGGAGTTCCTCGAGGTCGTCCGGGCCGATGTGTGTTTCCAGCTTGAACTGCACACCCTGCTTCTCGATGACGGCGATCTCGGCGTCGAGGACCTCCCTGGGCAGCTCGTCCGGGGTGAACCGCCGCCGCAGATGGCCGCCCGGTTTTATTTGCTCATCGAACACGGTGCACGCATGGCCCGCCTGCTGCAGGTGAAACGCGGCCGTGACCCCGGCCGGCCCCGCGCCCACAATGGCCACCCTGCGGCCGGTCGAGGGCTTGCATTCCGGCAGGTAGGGCTCCTCCCCGGCCAGGTCCGCGTCCGCCACGTGACGCTTGACGAGGCAGATCGACACGGGGCTGTCGATCATACCGCGCCGGCACGTGCGCTCACACAGGTCGGGGCACACGCGCCCCAGCACCGCCGGCAGGGCGATGTCCTTCTTGACGGTGGCGATGGCGCCGGCCAGGTCTCCGGCTTCGACCTGGGTCAGCATGAGCGGGATGTTCATGTCGGCCGGGCACGTGCTGTGGCACGGAGCCGTGCAGTCCCCGAGGTGGTCGCTCAGGATCAGCTCCAGGCCGGCCCGGCGGATGTCCCGGATCTCCTCGGTGTCGTTCTCGACGTACATGCCGTCCTGGACCGCGGTGGCGCAGGCCGGGACCAGCCGGTCCGGGTCCTTGACCTTCACCAGACAGATCATGCAGGACGTCTCGGCCTCGAGGCCCTCCAGGAAACACAGCGTGGGGATGTCCACGTCCAGGGCCCGCGCCGCATCCAGGATCGTGGCGCCCTCGGGCACCTCGACCTTGAGTCCATCGATCACCACTCGCGGCATCTTCTATGTCACCTCGATTGCTTTTTCCGGGCACCGATTCAAGCAGGTGCCGCAGCGCGTGCATTTTTCCGGATCGATTTCATGCTTCTCATAGGGCGTGTAGGCAATGGCCTCGACCGGGCAGCGCTGTGCACACAAGGTGCAGCCGACGCACCTGTCGGTGATCTGGATCGTGATCAAGGCCTTGCACTTGCCGGCCGGGCAGCGCCCCTGGATGTGCGCCTCGTACTCGTCGCGGAAATGGTGTAGCGTGGACAGGACCGGATTGGGAGCCGTCTTGCCCAGACCGCACACGCTCCCGCGGCTCACCTGCGCCGCCGTTCGCTCGAGGACTTCCAGGTCGCCCGGCCTCCCCTCGCCCGCGCAGAGCCGGTCCAGGATTTCCAGCATGCGCTTCGTTCCGATGCGGCAGAATGTGCACTTCCCGCAGGACTGATCCTCGGTGAAGGAGAGGAAGTAGCGCGCGACGTCCACCATGCAGTCCGAATCATCCAGCACGACCAGTCCGCCCGAACCCATGATGGCTCCGACCTCTGTGAGGGCCTCGAAGTCCACCGGGGTGCCCGCCAGGTCGGCCGGTACGCAGCCGCCTGAGGGGCCGCCGATCTGGACGGCCTTGAAAGCGCGGCCGTCCCGGATCCCGCCCCCGATCTCATGGACGATGTCGTGGAGGGTGACACCCATGGGCACCTCGATGAGGCCGCCGCGCCGGACCTTGCCGGCAAGAGAGAAGACCTTCGTGCCCTTGCTCGTGGCCGTGCCCATCGCCTTGAACGCCGCCGAGCCGCTCTGGAGGATCCAGGGGATCGTGGCCAGGGTCTCGACGTTGTTCACCAGCGTGGGCATGCCCCGGAGCCCGCTCTCCGAGGGGAACGGCGGGCGAATCCGCGGCGATCCGCGGTCTCCCTCGATGGACCTGAGCAGCGCCGTCTCCTCACCACACACGAAGGCGCCGGCGCCCTCCATGACCGTCAGGAGCACCGTCGCGCCGATGAGGCCACGTTCCTCGCACAAGCGAAGCGCTTCCTTGATTCGTCTTGTGGCCAGCGGATATTCCGCCCGGATGTAGAAGTAGCCCTCCTTGGCCCCGACACAGTGGGCCGCGATGGCCGCCCCCTCGATGACCCGGAAGGGGACCGATTCCATGAGCATGCGATCCATGAATGCGCCCGGGTCCCCCTCGTCGCCGTTCACGACGACGTATTTCACCGACCCCTCGGCCCGTTGCACCTTTGACCACTTCTCGGCTGTGGGGTAGCCCGCGCCGCCCCTCCCCCGCAGCCCGCTGCGGCGGATCTCCTCGACGATCTCCTCGGGGGAGCGTTCCGCCAGGCATCGCTTCAGGGCGTCAAACCCGCCGAGGCGCACGTAGTCGTCCAGGTCGGTGGGATCGCAGTGGTTGCAGTGCTCGGTGGTGATCTGTTTCTGCCGGCCGAGGAAGGCCGAGATCACGGGATCCCGGTAGTCGGTGGAGCAGCGCGTGACGCGGTCGTGGGTCGGGTCTTTCTGCAGGCGTTCCAGCGCGGTCAACGCCGAGCCTTTCAGTTTTCTTGTAATACCCCGGGGCTTGAAATGACGGCCGACGATGGCCCTGGCATCCTCCGGGACGACGGATGTGTAGAGGACGGGCGGCCTACCCGGCTGCACGATTTCCACCAGAGGCGTCAGGCTGCACATGCCCTGGCAGCCGACGTGCTTGACCATGGCCGCTGCACCGGTGGCCACCACCGCTTCCGTGAGCGCCTTGTGGACCCCGGCGCTCCCGCCGGCCACGCAGCAGGAGTCCAGTCCGACGCGGATTTCTCCGAGTAGAGAATCGTCGCCATGGTGCCTCACCACGGCCGCCTTCTCGCTCCGCCCCGTCCGGGCACTGTTCAACTCGAGGAAATCGTCGAGCACTCCGCCCACCGTGTCCGGCGCGAGGTGGCCGTATGTCGTCTCTTCGATCTGCACAACCGGGGCCAGGGTGCAGCAACCCAGACAGGCGACGTTCTCCACGGTGAACCGTCGCTGCGGATCGGTGTCGGCGCCCGGTTGGATGTCGAGGTGACGGTGGATCTCCTCGGTGATGGCCGGCGATCCGGCCACGTGGCACGCCGTCCCGTGGCACGCCTTGACAATATGGTCGCCCACCGGCGACGTACGGAACTGGGAATAGAACGACGATACTCCCGTGATCTGTGCCGGCGTGATCTCCGTCCGCTCGCAGATCCGTCGCAGGGCGGCCGCGGGCAGGTAGCGCTCGTGGGCCTGGATCGCATGGAGGAGGGGTATCACCGCTTCCTTGCTCCGGCCAATGCGATGGATGGCTTCATCCACGAATGCGAGATCGGCCGGAGCTGCCGTCTCTCCCGCGTCCCGGCACGTGGTACAGGAGGCAGCCTTGCGGCGTCGCGTCCTCTTCCCCGGGGCAGCCCCCGCGCAGTGTGCGACGATTTCGCTCATTGCCGGGGGGCGACGGCCGAGGATCGCGGTCAAGGTCTTGGCGCACAGAAGAAAGACGATGGACGCGACGATGAGCACGATGACAATGCGACCGACGGTGGCCTTTCGGTCGAGCGACGCCTCGGTCTGGCGATCGAGTTCTTCCCTGAGCACGGGTGTCTGCGAGCCGTCTTTCCGGGCGGCTTGCTCCAGGGTCTCGATCCGTGCCTTGTCGCGCGGCGCGTTCCGGGCCGATTGGACGTGGCCGACCACGAGGAGCACCATGCAGGCGAAGATGACGATTGCGGTGGACAAGCCGATGACTCGTGCCAGGTTTCGCAGGACGCTGCGCGACATCCGGATCATCCCCTGTCCCCGTCATCTGAACCGGCGGCCGGGTCGGCTTCCTGCATCACGGCTTCGTCCGGGCATGCCTTGAAGCACCGGGCACAGAAGAGACAGGAAGACCGGATCGCGCGCATGTTCTCGATGGCCCCGTACGGGCACGAGCCGATACAGAGCCCGCAATCGCGCTCCTTGCCCCCGGCGACGGTCACACCGCGCCAGGAGAACCGAGACAGGATCGACAGCAGGCCGCCGTACGGACACAGGTAGCGGCAATAGGGGCGCCCCACGAACAGGCCCAGAATCAGCAGCGCCCCGCCGAACATGAGCACGCCGGATGACCCGTTGAACCGGAACAATCCAACGAACGGGTCGAACCGGCAGATGATGAAGTCCCGGTAGGCGATCGGTTGCACCGCGAAGTAGATGGCGAGGCCCAAGTAGACGTACTTCAGCAGCCCCAGCATTTTGTCCAGCCGCCGCGGAACCCGGACCGGCTTGAGAAGCACCAGTTCCTGGATCGCGCCGAGCGGACAGACACCGCCGCAGAATACGCGTCCGAACAAGAGCGCGAGGACCAGGGGCAGGATGAAGAAGAGGATCACCACATAGGGGACGACGTACCTCGGAACCGTCAGGGCGACTGCCACGTTCTGAATGGCGCCGATCGGGCAAACGCACCCCTGTCGGTGAAAGCCGAAGTAATACAGACTGCAGATTGCCAGAACCACGAACCCGATGCGGCTGCGACGCCGCAGAACGATCCACGAGGAGAGGCCGAGTGCCACGACCAGCAGGCAGACGTCCACGACGCTCCACCACACCGCACGCGGCAACGGCCTCTGCACCGGGGGGGTCTTGTAGCCGCTGCCGATGTCCTCTTCGCTCGGAACAATGTTGACCTCGCGCTGGTACTGTGCCTGGGCCAAGGTGCCCGGAACCGCCGACACGGCGACCCACATGACGGTGGAGAGGATTCCAATCCTCAGCGATCGAACGAAAATCCCGCGCAGCAGACCCGGAAGCCGGTGCTCCGTCATCTACGCCTCCGCTTTGGTGAGGTCGGTGCTCTCGCGAACCATGGCATCGTGCGGACAGGCCATGGCGATGGAACAGCGATTGCAGTCGAGGCAGAGGTCGTTTCGCACCTCGAGCCTGACCGAGCCCAGGCCGGCCGGCTCCTTGCACCCCATCACGCACCTACCGCATCCGTTGCACTTGGCCTCGTCGATGACGTACTCGTAAAAGTTGTTGAGCGGATCGTCCATGTCGACCTCGCCGATGGCCGTGCGCGTGATCGCGTCTCGGGGACAGAGCTTGCGGCTCGGCAGGCCGTCGTCCCCCACCTCGCTGGTGACGTCGTAATACGCGGGGCAGATACAGCACCGCCCGCATTCGCTGTATTCGTTCACGGCGCGCACGGCCGACAGCGGAAGAACGCAGGAAGCCGCGCACAGGTCGCAAACCTCGACGCCCGTGGCATCCTTGCGGATATCGATGCACTTGTTGGGGCAAATTTGCCATCTGCCCTCCGGACCCGACCGGATGGTAAGGTACGCGGCCACGCCGCCAAGGGCAACGATTCCCGTCCCGCGGGCGGCGATCTTCAGAACGTCACGACGAGTCGGTTCCTGATCCATGGTCTGGGGTCTCCAGGTTACTGCTTCTCTTTTTCGAATACACAGATGTGCAGTCGTACGGTATCGACGACGTAGATTCGACCCTTGAGGTCGGTGGCCACGTCCATGTTCTTGCATTTGGCGTCAAAGGCCTCCTTGCCGACGAGGGCGAGCATCTTGCCGTCGGCGCTGAAGACCTTCATCCGGGGACCGGCCTTCTCGGTGGTGACGACGTGGCCCTCCTTCGTCAGTGCGATGTTCGTCGGGTTGCAGCAGCCGGGGAAGTTCTCCGGTTTGTGTGTGCCGAACCTGCCGAACCGCCCGAGGATCTTGCCGGCGAAATTATACCGCTCGACGCGAAACTTGGCGGGATTGGCCGCATGAATGATCCCCTCGGCATCCACCTGGAAATCCAGATGTCCGTTTGGGATCAGGAATCCTCTGGTGTTGTTGTCTTTGCCGATATCGTTCAGCCACTTGCCCTCCCGGTCGTAGCGCCGGATGCAGCGGTCCTGGGCGTCGGCGAGCAAGATGTGTTTCACGTGCAATCCGACGGCGGTTACGAGGCCCATGCGGTCGGCGTCCCGCCATACGGCCAGGTGCTTGCCCGATGCGTCGAACTTCTCCACCTGGCCCGCCTGGCCCACCCACGTCGTCCCGTCCTCGTCCACGGCGATGCAATACCCCGGTTTCCTCGTCGGGAAACGCCGGAGAAGCTTGCCTTTCTCGTCGAATACCTTGACCTCCTCGTCACCCACCGCATGGATATTGCCCACCCTGTCAACGGCGATACCGCGCAGTGCACCGGAGAACTGCTGGGGCTTCGAACCCTTCCCGGCGATAATCCGGACCTTTCGGTATTTCATCGCATGGCTCCGTCGGTTGCGGTCTACTTCCCAGGGGCGGTCCCGCCGCCCACGTCAATACACACCATCCTGGTCAGGTCTCGTATCACCAGCTTGCCGTCGGCCAGGGCCAGCGGAGCCCACACGTCATGGCCGGCGAGAACCTGCGCGCTGGCGAGCTCCTTGTATCCGGCCGTGTTGGCGTCCAGCAGCCGGAGTATGCCCGTATTGCCTTCCAGAACAAAGAACATCCCGTCGGCCAGGATGTAGCTGCCCAACCCGAAACTCGAGTGCCCCTTGCTCGTCCAGACCTGCTTTCCACTCAGATCCAGGCAGGTAAAGAGCCCGCGGCGTTTCTTCCCCACCGCAAACAGGTGGTTCTGGTGGCAGATGGGCGTGTGCGTCTCGGAATTCCACTCGCTCGTCGTGAGGCTGAAGACCTTCTCTGCGGTGAAGGCGTCACCGTCGCGTTTGACGCGGATCATCACCGTTCCCGCATCGTAGCAGCTGGTCTGGAAGATCAGACCTCCGGCAATGGACAGGGGCGAGACGGGAACCGCGACGTTGAACTTCCAGGGAAACGTCCAGAGCAGGCGGCCGTCGGCGGCGTCGACACCCAGGGGTCCCTTCAACGTGCAGTAGAGGTATTGCTTGACGCCGCCGATCTCTGCGGGCATCACCGATGCGTGGGTCATTCTCCATCCCTGGGGATTGGGCGTTTCCCAGATCGGTTTTCCGGTCGCTTTTTCCAGAGCGACGATGACCGCACTTCCGCCGGTGGCGACGATCACCCGGTCCGGCTCGAGGAGTGGGCACTGGCCGGCGTACCAGGCGGGAATGGTCGCCTTGTAGTCCCGGACCAGGTTCTTGCGCCAGATCTGCTTGCCCGTCCGGGCATCCAGGCAGTGCAGCACGCACTTGGGATCCAGGGAGAAGACGTATTTCCCGTCCACGGCCGGCGTGGTCCGGGTGATGCCGTGGTTGGCCCGGATTCGCCTCTTTTCGCTGAACCGCCACTGCTCCTCGCCCTTGTCGAGGGTCACGCACCGCACCAGCCACTTCCGGGCCTTCTGATCATAGTCGTTGAAGTAGACCCGGCCGCCGACGATGGCCGCCGCTGCATAGCCCTCGCAGACCTCCGCCGTCCAGAGGACCGGGGGTCCGCCCTCGGGCCAGGCGCGGAGCAGGCCGGTCTCCCTGGAGATCGCATCCCGTTTCGGTCCGCGGAACTGAGGCCAGTCGTCCCCCCGGGAGTTCCCCGCCGACAGGGCAACGAGGCAAACCGCAGATAACCAGCGTGCACAGTGCATCGTCAACTTTCTTCCCGACTCAGGGTCTCGAGAAAAACGGATCCGGATCGTCTTGTTTGTAGCCCGTACTCCGGTTTTCGGCATAGTAGACAGGAGAAACAAACCTCATTTTCACGGGAACAGTCAGCAGAGTCAAGGGCAGTGCCCGGGGCCCGGGAAAATGCCCGCCGAGAAATGAAAAACAGCCTGTGGGTAAACTGGCGCGAGGCCAGAATCGAGGATTTTTCGCCCAGGTTC
>CAZAKZ010000204.1:0-8508 GCA_964485695.1 uncultured Planctomycetota bacterium | reverse complement strand
CGTCGCCTCGCGGGCGCCTCAGGCGCGAATCGTCGAGCCATGCGCTTGTTTTGAGGCTAGACGCGCCCGCACCAGGATTGACGTCCTTGACGAGCACGGTGCCAGCCGCGGTTCCGTCGCTCTTCCAGAGCTCAGCCCCGGTACCCGGCAGGCCAGCCCGGAAGAAGAGGGTGTCGCCGACTGCAGTGAGAAACCCTGTGGCGGACGAGCCGGAACCTGGATTGATGTCCTTGACGAGCACGGTGCCGGCGGCGGTTCCGTCGCTTCTCCAGAGCTCTTGCCCGGTACCTGGTTCATAGGCGCAGAAGTAGAGCGTACTTCCGATTGCTGTGAGATAGCGTGGGTTCCTGGGCCCACCGGAGGTAATTTCTCTCACGATGACGGTTCCGGCGGCGGTGCCGTCGGTTTTCCAGAGGAAGTACCCTCCCCGAAAAAAGAGCGTGTTTCCGACAACCGTGAGCTCCGTGGGATTGGACGGTCTACCACCCTGAGTGTCCTTGACGAGCACGGTGCCGGTGGCAGTGCCGTCGCTCTTCCAGAGCCCCCATCCGGTACTCGGCTCATAGGCCCGGAAGAAGACGTTGCCATTGAACGCCGTGAGATACCGGGGCTCGGACGAGTCGGGGCCTGGATTGATGTCCCTCACCAGGACCGTGCCGGCCGTGGTGCCGTCGCTCTTCCAGAGCTCCCACCCGGTACTTAGCTCCCGCGCGTAGAAGAAAAGCGTGCTGCCGACCGCCGTGAGGAACCTCGGGTATGATCCTTGGCCTCCTGGGCAGATGTCCTTTACAAGACTCGTGCCCTCCGCAGTACCGTCCGTCTTCCATAGCTCGCCACCGTTCGAGTTGTCGTAGCCCGAGAAGTAGGTGATGTTGCCGATGGTGACGAACTCGCTGGGAGAGGAGCCTGCCGCCCCCGGGACGGTGTTGATGTCCTTGACCAGAGACGCCGGCTGGGCTGGTACGGAAAATGCGCAGGCCAGCACAAGTAATGCTGCAAGGAACAGCACGTACCTGGACCTTTCTGGTAGAAGGAGACTCGAGATGAACGATAAGAAACGCATGATTTTCCTCCTGATCCGATCTTACAAACTGATTCCTGTTCATCGGACAGGGTGAATCAAGTCCACCCCGATCCTGACAACCCTGCCTCGACCATTGGAACGTGTTACACCTCCTTCCCTGGGTAAGCCCGAACCGCACCCTCAGTCCCACGGCGCCTGGTCATCGGTCGCATCGATGATCTGATCCCAGTTGCCGACGTTCGCATCCGACTGTCCCGCGATCACCACGCCGTTGTTGGCGAGGAACATGTTTCCGATCAGGGTCACATCCGTGGGATCGAAGGTGCCGCTCAAACGCTGGCGAAAGATGCCGTAGCTCCGGGTCGGGTGACCGGGGGTGCCGTTGTACCGGATATCGTTCAGGCTGATCACTACACCCGTCTGTCGCCGCTCGACGTGGATGCCGTTCTCCGTGTTGCTCCAGATGCGGCAGCCGTTCACCGCGTGGCCGCTGCCCTGGCCCCGGAGGTGGATGCCGTCGCCGCCGTTTCGCTCCAGGAGGCAGCCGGCCACGGTGACCCGTCGGTTCAGCATGCCGATGCGGATGCCGTCCCGGCCCGCGTCGGCGTCGTGGACCGAGCAGTTCTGGATCAGGACGTCCTCGGTGCCGTTTCCGTGCAGGAGTTCGATGCCGCAGTGGTGCGTGCCGCCGGCGTCGATGTCCAGG
Source organism: uncultured Planctomycetota bacterium (assembly GCA_964485695.1). Classification (GTDB taxonomy): domain Bacteria; phylum Planctomycetota; class JAFGQW01; order JAFGQW01; family JAFGQW01; genus CAZAKZ01. The sequence continues at coordinate 6,778 of CAZAKZ010000204.1, read as the reverse complement.
CGGTTCAGGGTCACATCCGTGCAGCGCACCAGGCGCATGCCCTTCAGGGTGACCGTGCCCTCCAGGGAAGCGGGCTCCATGAGGAGCCCCGCGGCCTGGTTCAGGAGAACGGTCTCGTTGTACGTGCCCGGCGTGATGTAGATCTTCTCGAGACTCTTCGCCTTGATGTCCTTCACGGCCAGCTGGATGCCGGCGTAGCCGTGGAGTCCGTTCCAGGCGTCCACGCCGATCACCTTGCCGAGGTCGTTCGGGTCGTAGATGGTGAGGGTGGCGGTTGCGTTCAGGGGCACGCCTGCGGCCGTGGCCGTGATCATGGCCGTGCCCACGGTGGAGGCCTGGAGGTACTGGGTGTAGGTGCCGTCCTGGTTGTCCTGGACGGAGTCGAGGAGGGTGCCCAGGGTGGTGGAGATGACCACGGTCTTGTCTGGGCCCAGGCTCTCCCCGTTTCCGTACTTCGGGATGACGGTGACGAGGGCCAGGCCGTTCAGGCTGGCCACCTCCGGGCTGACCGTGACCAGGCTCCGGTCCGGATCCGGCACCGGCACGCGGAGCACCTGGACCATGCCGGCGGTTATGCCGTTTGTGCTGTTGGAGGGGGCACCGGCAATGACGTCGGGATTGCCGTCGCCGTTCACGTCGCCTGCGCCGCTCACCGCCCAGCCGAGGCAGTCGTAGGCCGAACTGCCGTGAAAGGTATGGATAAGGCTGCCGTCCCGGCCGGAAAAGACGTGGGCTCCGCCTGCATTGGGGATGGTGGTGTCGTGGCCGTACGCTCCGATGACGAAATCGGGGTGGCCGTCGTAGTTCACATCTCCGAGGCTGCCGGCAGAGAGGCCAAGGCAGTCAAGGGCAGTAGCACCGTGGTAGGTGTACAGAACGGTGCCGTCCCTGCCAGAGTAGACGCGAGCGATGCCGGAGTTGTTGCCGTTTGTGTCGTTTCCTTGTCCTCCCACGAGGAAGTCGTCATACCCGTCGCGGTTCACGTCCCCGACGCCGCAAACGCATTGGCCGTATTGGTCGCCGGCCGCGTCTCCGTGGAAGGTATAGAGGAGTGCGCCGTCCTTACCGGAGAAGACCCGGGCCACGCCTACGTAGAGGACCGGTCCCACGGCCAGGCCGTGGCCGCCGGCTATGATGTCAGCGTGGCCGTCTCCGTTCACATCTCCGGCTCCACTCACGCAGATTCCGAAGGATTCATAAGCCCTCTCGCCATGGAAGGTATGGAGGACCGCGCCGTCCTTACCGGAATAGACGTACACGATTCCGGTATAATTCGATCGCGGGGCCCCGACGATGAAGTCCGGCCAGCCGTCGCGGTTCACATCGCCGGCGCCACTCACGGAATTCCCGAAACCGCTGCGGAGCGTTTCGCTGCAGCTGTAGAGCGTGGTCCCGGTCTTGCCGGAGAAAACCTGGGCGAGGCCGGTAGGCAGGGTGCTCGTCGAACCCCAGGGCGTACCGATGATGAAATCCGCGTACCCGTCCAGATCCACGTCGCCAAGGCCGCTCACGGATTCCCCGAGATAGAAGATCTGCTCCGCGCCGCAGTAGGAATAGAGGATGGATCCGTCCCGGCCGGACAGGACAAGGGCCTTACCCGAGTTGAGCCCGTTGACGTCGGCATAGGAAATGCCCAGGATGAAGTCGGCGTAGCCGTCTCTGTTCACGTCGCCGGCGCCGCTCACGTCCCGGCCCAAGCTATCGTAGGCGGAGTCTCCATAGAAGGTGTAGAGGATCGTGCTGCCATGCCCTTGGGCGCCGGCTACTGCGGCCAGAGCGAGACCGAGGATCAGCCAGGTCAGAAGCAGTGTGCGGACCCGGGGACCGAGCCTGATGTGCTTGCACATGGTCTTGTCTCCTCTGCAAAGTAAATGGAATACAAGTAGCCTGTAGAATCGTGAATGTAATAAGCCATACCGACCTCGTTAGTCCCACGGCGCCTGATCATCGGTCGAATCGATGATCTGGTCGTAGTTGCCGACGTTCGAGTCGGACTGTCCCGCGATCACCACCCCGTTGTTGAGCAGGAACGTGTTTCGGATCAATGTCACGTCCGTGGGGTCGAAGGTGCCGTTCTTGCGCTGGCGGTAGATGCCGTAACTCCGGGTCGGGTGGCCGGGGGTGCCGTTGTACCGGATGTCGTTCAGGTTGATCACCACCCCGGTCTGCCGTCGCTCGATGTGGATGCCGTTTTCAACGTTGCTCCAGATGCGGCAGCCGCTCACCACGTGGCCGCTGCCCTCGCCCCGGAGGTGGATGCCGTCGCCGCCGTTTCGCTCCAGGAGGCAGCCGGCCACGGTGACCCACCGGTTCAGCATGCCGATGCGGATACCGTCCCGGCCCGCGTCGGCGTCGTGGACCGTGCAGTTCTGGATCAGGACGTCCTCGTTGCCGTTTCCGGGCAGGAGCTCGATACCGCAGAGGTGGGTGCCGCCGGCGTCGATGTCCAGGCGGTTCAGGGTCACATCCGTGCAGCGGACCAGGCGCAGCCCCTTCAGGGTGACCTTGCCCTCCAGGGAGGCTGGCTCCATGAGGAGCCCCGCGGCCTGGTTCAGGAGAACGGTCTCGTTGTACGTGTCCGGCGTGATGTAGATCTTCTCGAGACTCTTCGCCTTGATGTCCTTCACGGCGAGCTGTATGCCGGCGTAGCCGTGGAGTCCGTTCCAGGCGTCCACGCCGATCACCTTGCCGAGGTCGCCCGGGTCGTAAATGGTGAGGGTGGCAGTGGCGTTCAGGGGCACGCCCGCGGCCGTGGCCGTGATCATGGCCGTGCCCACGGTGGAGGCCTGGAGATACTGGGTGTAGGTGCCGTCCTGGTTGTCCTGGACGGAACCCAGCAGCGTGCCCAGGGTGGTGGAGATGACCACGGTCTTGCCGGGGCCCAGGTTCTCACCGTTTCCGTACTTCGGGGTGACGGTGGCGAGGGCCAGACCGTTCAGGCTGGCCACCTCCGGGCTGACCGTGACCAGGCTCCGGTCCGGATCCGGCACCGGCACCCGGAACACCCGGGCGTACCCGGACTGGGCGCCGTGGTAGTAGCTGTTGGGTGCACCGGCAATGACGTCGGGATTGCCGTCGCCGTCCACGTCGCCGGCGCCGCTCACCGAGAGGCCCAGGTAGTCGGATGCCGCCTGACCGTGAAAGGTGTGGATGAGGGTGCCGTCCCGGCCGGAGAAGACGTGGGCACTGCCGGTATAGGGGCCCTGGTCGACCGTGCCGAATGCGCCGACGACGAAGTCGGGGGTTCCGTCGTGGTTCACGTCCCCGAGGCCGGCGGCCGAGGCGCCGAAGTGCTCCAATTCTGCGGAACCGCGAAGCGTGTAGAGGACCCGGCCGTCCACACCGGAATAGACCTTGACGTGGCCGGAGAGCCGGCCGTTCGTGTTATCGCCGTTTCCCCCGACAAGGAAGTCGTCGAACCCGTCGCCGTTCACATCCCCGAGGCCGGCCACGGAACGGCCGAAGAACTCGTGCGACGCGCTGCCGTGGAAGGTGTAGAGTGCCCGGCCGTCCACACCGGAGAAGACCCGGGCGACCCCTGTGTAGAGGATGGGAGAACCCAGGCTCGGGCCTTGCCCCCCGGCGATGATGTCGGGGTATCCGTCACCGTTCACGTCGCCGGCGCTGCTCACGGAACCACCGAACTTCTCGTAGGGCCTTTCGCCAAAGAACGTGTAGAGCACCTGGCTGGTCCGGCCGGAGAAGACCTGGACGCTGCCGCAGTCCGGAATGTAGGCAGCAGTAGCATCGGTTTCACTGGCCCCGACGATGAGGTCGGGCCAGCCGTCCTGGTTCACGTCGCCGGCGCCGCTCACGGCCATGCCGAAGTGCTCGCCGACCTGCGTGCCGCTGAAGGTGAAGAGCGTGGTGCCGGTCTTCCCCGAAAACACCCGGGCGACGCCACACATGTTCATGCCATTCGTCTGTTGGTCTCCGCCGATGATGAAATCCCCGTACCCGTCCCGGTCCACATCGCCGACAGCGCTCACGGAATGGCCGAATCGGGCAACGGCTCCCTGGCCCTTGAAGGTGTAGAGCGTGGAACCGTCCAGGCCCGAGAAGACGAAGGCCCTGCCGCAGCTCTCGCCATCGACCTTGTCACGCGGTGCACCCACGAGGAGGTCGGCCCGGCCGTCGCCGTTCACGTCACCGGCAGTGCTCACGGCCGTGCCGAAGGTGTCGAATTCGGAGTCCCCGTAGAAGGTGAAAAGGGTGGTGCTGCCTTGCCCCTGCGCGCCGGCTGTTGCGGCCAGAGCGAGACAAACGAGAATACTGGCCGAGATTCCGGCCAGGCGTATGGTTTTTCGTTGCATGGCGTTCACTCCTGTCGTGAATGGGATTCTCGGATTCCGGATGGTCGCCTGTCCCACGCCTCCATCACGGCACGCGGATCAAGAAACGGAACGCGTTCTTCTCGCTCATCTCATGGATCCGGTCGTTGGGGTCCACGATGACATTCAATACAGTACTTTTGATTGGACTCACATTACGCCAGATCACCGTGGCCACGGTGGAGGCGTTTGGCGACAGGGTGCCGACATTCACCGGACCACCGATGGTCCTGAGGACCCTGATCATCTTTCCTGATGAGGGGCGAAGAGTGATGTACGTGAAGCTGACCGTGGCATTGTGGGCCGTGGCGTCTCCGACGTTCTGAATCGTGGCCTCAAGGGTCACGTCGTACGTGCCGGGCTTTTTGCCGGCCGCCGATGAATACGTGAATCCCGACACGACGAGGTCGGGCAGACGGACGATCACGGGGCCGAAGTCCGTGTTGTTCTGCTCGTGAGACTCCTGGAGCAGATCGTTCGGGTCGGCCACGGCCACGGCCAGGTACGCTCCCCCGGGAGGGTCGATGAAGCTGGCGACGGCCTTCCGGACGGTGCCCGTCAGAACGTCGGTGAGGACCACGGTCTTGGAGGGCTCATACTCGTCAAGGATCTTGTTCGAGTTCTTGTCGAGGAAGAGGAGCGTCTCCAGGGACGGGATGTCCCGGGTTCCGGTGTTCATCACCGAGGCCGAGACCATGAGCGGCGCCTTGGAATGCGTGTGGCTGACCGCGATCGAGGTGACGGCCGCGTCGTCCGGATAGGTGACGGAGGCGACCCGGGCGTATCCCGGTGCACTGCCGCTTCCGAGGTCCTTGAGGGTGCCGGCAACGATGTCGTCGTATCCGTCCCGGTTCGCGTCACCGATGCCACTCACCGACCATCCGAGGGCATCGCCCGCCGTGTCGCCGTTGAGCGTGAACAGTAGAGCTCCGGTCCTGCCCGAGTAGACGAGCACGCTGCCCGCGTCCAGGCCGCCAGCATCCGCGCCGCAGGCCCCCAGGATGATGTCCGGGTACCCGTCCCGGTCCACGTCCACATTTCCGGCCACCGAGGAACCTAGATGATCACCGGCAGCACTCCCCACGAAGGTGAAGATGGCCTTCGGGAGCTTGCCGGTACCTCCCATGAGGACGTGGACCGTGCCCGATCCGGCCCCGTTTCGGTCATCGTTCGGTGCCCCCACGATGAAGTCGTCGAAGCCGTCCTTGTTCACGTCGCCGGCACCGCAGACCGAGGCACCCAGGTGGCTCGTGTGTCCTCCTGCTGTCCAGGCGAGAACGGATCCATCCCTGCCGGAGTAGACCCGGGCTGAAGCCATCTTTATCATGTGCGGGGGGCCGAAGTAGGGCTCACCCACGATGAAGTCGACCCAGCCGTCCTTGTTCATGTCCCCGGCGCCGCTCACGGAATAGCCGACGTTGGAATTATCTCCCCCTCCCACGTACGTGTAGAGAACGGTTCCATCCTTGCCGGAGAAGACCCGGGCCAGGCCGCTGTTGTAGCCGTTGCGGTCATCGCCCGGTGCGCCCACGATGAAATCGGGGCATTCGTCGCGGTTCACGTCGCTTATCCCGCTGACCGCGTGGCCGAACTGGTCGCCGTCCTGGTCCCCGAAAAGGGTGCGGAGGACGGATCCGTCCTTGCCGGACAGGACCGTGATCCTGCCCCTTGCAGCCGCGTTGCCCGGTACGTCGTACGGCGCGCCCACGATGACGTCATCGTGGCCGTCGTCGTTCACGTCTCCGACACCACCCACGGCCGCGCCGAAACAGGCGTAGGAGGACGGACCGTTGAAGGTGTAGAGGATTGTTCCGTCCCGGCCCGAGAGGACACGGGCGCACCCTGAATCCGTGCCGTTGTTGTCATCCCGGGGCGCCCCGATGATGAGGTCCTTGAAGCCGTCGTTGTTCACGTCGCCGGCGCCACTCACCGAGTAGCCGTAGCCGTCGCCGGCCGTGTCGCCGTACGAGGTGTAGAGGATCTTGCTGGCGACCCCCTGCGCGGCGGCGCCCCCGGCCAACACGAGGCCGAGGATGAGAAAAGAAAGAACCAGGGAAACGGGCCTGAGATCACCAATCAGTTGCTTGCACATGATATGCCTCCTTTGAAAAAACGGGTGGTTGTTGAATTCCGAAGAACTGTGTCCATGAACGCGCAGGGACATCCGGCATCAAGAGGACGGAGCGTGCATGGAGCTCTCCTGTGGACGATGCCCTGTTCACCCGCCACCCCGATCGATCCGGGAATGGCCATGAGGTTGGAATGGGATTCCAGCCGGATTTGCTACATGGAAAATCTGAAAATCCAGTGGAGGGGGCGGAGCTTCGTTTCACGACAGGCGCTCGGGTCCGGCTGAAAGGCAGGTTTTGCCCGGTTTTGTGGGCATTCAGGTCCTTTCAATGAAGAGGATTCTATCCGGAGTGCTCAGGGCTGAAGGCGGACACCTT
>CAZAKZ010000203.1:0-8537 GCA_964485695.1 uncultured Planctomycetota bacterium | reverse complement strand
CGCGACCACGGTGGGGGCCGAGAGGACGGCAGGGGGCTTAACGGCATTGCTTTGCGGGCGGGCTCGAGGCTTTCACCAGGGCGATGGAGGAGATCCAGATATCATACGGCGATGCTCCGGGCCATGCGGGCACGGCAATTCACATGTTCGAGGGCCTCCGACGGCTTCAGGAGGCGAACTGATCGTCGCCCAGCAGCGTGTCCGTCCACTGGTCCCAGTAGAGGATGATCTCCTTCCCCACCAAGGGCTTGATATAGTAGGCCAGGTGGTGGGGGCTACGAGCGATCTTGCAGCTGTGGATGCGGTATTTCATCGGAAGAATCGTCTGGATCTCCCGGCGAAATATCTCTTCGGCCTCGGGATCGAGGTTCATGGAAATACGGTTGCTGCAGTAGAAGCAGAGCGAAGGTTCGCCGTCCAGGAAGTCCAGCGCCGTGGCTTGCTCGCACTGGCTGCACGGTTCCACCTGGTCCGGACAGTAATACTGACCCGAAAGAAAATCGATACGCAGATCTTCCGTCGGTTTGGGTTTACCGTGGCAGGCGCACTTCACCACCTTGTGGCCGGCCACCTGGATCGGGTAATCCTCCTCGTCCGGATCGGCCTCACCTCCGGACGGGGGCTCCTCTGCCCTGGCGAGCTCGGGTTCCGCAGCCACCAACGGAATCTCTTCCAAAACCACCGGAACCACCGGGATATCCACCGGAAGCTTTTCAACCGAGGACCTCTCCTCCAGCTTGTCTTTTTCCCAGGCCGCCACCTCGTCGGCGATTTCTGCGTCTTCATCCCAGGGCTCCAGCTCATCGACGGCGTCCGTGGACTCCGAAATCTCCGTCTCCGGATCGGGGGCTGTGGAGCTCTCACCGAAGATGTCCTCTTCCAGTGAATCCAGGGCCATATCGGGGAGTGCTGTTTCGTCCTCGTCCGCGGAGATTTCCTTGATACCGTCCTCGTCGTTCGGTCCGGAGAAGATGTCCGTAGGATTCGGTTTTTCCGCGGGGGCCTCCTTTTCCCGGGCTGGAATGACCGTTTCGACTTCCGGTTCCTTTTCTTCCGTCACTTCCTTCGTGATTTGAGAGGCACACTCCTCGCAATGGGCCTTGCCGGTTTTCTCCTGTCTCTCCCTGTGGTCGGGACAGACGAGGATTCCACACCCGACACAGGCGGTCAGACATGAGGGGCAATACCTCCGCTTGGTGCAGGTGTCGCAATTCTGCTCCTGAAGAGAATATGCATCCCAGCATCCCACACACAGCAGAGAGCAGTCCGTGCAGATGAGTTCGCCGGTGCTATGTGATATGTAATAGTGAGTCTTGATCCGGCCACAGTGGGCACAGAAAGGTGCTGCGATACGGCTCGGATCCTCTGCCACCGGGAATGCGATTTTGAATTCCCGCTTGGTGGACCGTTCCGTGAAGGTGATGAGAGCGCCCGCTCGCGGGTCGTGGAGAACCAGGAGCCGGGCCAGCTGGAGATCCACGACTGTCGGCGTGTCCCCCGATTCTCCCTCCAGGGCCGGATAGGACCGCTGCAGATGGGTCACGGCGGCATTGGCCGCTCTGGCGAGGGCGTCCTGGGGCGGGGTCTTCAGGACGAAGGTGTCCTCGCTCGCGGATATTTCCTCCACGTCCTGGAGCTGGAAATTCCTGAATCTCGCTCCATCCTCGACCCGTTCGGATTCCAGGTCGAAGAACATAGGCACGTTCTGGGAGTGGATGCCCGATTGTGAGATGACCCGCATGCTGAACTCGAGACGGATGATGGGGCGGTAGACCCGGGTAGCGGTCGATCGGATGACCTTGGCATTGAGGACGTTCAGCCGGTCCTTGTGTTCTGGAACGCCCTCGATGGGACCGATGTCCCGTGCGATCAGGGCATGTCCCACCGTGTTCTGGTCCCCCTCGAGAAGTCGACCCAGGGCATCCAGGACCAGAGTGCCGTAGGACACTCGCTGGATGGATGGGTCATCGAACGGCGCATCGCTGAAGCACAGCTTCATGGTCTTGACGCCGCCGAAGAGAGGCTGATACCCAGGCGGGATCTCCGCCTCCATCACTTCGCCCGAGGTGTAATAGTACGGGATTTCGAAAGCCGTGAATCCCCGTTCCACGAAATCCCTGAGCATGAACAGATTCGAGGTCATTTCGCCTCCCGCCGCCTGATGAGCCGTAATACGTCTTCGGATCGCTTCCGGGTGGATTCCACGTGGTCGTGGATTCCGGAAATGCGCTCCTGGATGTCCTGGGCCGGTCTCGAGGCGTGGCCCGAATTGGTACCGGCGGCGGCCGTTTCCTGGACGAGTCTCTCGAAGGATTCCTCCTCATCCATGGCGGCCTGGAAGGCGTAGAGCATGGGACTGGACGGCATGTAGACCTTCAGGGAGTCCTGGTAGAGGTCGTAGAGCCATTCCTCCACGGTCCCCGTGGCCAGGAGCTGGATGATTTGAATCTTCCGCTCACTCTTGTACGCGGAGCAAAGCATGGAGATCCGGTCGGCCACACGCGCCGGATCCCACGGCAGGTCGAACAACACCACCGTTTCCGCCACGTTTCGAGGCAGCGGGATCAGATCCTCGTCTCCGAGGACGAGGAACCGGATTTCCTCCGACTCCACGAACCGTTTCCACGCCGGTATCCGGAGCCCGTCCTTTTCGGAATCGGCAGAAAGGGCCGGCATACCCGCTTTCGTGAGCTGGGTGGCCAGATTCAATCTCAGCTCGGCGTCCGAGGCGAGGATGAGGGCCTTACCCTTGATGTGGGAGGCTACGCCGTGAAGGAGATGGTGGATTTTCGGATGGCGATCGTCATCGAGCAGGGCTTTAACCCCGGTTATGAGAGTGGCCACGCCCTCGTCCTCGGACGCAGCACGGAGCAGTTCCGGAGATGCGGATGTGAGAGCCCTCTTGATCAACATGTCCGTGTTCGGCTCGACGTCGTTGTTGGCGAGGGAATTGAGGATCACCTTGTAGAGATCGGCTGCTTCGCCCTCTGGCTTGGCGAGGATGTAGGTGGTCTGGATTTCCGGTACATCTTCGGGCTGTTTCACTTCCACCATGGTCCGTTCGATCTTGTTCCGGATGGAGGGAAGGGCGTTGTCGAGAGCAGTCCTGAATTCCTGGTGCGAGGTGTTCCAGAGATCCGGTCGAACCAGTCTGAGCAGATTGAGAAGATCACTTATGTCGTCCTGGATCGGCGTCGGAGTCAACAATAGCAGATACTTGGACTTGAGACCCTCCAGGAGCTGCCACCGGTGGGATCCCCTGGATGTACACAGGTGGGCGGCGTCCACGATGACCAGGTCCCAGCACGTGGCCAGGGCGATTTTTCTTTCTGGGCGATCCTGGAGACTCTCGGAGGAGGTGATGATCACAGGTAAGTTCTCGAAGGCATTGGAGTCCGCGTCTTCCTCGCGACCGAAGACCTCTGCTTTCAGGCCGTGACGGTTGTAGAGGTTCCGCTTCCAGCGCCGGGCCAGGTTTCCGGGCGCCAGGACAAGAGTACGTTCCACCCAGTTCCGGTGAGTGTATTCAGCCAGGAGGGACCCGGCAATTCGCTGCAAACGTATCGGATCCTCTCCGACCAGAAGGGCGCGGCCCCGCAGGTCGCGGAGAACCTGGAGGGTTTCGACCAGGGGCAGCTCCTTGTCGAGGGATGAATCCTTGTTCCGCTCCACGAGGCTTTCGTAGCCCCCGAGACGCGCCACGTCGGCGTTCATCTTCATGAGGGAGAACCGTTCCAGAGAGATCGACTTGAGGCCCAGGAATCGTTCCTCCTCGAGGCCGGCGACCTGGAAGCGGATATTTTCATTACCCTCGACGGTCTTGTCGCTACCGGTCCGCCCGCATGGGGTACCGCAGGAGGGGCAGAAGATATTCTCCTGCTCCATCTCGGCGCCACAGGTATTGCAGTGTTCTCTGGGCGGGACGGTTCCAGCCACGCTGAGGGTAGAATTGGCCGGGTCCAGAAAGGCCTCGAAAGAGTCCTTGGCCGCCTGGATCGCATTTGGACGAAGAGACGGATCCGGCGCGATCATCCGCTGGACCAGTTCCCTGAGCGTATCCGGCACCCCCCGGCCCACCGCGGTCGGAATCGGGGTGGAGGGAGTGGGATCTTCCTCGGTCTCCCCGAACACGATGAACTGCAGGATCCGGCCGAGAGCGTAGACATCCGTGAGCACCGTGTGGGGCTCTCCCTTGTAGAGTTCCGGAGCCTGGAACTGGCGTGTCCCCTTTTCGGGTTTCCCCTGGGGAGTACCGGCCGCGATACCGGGTATCTCGAAATCCACGAGGCGGATCCTCCGCGTGGCCGTGTCGATGACCACTCGCTCGGGAGTGAGGTCCCTGAAGAGAATCGTACCCTGGGTATGGTTGTGCAGGTAGGAAAGGCGGTCCGCGATCTGTCGGAAGATGTGGGCGATCCTGAACCGGTCAGGCAGCGGTGGTGATTCCTTGTTGAGAAAATCCCGGAGGGTTATCCCCTTGATGCCTTCCTGGACCAGGTAGTGGAATCCCTCGGTTTCCACGAGGTCACGGACCCGCGGGAAGTAGTCCGGGCGCCGGATGGCCATGAGCCTTCGAGCGGCTTCTCGCAGATGGACCCGTACCGCCTCGCCCAGGTTCCCGGTGGGGATGGCGCGGATGCGCAACACCTCCCCCGTGCGCTGGTCCCGCCCCGCATACAGGCCCCCCGGTTCGGCCAGGGGCAGGGTGCGGACCAGGATGTATCTCCCTTTCAAGCAAGAGCCTTGCTTGCCGGGTTGGTTGCCGAGAACCGGTTTATCACTGCTGCTCAGTTGCATATCATTTCCAAGAACTCGGCCACGGAAAACCGGTCACGGAAGACGGGGTCCGTGGGTTCGTATGACTCGCCCTCATTTTTGGGAACTCCGTATATCTCATCGATTTAGTGGGAAGGCGGATTGAGGGAAAATGTTTCACTGTGTCCTCGGATCCGGTCCTGGCAGCTTCCTGGATTCGATTGGATCGCCGCTGATGTTGCCCCGGAGCCAGTTTCGCCTATAAGTCATAGCAGGTCCGGTGGGTCCCGGAGGGGGAGTACACGGTGCGTAAGTGCTATGAAATCTGAAGATACGTCCCCGAAGCTCATGAGGGGCTTGGTGCTGGCGTCAGCCTCCCCACGGCGCCGGGCCCTGCTCCGGGCTGCCGGGTTCGAATTCGAGGTGAAGCCCGTGGAGGTGAGGGAGCTCGAGCCCGAGGATCAGGGGGATCCGTGGACCGCGGTGCGTGAGAACGCCTTGCGTAAGATCACGGCCGCAAGCAGGGAGGAATCCGAGAATACCCTGGTTCTGGCCGCCGATACCATCCTGGTGCTGGAAGGCAGGTGGATCGGAAAGCCGAGGACCCGGAAGGAGGCCGCGGCCCTTCTCGCCGCCCTGGGGGGGAAGGCTCATAAGGTGGTCACCGCCGTGTCTCTCCACGGAGGTGTACTGTCCGAGGATTTCACCGAGGCCACGACGGTCCTTGTCAAGCCGCTGTCACAGCGCGAGATTCAGGCCTACCATGCCGTCGTGAATCCCCTGGACAAGGCGGGGGGGTACGACATCGATGAGCACGGGCCCCTTCCCGGGGGCGTGATCGCTTCCATCAACGGCTCGTACTCCAACGTCATGGGCCTGCCCATGGAGCGATTGACGCCGATTCTTCAGCGCTGGCTTTCATGAGGCAATGAAACGAACCGGTGTACGATCACGTGGGAGAAGACCGTCTCCAGCAAGTGTTTGAGGGGAAGAGCGGCCTCGGCCGGGGATCGATGCCAGTAGAATCTGCTCCGCAGGCCATCGAGGATCTCCTGCTGCACGTCGGGAAGGATGGGTTGGTCGCACAGGACATGTATGAAGAGCCATGAGCCTGGCCGCCTCAGCATGAAGCCCTGACGGCGGAAGTAGATTTTCGGCCCAGCCTGCACCTTCAGGAAGGTCTCTCCCTTGCGATGTTTCGGGTAGAGCCAACCGCTCCCGCGATCCGGCCCCAGCACCAGGAGGCCCGGGTACCCTTCCCGGGGAATATCTACGGATACGAACATGGGAGTGCCAGCAGGTAGACGGTCCACTATGGCATCCGGAAGGGCATCCGGAGCCTCGGCATCATGAATGCGAAGTCCTGGAGGTGCGGGGGCCATCAGGAAGGCACCGCCCACGACACCCACGAGGAGGATCAGAGCCGCTACAGCCCTGCCCTTGGAGGAGAACCGGCGAAGCGCCGCGCCGGGCGCGGCCCCTCCAGGTCGGCGGAGACGGGGAATGGGGTGGCGGAACATTCTCATTGATTCAAGGTCCCGGTCGAACCGATCCTCCACGTCTGCTATTCCTTTCTCGGGTAGCCTGTGGATGAACTGGCGTGAGGCCAGAACTGGGAATTATCGCCCAGGTTCGTCCTCGGCGGATGAGTCGATACTGCTTGGGCACGCCAGGGAAGTCTACTGATAGACGGAGAATATCGTAGTGGACGAATGCCGGGAGGAACAGGAGGAATTGATCTCCCATGTCTCGTGATTCCATGCTGGAAGAGATGGTCGAGCAGCCGGCTGTCCTGGAGCGAATCCTTTCCAGGACCTGGCCGGTGGTGGAGGCCCTGGTGCGGGAGCAGCGTCCGGAGCGCATCGTTCTCACCGGGAGCGGGGATTCGCTGTGCGCGGCCCGGTGCGGGGCCTGGGCCCTGCGGGACATGGCGAAGGGCGTGAAGGATGTAGCGGCGGTCTGTCCCCTTGACCTGGCACGGTACAGACACGACCTCCTGGGGCCCGGGACCTGGCTCCTGGCCGTCAGTGCGTCGGGCCGCACTCGACGAGTTCTCGAGGCTGCGGCCGTGGCCCGGGCCGTTGGATCGCGGGTTCTGGCTGTCACCGACGATGCTTCCGGGCCTCTGGCCGGGGCTTCCGATGATGTTCTGGAGCTGTGCGCCTCTCCTCAGGAAGCTCTCGGCCGTGCCGATTACCAGGCCCCCGAAGCCAGGGCCTACGTGGGGTACCACCACGACGTGCCCCAGACCAAGACCTTCACTGCGAGCGTCTTCGTGGCCTATGCGACGGCCTGCGCCCTGAGCGGCCGGTCGCGAGAGGCTGGACTGGCTTCGCTACGGGCCCTGCCCGGGATCGTGGCGTCCGTGCTCGCCGGGTGTGAGGCTCCGGCGTCGTCTGCTTCCAGTGCCGTGGCCGATGCGGAAACGCTCATCTTTCTCGCTTCGGGTGACGAGGTGCCCAATGCACAGTACGGCGCGTTCAAGATGTACGAATTCGTGCGCACTGGATTGTGGCAGGAGATGGAAGAATACTGCCATACCCAGTATTTCATCACCCGAAAGGGAACGCCGGTCATTTTTCTGGCCCACGACGCGCTCTCTCTGGAAAGAGCCGGAGAGGTAGCGCCGGTCCTCAAGGAGGTCCTGGAAGCTCGATGCATCCTCATCACGACCGGGGAGTCCACACCAGGTTTCGACCACGTGATCGCCGTTTCCTGCGAGGGCCAGCGGACGTTCCGTCCGCTCATCATGAACCTGGCGGTACAGCGGTTCGCCCACGCCCTGGCCCGGCACGCAGGCCTTGACACCTCCACTTTCCGTGGCGGCATTGACGCGGAGCGTTATGTGGCAGGCTCCCTCAGGACCATCCGTGGATCGCGAATCATCGACGTCGCAGAGGTACCTAAGCCGGATACCGCGTCCGGCTGATCTCCTGATCCACGGGTATTCAGTGGATGAATCCACTGGGCTCAATCGTGTCCCGGGTGAATTCACCCGAATCGACCCGTGGTTGGGGACCGGGGGATACCCTCCCCCTGGCCTCGGCTCCTCCTTGCCCGAGGCAAGGACATGAGGAGACCCGGGGCAAAGGTCAGGGGATTCATATAATACTGTATTACCTATCAGGTTATAGCACTGCCTGGATCTGGCTGAGGCCATTCCCTTCTGGACTGGAAGTCCGACCCGGAAATTTGAGAATTTCGGCACGATCTGTGCTTATTCAGGCGTTGTCCTCTATGGAAGAAACGAGGAAGAAGGGAAGAGTCATGAGAAACGAGACCATGATGCTCGCACTGCGACGAGTCCTGTTCCTGGAGGGAATCGAAAAGGGTCTGGAGGCCGAGGCCCTTCACGACTACATCCAGAACGGTATTCGTCTGGCACAATTCGTCCGGTTCATGGACAGGGAGAGGGACAAGTTGAAAGTCGCGGGTTGAGCCACGCACGTCATCCCGTTCTCTATTCTGTTTATTTCAGGGTAGTTATATAAATACCGGCATTCCAGGTGTCTCCCCGGAGGCGCTGGAGTGCCGGTTTTTTCTTCCTGCGTATTCCCGCCCGCCTGTTCCTCCCGGATACGGCAGCCGCTCGGTTTCGCCGGGCGGTCTTGCTGTTGTTATCCATATTTTTTGACACGGACTCCTGTCGGAAAGTAATCTGGCCTTGGCGCCTGCTTAGCCACGGGCTGACAGGAATAAAAAATTATTTATCCATCCGGTTTTCCGTGTTAGTCTCTTATGGATTCAAATGACTGCAAAACGCATACGTTTTTCATATAGCC
>CAZAKZ010000202.1:0-8563 GCA_964485695.1 uncultured Planctomycetota bacterium | reverse complement strand
GCCGGACAAACTCGTGCATGTTTATCGGACATATGTCCTTGGAGAGCACATCTACCGGAGCATCAAGGAGCCGTCTCTGTTCGACAACGAGGAAGAGAGCATCCGGAAGTCCGCGGATCTGGATGCCATTGCGAGGTTCTTTGTGAAGCGACTAGAGAGCATATTCGTCGGAGTCGCACCAAACCCGCTTCCTCTGCTGAACTCACGGAACGTGCCGATCTTCCTGCTGTGTTTTGCCGCCGGCAATCCCAGGGGAGCAAAAACAGCGATCAAGATCGCCGGCCACCTCTTGAAGGAGTAGACGTGGCGTCGAGATCGAAAATCGAGTGGACGGAGGCGACCTGGAACCCGGTCACCGGCTGCACCAAGATCAGCCAGGGATGCAAGAACTGCTATGCCGAGCGCATGGCGAAACGCCTGCACGCAATGGCTGTCGATCGCTACAGGAACGGATTCGCAGTGACGCTCCAGGAAGATCTCGTGGATCTGCCGCGGCGATGGACAAAGCCACGCATCGTGTTCGTCAACTCCATGAGCGACCTGTTCCACGAGGCCGTGCCGTTCGATTTCATCCGGCGCGTGTTCGAGACCATGACTTCGTGCCCCAGGCACACGTTCCAGGTCCTCACCAAGAGAAGCCGGAGGCTCCTCGAACTCTCAAGCCGGCTTCCATGGCCGGAGAACCTGTGGATGGGCGTGAGCGTCGAGAATCGAAACGCGGTGCACCGGATGCGCGATCTCAGGCAGGTCCCGGCCAGGGTCCGGTTCCTCTCCTGCGAGCCCCTGATCGGTCCGACCGGGCGGATTCCGCTGAGAGGGATTCACTGGGTCATCGTCGGCGGGGAGAGCGGGCCAGGAGCGCGGCCGATGAAATCCGGGTGGGCGCAGTCGATCCTCGAGCAGTGCAACCGCCGGGGGATTCCCTTCTTCTTCAAGCAGTGGGGAGGGGTCCGGAAGAAACGAAACGGCCGTCACCTGAACGGCCGCACGTACGACGAACTTCCACGACAGCATTCGATCGTCTGCACACCGGGCTAATCGCTGCCCAAACCCAGCCTGTGGCTTGTTCAACTGCGCCCCGAATCAACCAGCCGAAGCCCGGCCACCTTCCCGATGGCTACGAAATCCCTGTCCTTGTGCAGGAGTGGCGTGTCGTGGTGGATGGCGCACGCTGCAATGAGGCAGTCCAGGGTGTTCCGGAGGGTGAGCCCCCGGGCTCTGGCCGCACGGTAGACCTTCGCGGCTGAAACGTGGACCTCTCTGGGCATGGACAGGTAGAGCAGGGTATCCAGGTACTTCCGGACCTTCCGGATCTGCCGCTCCTCCTGGATCCCCTGGAGGATCTCGGTCAGGATCAGTCCGCAGATGCACAGATCCTCCTCCGCTTCCAGGGCCCGGGTAAGCCTATTGGCCTCGGGGGAGGAATGACCGCGAAAGAAATCGATCCAGACGCTGGTATCCACGAGAATCATGATGACCGATCAGTAGCGGCGGCCCCTGCGCAGGGAAGACAGGTCACCCACCCAGTCGACCTTTCCCTGGAGTTCCAGAATGTCCCGCTGCCGTTTTCTCCGCACGAGCTCCCGGAGCGCGTGCTCCACGATCTCGCGGATCGTCTTCAATCCGGTGAGCTTTCTGGCTTTCTCGATCAACGCCACATCCAGGACAATGTTGGTTCTCTTCATCTCCGGTCCTCCGGTTCCGTGCCATACACATAATATCAGAAAAGATGTGTATGGCCAGTGATCCTGCCGGAGGACGGCCAGGGGTAGGTCGCAATTCCGTGGATTTGGTTGCGAAGAAAATGGATCCCCGGCAAAGCCGGGGACATTGAGGAGTGTTTCCCACGCCCGCAATATGTCCTGAATCGGGACATCTTCCGCTCGTGGGGAACTCCACGTTCTGAAAATGTCCCGATTCAGGACATAAATCGATTGTGGCCGGGCGGCCGGCTACGCCTCCGCCTTCACCGGCTTCAGGATCAAGGCCAGGGCGGCGGCCAGGATGCAGGCCACGGCGGCGATGATGAAGGCGGTCTTGAAGGTGCTCATGCTATCCCAGATCTCGCCGGCCAGGACCGGGCCGAGAATTCCTCCCACCCCGTAGGCGGTGAACACGGCACCGTAATTGGCCCCCAGATTCTTGGCGCCGAAGTTCTCCAGGGTGAGAAGGGGGAACAGTGCGAAGTTGCCTCCGAAGTTGAAACCGATCCAGCAGGCGGCCACGGCCAGGGCCGTTGCCGAGGAACCCATGTTGATGAGGAAGAACATCATGCCGCCCTGGAGGAGGCACATGACGATCACCGAGCCCTTGGCAGTGATCTTCTGGGAGACCGTGCCCCATACCACCCGGCCGAGACCGTTGAAGAGAGCCAGCAGGCCCAATGCCGAGCCGGCGGCACTGGCCGTGAGCCCCCCCTCGAATACGCCGAAGTTTTTCAAGCACTTGATGACCATGAGCCCGCAGCCGGCACTGAACACGAACGCCAGCCAGATCATCCAGAACTGCGGCGTCAGGACTACCTGGCCCTGGGTCAGGTCCTTGACCTGGCCTCCGCTTCCGCTCCCAGCGGCAGCCTCGGGTGGATTCCAGCCGACCGGTTTCCAGCCTGCCGGAGGATTCGACAGCAGCAAGGCACCGATGACCACCGAGATCGTGAAAATGATGCCGAAGATAAGGAAGGTGCCATTGATGCCCTGGCTGACGATGAGTCCTCCCCAGGCGCCGGCGAGCTTCACGAAGATGAAGGCGCCGGCTCCGAAACCGGCCACTGCCAGCCCGGTGATGAGACCCTTGAGGTCGGGAAACCACTTCACGCAGGCGGCGATGGGACAGACGTATCCCATGCCGATGCCAGCCCCGCCCACGATGCCGATGAAGAACAGCATCAGGCCAAAGGAGGTGCCGCTGAAGGAGGCGGCGACGTAACCGGCCCCCAGCAGGAGGCCGCCGATGACGGCGATGATGCGCGGGCCGTAGCGGTCCTGCAGACGGCCGGCCAGGATCATGACGATGGCAAAGGAGGCCAGACCAGCGGAGAAGATCCAGGAGGTCTGGGAAGCGGTGTACTTGAAATCACCCTCCGGGCTCTGCAAGGCACCGGTGAACGCTCCCCAGGCATAGATCGCTCCGAGACACAACTGGATCAGCAGGGCTCCCACCACCACCCACCAGCGATTCATGACTTTCTCCGTGGCCATGTTTGATCCTTTCAAGCAAACGAGTCGACACGCGCCCCGGGCCCCAGGGACTCCGTCGATCCGGCTGGAAGGACTCTGGATCCTGCAATCAGCCGGGGAGTTCGGCGGGTCAGGGAGGGGCGGGACAAAGAGGCTGTAAGACCGGTTTGTGACTTCCGGGCCAGCGGAGCCCGGACGTCGCACTTCCTGACTATGATCCCTTTAGTCCAAGAACCCGGCCCGGGGCCAGGGGATGGTCAGGATTCTTCGCCACGATATTCACACCGCGCCGTGCACGTCTCGGCCACGATGACGGCGGCAAGCCGGTCGCACCTCGGCTTGAGGCGGTCCCAGATCCAGACGGCCAGGTTCTCGCTGGTGGGATTCTCGAGACCCTGTATCTCGTTCAGGCAGCGGTGATCCAGCTCGTCCAGGACGGGCTGGAAAAAGGCGGTGATCTCGGCGTAGTCCATCACCCACCCCATGACCGGATCCAGGGGTCCCTCGATCTCCACCTCCACCGTGAAGCTGTGGCCGTGAAGGCGTGCGCACTGGTGGTCGGGGGGCACTTGCGGCAGACTGTGGGCGGCCTCGAACCGGAACTTCTTGAAGAGCTTCAATCCTCATACCCCCCTTGTATCGGGTGGCCATATGTACTTGTGCATCTGGAGCTGAAATCTCACCGGCAGCCGGTCCTGGAGAATCCAGTCCACCACCGCCCCGGCTTCGATGGCACCGAACACGGTGGAGAGCAGCACCTCGCACCGGCCGGGAAGGTCGTACTCAACGATCTTGCCTCTGGCGTAGTCGTAGTCCTCGCGGCCCGCGACCACGAACTTCACCTCGTCTCCGGGCTTCAGGAGAGCCATGTTCTCCCACCGCATCCGGCCGTTCATTTCCGACCCGGGACACTTCACGTCCATGATGACGTGGACGCGCGGATCCACGCCCCCGATATCGAGGGCACCGCTGGTTTCCAGGAGCACCGTCCTGCCCCGGTCCGCAAGCTCTCGCATCAGGGGATGAATCCCCTTCTGTGCCAGGGGCTCCCCCCCGGTCACCTCCACCAGGGGCGCTTCGTACGCCAGCACCCGGTCGACAGCCTCATCCACGGTCATCGAAGTTCCGCCGGAGGGCGCCGGTTCCGTATCGCACCAGGTGCACTGCAGCGGGCAACCCGCAGTTCGGAAAAACACGCAGGGTAATCCCGCAAAGGTGGACTCGCCCTGGATGCTGAGGTAGATCTCATGCACGCGAATCGAATCCACGGGGCGCCTCTGTTCCTACAAAAATATCGGGATCTTCTGGAAATATATCATCCCGTGCCATCATGAGGTCAAAAGAATTATCCGCCTGTGGATACCCAGGAACCTCGCTGGGCCGGACCTTATTCGTTCCTGTTGCAACAGGAACTTGTGCAATTTTCCCATTTTCGGAGTTTTCCTGCCCCGGGGACTTGTTGATAATACTGCCTTCCTCCCGCATGAAAGGAACGATAGCCGTGGCACAGCCCCTCACGCAAGAGCAGCAACGCCTGAACCGTATTGCCCAGTGGGCCTATGATGTCCGCCCCGTCATCGGTCGCTTTCACCTCTGGCTCGAGGACGTATCCGAGGAATGGCTCCGGGGTAGCGCGGTCGAGGGATTCGGCTTCGCCGAGACCGGTCTGGAAAGATCCCTGGTGGCCGCCACAGCCGTCACGGCCCTGGGCACCTATCTGTTCGGCCGCTACGGGGAGGGCAAGGGTCTCGACAAGGCCAGTCTCAACACGGTGAAAAAAGACGCCGATGCCATGAGCTCCTACGCCATGTCCGAGTGCCTCTGGTACCTGTCCCGGGCCCTGCCGGAAAACCACGCCATCATGGTGTGCCTGGGTGAAGGCCTCATGCCCAAGGCTGGAGAGTCCCCCGAAATGGGAGCCAACCCCCTGCTCGGCTTCGGCCGTATCTATGCCCGCCCGCAGGTGGCCAAGTTCCTGGACAAGCGCGTTGCGCGCCTGATCAACGAGCCGGGGTACGAGTGGGAGGATTTCTACTCCGACGTGACCGAGAACGGAATCACCATCTGGGGAGCGGCCATCGATACCCTGGAAAACACCTCCCGGTTCTCCAAGGGGGCCCCCACCGGGCCCATGACCGTGATCCACATCTTCGACCAGCCCCTGCACATCGCCCGTCCGTACGAGGGCTACATGGGAAACCTCTTCGTGCCGAAGGCGGTGTCGGAAGCTGCCGAAGAGGAGTCCATTCTCCTCGATTTCCTGACGCCGCGAGCCACGATTCTCGATATCATCGAGAAGACCTATCCGAACATCAAACGAGAGAACGTCCACGTGTGGTCCCTGAGGGGCGAGAGCAGGGAGAGCCGCCTCGGCAAGCTGTGGGCGGACTGGAAAGCCCTCGACGTGGATCTTCTGGACGACGATTCCATCCTTCCCACGGGCCACAATGTTTTCACGGAATCCGGCACCTATGCCCCCACGTATTGCTGCGGAAGCTGGGAAGACGGATCGGGGGAAACGCACGTCTTCATCTGCGACGGATACGCGGCCTCGGCCGAGGCCGTCCAGGCCGCGACCCTCGCCCCGATCCTGGATCTCCACGCTTCCCTGGTGATCTACTCCAGCCGCTTCAAGCTCCCATATGACGTCGAGCGCCACATCATGCACCTCGATCCCGACGACGAGGCGTTCCGGGAGAGGCTCGAGGCACTCTTCGGCAAAACCATGGAGGAGGACGAGGTCGAGAGCTACCGGGAAAACGTCCGGGAAGCCATCGAGGCCAACATCCCCCTGCACAAACGCACCCTCACAGCCGACGATTTCTTCCCCAGAAAGCGCTGGAACGGTCTTGCCCTGTCCGGCTTCATGCTGCCGGATCCCTATACGGGCATCGAGGGCGTGCAGCAGATCTCCAGTGACACGTATCGAGTCTCGGTCCGCGCCTCCGGCGCCAGGGGCGACACGCGCATCGACCTCACCCTGCGCATGATGGAGGACCTGGACGTGTGCCGCCTCGTATTCAATCCACTCCTGGACAGGTTCGTGGCCGGGGAGGATCACGAATCCAGGCCCGTGAAGATCTCCGATTCGGGCCGCATCCGCAACGAGCTCCAGACCCTGGCCTCCCAGGCCCTGGAATTCTTCGGCGAGAACGGCATCCGCGTCCATTTCGACAGGATCCACGACGCGCTCATGGCCCCGGCCAAGAAGAAGAAGATCCGCGAAGTGCTGGAATGGTACAAGGAGACCCATCCGGTATGGTTCATGTGGCTGGAGCTGGTGTAAGTGTAGTCAGGACAAGGTTCTTCAGGTAGCACGCCCGGCTGAAGGACTTTGTCCTGTCACCGGACATACTCTATAGATTCCCTTCCAGAAGTGCCAATCCGAACCCACATGAGGAACCCGCAATGAAGATCCACGAGTATCAAGCCAAGGAGGTCTTGCGAAAGCACAACGTGTCAACCCCGCGGGGGAGGGTCGCGTTCACCCCCGAGGAGGCCGGGAAAATCGCCGATGAACTGGGAGGCGGTCTCTGTGTCGTCAAGGCCCAGATCCACGCCGGAGGCCGCGGCAAGGGCGGCGGAGTCAAGCTGGCCAAGAACACCGCCGAGGTAGTAGAGCATGCCGGGAACATTCTGGGCATGCAGCTCGTCACCCACCAGACTGGACCCGAGGGCCAGAAGGTACGCAAGGTGCTCGTCGAGGAAGGGCTGGACATCGAAAAGGAACTCTACCTCGGAGTCACCCTCGACCGCGCCGCAGAGGCGCCCGTGGTCATCGCCAGCATGGAGGGCGGCGTCGAGATCGAAACCGTCGCCGCCAACAACCCCGATGCCATCAAGAAGGTGTGGGCCTCTCCCACTCTGGGCCTGAGCCCCTTCAAGGCCAGGCAGCTGGCCTTCGACCTCGGCCTCGAGGGCAAGACCGCGATCCGGTTCTCCAGCTTCGTCACCATGCTGTTCAGTGCCTACATGGCCAACGACTGCTCCCTGGCCGAGATCAATCCACTGGTCATTACCAAGGGTGGAGACATCGTTGCGCTGGACGCCAAGATGACCTTCGACGACAACGCGCTCTACCGCCATTCCACGGTGGCTGAACTCCGGGATCTGGACGAGGAGGAGCCCCTGGAGACCGAGGCGGCCAAGTTCGACCTCAACTACATCAAGCTGGACGGTTCGGTCGGCTGCATGGTGAACGGGGCCGGCCTGGCCATGGCTACGATGGACATCATCAAGCTGGCCGGATCCATGCCCGCCAACTTCCTGGACGTCGGCGGCGCCGCCGACGTGGAGAACGTGGCCAACGCATTCCGCATTCTCACTTCCGACTCCAACGTGAAGGCCGTGCTCATCAATATCTTCGGCGGCATCGTCCGCTGCGACCGCGTCGCCTCCGGGGTCATCCAGGCCCTCGAGACCATCGACGTTAAGGTGCCCGTCATCATCCGGCTGGAAGGCACCAACGCGGAAGAGGCATCCCGCATGCTGGAGGCATCGACGCTGGAGTTCATCGTGGCCCACGGCATGAAGGACGCAGCCGACAAGGCGGTCGCTGCTCTTTCCGCGTGAGAATGGCACAACACAAGAGTAAGGAACAGGTTCCATGAGCATATTGATAGACGATAACACCCGCGTGGTGGTCCAGGGCATCACCGGTGGAGAAGGCACCTTTCACACCCAGAAGATGGTGGAATACGGCACCAAGGTGGTGGCCGGCGTCACTCCGGGCAAGGGCGGTCAGGTCCATGAGGGCATCCCGGTGTTCAACACGGTTCGGGAAGCAGTGCAGGAAACCGGCGCCAATGCCTCCGCCATCTTCGTGCCCCCGGCCTTTGCCGCCGATGCCATCCTGGAAGCGGTGGATGCTGGCCTGCCCCTGGTGGTCACCATCACCGAAGGCATCCCGGCGCTGGACGAGTCCCGGGTGAAAGCGGCTCTGAACGCCTCCGAGACCCGTATGATCGGCCCCAACTGCCCCGGCGTGATCACCCCCGGCAAGTGCAAGATCGGCATCATGCCGGGTGACATCCACAAGCCCGGCCCCGTGGGCGTCATCTCCCGGAGCGGAACCCTGACCTACGAGGCCGTGGGCCAGCTCACCGCTCTGGACCTCGGCCAGTCCACGTGCATCGGCATCGGCGGGGACCCGATTCCGGGATCGAATTTCGTGGACCTCCTGGAGCTCTTCGAAGCCGACGGCAGCACCGAAGCCGTGGTGCTCATCGGAGAAATCGGCGGCACCGCCGAGGAGGAGGCGGCCGCCTTCATCAAGGCGAACATGTCCAAGCCGGTGGCGGCCTTCATCGCCGGACAGACAGCCCCTCCTGGCAAGCGCATGGGCCACGCCGGCGCCATCATCGCCGGCGGCAAGGGCACGGCGG
>CAZAKZ010000201.1:0-8586 GCA_964485695.1 uncultured Planctomycetota bacterium | reverse complement strand
GTGTCGTTGTTCGAATCACTTATGGAGTGCTAGGAATCAAGACCGGCTATTTAGATCGGGACATATCAGGGATGTGGGATGCCCCACGGTCCTGAAATGTCTCGATCTAGGACATAACCAGGTTGTCGGATCGGCACTTCCGCATTCAGGCGTACCCGAAACATACCGCTTTGAGCGGTTCACCCTTTTTCAAAGCCTCCGGCTCTGCCGGTGGATGTATTTACTCCTCGGACAGCGCCCGCACCTTCTCGGGATCCAGAGTCATGCCGAGACCCGGGCCGGGAGGCACGAGCATGGATCCCTCCCGGTGCTCGAGGAGGGAGAATTTCAGCACATCGCCAGCCAGGTCGTGAAACACCGACTCCACGTCCAGATCGAGAGCCGGCAGCGCTGCGGCCAGGTGCAGGCGAGCGGCCAGGCCCACGCCCGTTTCCGCCTCGCCCTGGAGACCGATACGGACCCCCCGCGCGGCCAGGCAATCGGCCATGCCACGACAGGCCGCCGGCCCTCCGACCGCTGCCGCGTCGATGAGGACGCCCGACACCCCCCCGGCCCGTACAGCCTCCATAACCCCGGCCCAGCCGGCCTCGCCGAGGCGCACGGCCAGGGCCGGGGAGGCCGCCTCCTCCTCGAGGAGATCCTCCGGAGGATCGATGATCCAGTCCACCTCCAGGCTCTCCAGGCCCTCGAGGGACCCGCCCCTCGCATCCAGGCGGAGCGCAACGCCATCCCCGAGCCGGTCCCTGAGGGCCTCTACGGTCTGAGCCGCATCCTCGGCCTCCTGCCCGGCCGCCTCCACGGTGAGGGCCTTGAATCCATAACGATGCACGAGGGCCAGCGCCCCCCAGGGCAGCACCTCCAGGGGCTGCCACGGAATCACCGGCACCAGACGGAGGCCCGGCCGCATCTGACCCCCGAGGAGCCGCCAGACCGGCAATCCGGCCGCCTTGCCCACCAGATCCAGGCACGCAGTCTCCACGCAGGCGCGGACTTCGGGTTCAACGGTCTCCCGCAGGCTCTCCCGGATCACCGCCATGTCGTGAGGATCCGCCCCGATCCCCCGGGACCGGACCTCCTCCCAGGCCCCCGGCTCCACCGCGCCGGACGCCTCACCCAGTCCGGTGAGACCGAGATCGGAAACCAGCTCCACGACGGCCCTTGCCACGGTCCGCTCTCCGGCCTCCGGAGTCCGGAATAGGAGACGGACGTTGTGGATGTGAATCCCGATGATCTTCATGGCTTCCCCCCATTTTGCCAAAGAAATCCAGGCGGTTCCCCTCCGGTGTTGGTTTCTTCCCGGTCATCGTGTAAAAATATGGAGCGTTCGAACCCCATCAGCTGGAAAGAACCATGGCCACGAATGACCAATCCACACGGATGTACCACGTACTCAGAGCCCAGCAATTTGATCGGGAAATCCTCGATAACTTGTCGGAACTGGCCACCGACATTCGCCTGCTGGCCAAGGCCCCCGATGGCCTGAACTTCCTCCGGTCTCAGCTCGGCCACAAGCGGGTGATGCTCTACTTCACCCAGCCTTCCACCCGTACCTTCCTCTCTTTCGAGAACGCCTGCCACATCCTGGGCATCCAGACCAGCGAAATCCGGAACCCATCCACGTCCTCCGAGATCAAGGGAGAGACCATCGAGGACGGCATCCGCACCTTTTCCAGCTACGTGGACATGATCATCATGCGCACCAAGCGGGAAGGTCTCGCCGAGAACATAGCCCAGCACCTCGACGAAGCCGAGAGGTCGATACCCATCATCAATGCCGGAAGCGGCAAGGACCAGCACCCGACCCAGGCGCTTCTCGACATCTACACCCTGCACCGGTCCTTCAAGGAACGGGGCGGCATCGACGGCAAGACCATCGTCATGGTAGGCGACCTGAGTCGGGGCCGCACCGTCCGCTCCCTCTGCTATCTGATGAAGAACTACTCCGACGTCAGCCTCATCTTCGTCGCTCCCGACAAGTACAAGATGCGGAATGACCTCAAGGACTTCATGGAGGGGCGCTCCATCTGCTTCCAGGAGCACGACAACCTGAAAGACGTGGTCCCCGAAGCCGACGCGGTCTACATGACCCGGATCCAGGACGAGCACGACGAGCCTGGCGAATCAGATGTCGTCGATCTGCAGAACTTCACGTTTCGCCATCACTTCCTGGATATGCTGAAGCCCGGCGCCATCATCATGCACCCCTTGCCCCGGCGGGACGAGATCGACCGCCGGGTGGACAGCGATCCCCGGGCCATGTACTGGCGCCAGGTCCGGAACGGGATGTGGATGCGGGTCGCTCTCATCGCCACCATCTTCCAGGTGGACGGGCCGATCCTGGACTACTACAAGAACCGGTAATCGACAGGAACGAGTTTCCTGGTCTTCGCGCTATGAACACCGTATGAGGCCAACAAATGAGCGGTGAACCCATCCTCGTGAACGTGCGAACAGCGGGTGGATTCCACCAGGTGATCCGGATCCGGGGCCTGACCTTCGACGCCGACGTGCCGGAAGTGGCCGGCGGCACCGACAGGGGGCCCGCGCCGGAAGAGATGCTCCTCGGCTCCCTGGGCTCGGGCATGGCCGTGGCCGTGCTCAAGTACGCCGAACGAAAGGCGTGGCCCCTCAGGGGCGTGGAGGTGGACGTGCGCATGAGCGGCGACCGGGTCAGCACGTTGATCCGGTTACGCGGCGACCTGGACAGCGATCAGCGCCAGCGACTCCAGCAGATCGCCGAGAAGAGTCCAGTGCGTAAGATGATCACGCACGGCCTGACCGTCGAGAGCGTCTGACTCCGTACTACTTCTCTACTTCTTCTCCGGGAATGCCGGCGGGGGAGCGATTTTCCTGCCCCGGGTCTTCAACGCCTCTAGCGCAACCTCGATCCCCTTGCGGAGCTGCTCGTCGATGCCAGCGAACTCTTTCGCAGGATCGTTGTCCATGACGATGTCCGGGTCGACGCCGTAGCCCTCGATGGGCCACGACTTGCCCTCCAGGTCGTAGTTGGCGTACTCCGGCTTGTAGAGGATGCCGCCGTCCACCAGGGGGAGGGAGCCCCGGATGCCCACCACGCCGCCCCAGCTCCGCTTGCCGATGAGGGTGCCCAGCTTGTGGTGCTTGAACCGGTAGGGGAAGATGTCGCCGTCGGAGGCGGAGAACTCGTCCATGAGGCATACCAGAGGGCCCAGGAAAACCTGTTTCGGATCCGTTCCAGGGGCCGTGTTCCGGGCCAGGTCGAAAAACACCGCCTTCCGGCGCAGCCGCTCGATGATCATGGGCGACACATTGCCGCCGCCGTTGCCCCGGACGTCGACGATGAGAGCCTCCTTCCGGAGCTGGGGATAGAAGTGCTTCACGAATTCGTTCAGGCCGTCGCGGCCCATGTCCGGCACGTGGAGGTATCCGACCCGTCCACCCGTGGCCTCGGAGACCTTCTCGATGTTCCCCTCGACCCAGTTGTAGTAGTAGAGCTTGGCCTCGTCCGCGATGGGCACCACCGTCACGACGCGGCTCCCCGCCGTTTTCGGCTCGGAGCCGATGCGCAGCTTCACCTGCTTACCGGCCGTGTTGACGAGGGCCTCATAGATGTTGGTCATGGCGCTGGTGGACCGGCCGTTCACCTCCAGAACGTAGTCCCCCTCGCCTGCCCCCACGCCCATCTCGGTGAGGGGGGATCGAAGCGCCTTGTCCCAGTTCTGGCCCCGGAGGATCTTCTTGATGCGGTAATAGCCCGAGGCGGAGTCCCGTTCGACCTCGGCACCGAGGAGTCCGGTCTGGATGCGCTTCACCTCCGGCCGGTCGCCGCCGCCGACGTAGGCGTGGCCCACGTTGAGCTCCCCGATCATCTCGCCGATGATGTAGGTCAGGTCATTGCGGTGGTTGACGTGAGCGACAAGCGGCCCGTACCGTTCCCGCATGGCCTTCCAGTCGACGCCGTGCATGCCGGGGGCATAGAAGAACTCCCGCATCTGCCGCCAGCACTCGTTGAAGATCTGGGACCACTCGGCCCGGCGATCGAGGCGGACCTCCAGACCGGACAGGTCCAGCTTGTCCTTGACCTCGATCTTGGCCTTGGGCAGGTCGATGATGGCGTAAGTGTCCTTCTTCGTCACCAGCATCTTCTTGTGATCGGCCGACACGACGAACGCATTGAACTGGCCGAGAGTCGTCTCCTTCCGCTTCTCGAGGTCATACAGGAGGAGGAGGCTCTTCTTGTCCCCGGCGCCCTTGCGGATGTAGTAGACCCGCTCACCCACTGCGGCGACCCGGCCGTAGCTCGAGACCTCGACGGGCAGGGCGACGATGCGGTCCTGCAAGCCCTCCAGGTCGACCTTGACCTCGACGGCCTTTTTCTTTTCTTTTTTCTTGTCCTTCTTCTCGTCCTTATCCTTGCCCTTTTCCTCCTTCGCCTCGATCTCCACCTCGTCGCTCCTGGGCCTGAGCGGAGACTCGACGTCCCTGGACAGGGCCACCAGGTAGATCCGGGCCATGTCCTGGTAGGCGTGATTCCACTCCGTCCGGCTGTAGATGGGCTTGAAATCCCGGCTGGAAACGAAGAGGAGGAACTTGCCGTCGGAGCTGAACGCGGGCCCGGAGGAGGCGTACCAGCCCTCGGTCACGGCATGGGTCTTGCCCGTCTCCAGGGAGAAGAGGTAGATCCTGGAGTGGGTGTCCTCTTCTTGCCGGGCGTAGGCGATCCACTTGCTGTCCGGCGACCAGGCGTATTGCCGGATCTCCCACCTCGTGGCCTTTCCCGCCTCGTGGATGGCCTTGGTCTCCACGTCCACGTAGCGGAGCCGCATCCTGCGGTCGCTCCAGAGCAGCTTCTTCGAATCGGGAGACCAGACGATGCGGAACTTGTAGGTCTCGGCGCCGCGGGTGACGCGGACTGCCGTGTCGCTCCCGTCCTGGGCCACGATGTAAATCTCGTCCTCCCTGGAGGCGTCGGAGATGAAGGCGATCCGCTTTCCGTCGGGGGACCACGCGGCGTCCCGCTCGTGTATGCCCGAGGTGGCTGCCAGTACGCGGGTCGGGCCGTGCTTGGCCGGAACCGTGAAGATCTCGCCCCGGGCGCCGAAGAGGGCCCGCTTCCCGTCGGGAGAAATATCCACACCGGACACCTTCTTGGCCACGTTGACCAGGCCTTCGCGGGCGGTCAAGCGGTCGTCGGCGATGGTGATACTCACCTTCTCGGCCTTATCAGTGGCCAGGTCGAACCGGTGGATGGCGCCTCCGTACTCGTAGACCACGGCCTTCGGCCCGATGGAGGGGAACTTGATGTCGAAATCGGTATATCGAGTGAGCTGCCGCGTCTCCCTGGAGTCGAGGTCGTGGACAAAGAGATTCATGCGCTTTGCGCCGCCGCGGTCGGACAGGAAATAGACCCGGTTCCCGCTCCACATCGGAATGATATCCTGGGCCGGATTGGAAGTGATGTTCTCGATCTTCCCGGTTGTGAAGTCGAAGATCCACACGTCGTCCGCCATGCCCCCGCGGTACTTCTTCCAGGTGCGAAACTCGCGAAAGATCCGGTTGTAGGCCATCTTCCCGTCATCCGGGGAGAAGGAGCAGAAGCCGCCCCGCGGCACCGGAATCTGCTCGGGCAGCCCCCCTTCGGCGGACACGAGAAAGAGGGAACCGTTGAAGCTGTTGAAGGACCGCATGCGGGTCCGGAACGCGATCTCCGGCTTGCCGTGCTTCCAGGCCATCACGATGTTGTTCGGGCCCATGCGGTCGGCCACGTCGTCGCGCCCGAGGGTTGCCGTGAAAGTGAGGCGGCGGGGGACGCCGCCGGCTGAGGGCATGAGGTAGACCTCGGTGTTGCCGTCGTACTGACCGGTGAAGGCGATGGCCTTGCCGTCGGGAGAGAACCGCGGGAACATCTCGTACCCGGGGTGGCTGGTCATCTTCCGCGCCACGCCGCCCCCCGAGGTGACCGTGTAGAGGTCCCCGGCGTACGAGAACACGATCTGATCCCCGTGGACGGTCGGGAACCGGAGGAGTCGAGTTTCGGTCTGGGCGAGGCACGGCATCGAAGCCGTCAGGATCAGCAGGAACAGGGCGGCGGCAGCTCTTTTCATCTTCTTGTCCTCCAGGGGTGGAGTGAGCGGAATCAATGAATCGGGGTACTCATTTCTAAGACGATCCCCGCGGAAATGAAAGCGATCAGAGGTAGCGCTCCTGGATCACGTTCCGGTGGTGGAGCTCGTGGCCCACGGCCACGAATCCCAGGGCCCGCACCGTGATCGGATTCTGGTTGGCGATGCCCCGGCGGTCCAGAGCGTCCTCGTCGAAGCTCCGGAAAAGTATCAGGGTCGACTTTCGTACCGCACCGTATTCAGCGGCGAGGTCGACCAGGGTTCGCGCGTCCGCGGCCGAAGCGCGAACATAGTCGTCGTGGTCGAAGCCGGGCAGCTCGGTGCGGTCGCCGCGGGCAAAGGTCAGGGCGCGGTACGCAAAGACCCGCTCGCAGTCCACGAGGTGGGCGAGGACCTCCTTGATCGACCACTTGTCCGGGGCGTAGCGGTGCCCGGCCTTCTCCTCGGAGATGCCGGCGAGGAGGGACTGCGTCTCCTCGTGCACCGATTCCAGGAGGCCGATCAGGTCGGCGCCGGGGATAAGATCGATGTAGATCTTGAAGTAGGGGTCGTGCTCGGATGGGGCGGGTCGTTTCATGCGAGTCGCCTCTTATTGATCTCCCTCCTCAATCTTCTTCATCAATCTCACTCAACTCGACGGAAGAGATCCTGAGCCAATTACCGAATTCTACCGCATTCATTTCACCTTTGGAGAGAGCCAGTACCGCCAGAACCGCGTCCGCCTCCGAAGCCGTCAAGCGATAGCCGTTCAATTCCAGAAAAATGCCCGCTGCCGCAAACGCCGTTCGTTTGTTCCCGTCAACGAATGGATGGTTGCTTGTCAGAGCGTGGGCATAGGTTGCGGCCAGGACAAAAACGTCGGCCTTGTCATACTCGAAGTGGTTGACCGGGGCGGCCAGGGCAGACTCCAGAAGGCTCTCATCCCGTATCCCCGAGGCGCCCCCATGCTCGGCCAAGAGTCTGCCGTGAATGGCCAGAACGGCCACTTTCGAGAGCCAGAAGGGTTGGCTCATTTCGCCAGTTCCCGCAGCGCGTTCCGGTAGCGCTTCATGAATCCTTCAGCGGCCTTCATTGTCTTTTCGAATTCGGGATCGTGCGCCACCAACTGATACCCCTCGGGGGTCTCGGTGAGATAGAGGACATCTCCTTCCTTCACACGAAGGGCCTTGGCGGTTTCGGCAGGAAGGGTCAGGCCCAATGAGTTCCCAACTCTTCGAATCGTGAGTTTGACCATGTTCACCCCTTTCTCGTCTCATTTCGGCATATTACGTATGTTATAACGCGCTCGCCGGCATGTCAAGCGCTTCCTTCCGGGTTCACTCAGATGACCGAAATCCACGTTGGTCGCCCATTCACTTACTCCAAACAATCTGCCGTTTTGGAATGAATTTCCTTACACCCCGTCCGGATCTGGGCGGTGGCCCTTACCCTCGATCCCAGGGCTCCCCTCAATTCCAGTCAAATCAGCGGGCCAATGCTCTTCGTTGTGGAGCTCAATGCGGCGAAGCCCGGTTTCATCGCCAAGGACGCGGATTCCGCAAGGCGCCACCCGGGAAATCGTGCGAGGGCTGTTTTCACTTACTTTGCACGACAAAGTTGTTAAAATGGCCAAGTTCCGGGAGGGCAATTCACGGGAGCCTGGCTGGAGGCAAACGCATGAAGTACACTGGAATATGTTTATTCGCATGGGGTTACGTCCTTATCGCATTGGTGGTCGGGCCTGGATGTCGCCACCAGGAGGTCCGCCTGGACCTGGAAAGGGCCATCGAGGACGAGAAGCGGGCATCGGTCAATTATGACGAGGCCCAGGATCGGCTCCAGGCGTTCGAGGAGGAGCACTTTGAATACCTCATGGGTATGGACGGGAGCCCCCTCGAAGCGGAGCTCCAAGCAGCGAGGAAAAAGCAGGATGAAATCGCCGATAAGATCCGCCGCCTGGAGGGCCGGATCCAGAACCTCGAGCTCAGCCTCTCCCTCATGGGCCGGGAGATCGTCAAGAGAGAAAGGACCAAGAATCCGGAATACGAGGCGATCTACGACAGCATCCTGCGACTCAGAAAAGAGATAGACGCCCTACTTGAAACGCACGGGTCGGACCACCCGGTCGCGGTCCGGAAGACCGAGATCTACGAGAAGCGCAAGGCGGAGTTGAAGAAGACGCGGCCGCTCCTGAAGGACGAGGAAATCCGGAAGCCAAACCCCCGATGGGAAGAGAACAAGCTCGCGCTCAAGAAGGCGCAGGCCGAACTGGATCGTCTGCAAATAGCAAAGCTGGAAATCGGAGAGAAGATCGCTGCCGGCCGGGAGCGATTGAAACGCCTGCCCATGATCCGTGGCCAGCACCGCAAGCGCCTGGATGCCGTGGACAGGGCCAATGAAGCGCTGAAGGACGCGGCCCGGCAATTGAGAATGGCGGCACGACAACAACACTGATTCTCTCGTAAAAACCCCCTCCAGGATATCCAACCGCGAATCGGTCCGGTAA
>CAZAKZ010000200.1:0-8607 GCA_964485695.1 uncultured Planctomycetota bacterium | reverse complement strand
TAACACCTTGAATTCTAATGGTTTCAGTGAATTGCCGGCTTGGAACTTCCGCTTAAAGGCGCCGGCCTCCGGCGCCCCGTACGCAGCACAGAGCACGTGCATCTCCATGCCTCGGCGGGTCGCTCCGGCCGCGATCTCCTGGAGGTAGACCCCCGATCCTGTCTCCCCCGGGAGCTGGGAATGACAGAACAGCACGCGTCTTGCCCTGCCTGCAGCCCGGCGCTGGCGAACCGTCGCCAGCCAGGCCTCGCGGCCGACGTCGAAGTCCGCCCGGCCCGGTCCCGATCCGGGCCAGGCGGCGAGATCACCGAGGATCGAAGGGCTCGCCATGCATGAGTTCCTTGGTCGTATTCAGGAGGCGGGAAACGGTCCCTCCACAGCCTTGCGGTATTCGGCACGGCGCACCGATACCAGCTCGGCTGCAATGCTCACGCCGATCTCCTCGGGAGTGACGGCGTGGATGTCCAGGCCGATGGGGGAATGGACCTGCTCGAGTCGCTTTTCCGCTGCACCGAGGCGTCTCAGGTCCTCGTAGATGGTCTCGATCTTCCGCCGGCTGCCGATCATGCCGATATACCTGGCGGGGGAGTCAATGACCGCGGACAGGGCACGCTCATCGTGGATGTGGCCGCGGGTCACGATGACGATATAGGTATTGGGGTCGATGGGCCACCGCGCCATGGTGTCCTCGATGTTTCCAACCACCGGGTTGACGGGCGGGGGAAACCGATCCGGATTCGCGAACTCGCGTCGATCGTCCACCACGGTCACGTGGAATCCGAGGGGGTGCATCAAGCCCGCCAGCACCCGGCCGATATGCCCTCCTCCAGCAATGACCAGCCGGGGCGGTTCCTCGATTCGAGCGCGATACTCCACCACTCCGTCCGGCGTCTGAATCCGCACCGGCACCACGGCCGCCCGGCCGGCCCGGAGGGCCTCTGCGGCCTCGCGTAGAATCCGGGCCTGATTCGATTCCGTAAAGACCTGGATCGCCACGTCCAGGGAGCCGCCGCAGATCTGACCGTCATCGAGGCCGGATTCGTTGGCCAGTACGAATGTGGCCACCTCGCCTGCGTTGCCGGGCTGCATCTGCAGGGCCCTCGCCCGGATGTCGGCTTCCACGCACCCCCCGCCAACCGTGCCCGTAATCCGGCCATCCTCGGCCACCGCGAGCATCGCTCCGGCTCCCTGAGGGGTGGAACCACGGGTCGCGACGATGAGGCACAGGACGGCTCTTCGGCCGGCGTCGACCTCTCGAACCGCGGCGTCAAGGATGCGCGCTGGATTGCTCATGTCGCTGCTCTGCCTTCAAGGGTGTTCCGGTGCCCGATCAAGTTCTTTTAACGAGCTATTCTCCTGACTCCGTAGAACATTCCATGGTTCGGCTTCCTCCGGTGGGGGACCACCTCGACATTAAAACCCTTCGAGCGTAGGAAGCCGGAGAACGCGTCGATGCGGGTCCGGGGATCACTCTCGTTCACGTCATGGTACTCGCCGTGGATCCGCCGGATGCGCGAAAACGTCTCATCACAGGCGGCGTGGATTATCTCGTACTCCATGCCCTCCACGTCGATCTTCACCAGGTCGCATACGTCGATGTCGTGGCGATCGAAGAGCTGGTCGAGGGTGACCGCGGGCACGTCATCGAAGGCGTCGGACCGGTAGGCGCCTTCCTCCATGTCCATGAAGGCCGACTGGATGGCCGATCGGTCCTCCTGCGTCGGCCTGTAGAGGCGGCAGGTTCCCGCCTCACCGGAGACCGCCTCGGACACGACAGTCACGTTCCTGCGCCCCTCCACATTCCTGGCAAGAGGCGCCTGGTTTCCTGGAAAAGGTTCGCAGGAAATCACACGCCGGGCGATGAGAGAAGCCCGCACGGCAAAAAGTCCCACGTTTCCGCCGAGGTCGACGATGCATTCCCAGGCCCCCGACGGGAACCGATCCACGCGGTATTCATCCCGGAGAAAGACCCTGTGGAAGATGTGGAAATCGGCCCTGCCGCTCCTGAGGAAGAGGGGCGGCCCGGCACGCATCTTCACCTCGAGGTCTTGGCCTGGAAACCGGGTCTTCCGGAACCGAAGGACCTCCCACGGATTCTTCACGAATCTTCGCAGCTTGAAGTAGTTGAGAAAGTCCTCAGAGCGCATGGTTCCGCCTGAAAGCCCGTGAATATACTCTCGCGGACCGGAATCCGGGGGTCCGAAGTGATGGTAAGTATTAAGACGGAAACATCAACACGGGTCGTGTTTTTCAAGGCCCGCAGGTTGTTATCCCTTGGATGCCTTGTAGATCAACGAAACGGGCAGCGGCGCGGCGTCTGCGGAGGAGGGAAGCGGCATCAGAAGCTGCTTCACGATGCTGATCCAGCGCTCGGAGGTTTTGATCTCATGCCGGAGTTTCCGGTCGGCCGGCGGCCTGGCGTGAGCGGTCGGCCTGTAGTGGACGGCCAGAACGGCGACGGCAGGGTCCGAGCTGGAAAGGAAGTAGTTCTCCCGCAGAAACTTCCTTGTGAGTCCGTGGGTCTTGATGAGGGAGTCCAGGATTTCCGTGTCTATCTCCACGAGGACCATGCGCGCAAGACAGTGGTCCTTGTCGATCTTGATGAGGCTTCTCGCCTCGGTGCTCCCCACGTACACGGCGTGAAGACCCGGATTCCGGAGGAGGAGGTGGTGGGCCACAATGGCCGCAGTGCGCCGGCCGCCGGCCGTGCTCTTCATTCCGCACAGCTCATAAAACTTTTCCTCGAGCAAGCTCGCATACTCTTCCCCCTGCTCGAACAGGTTCTTCGACAGGTAGCGCGACCCGAGACCGAGGGCTTCGATCATTCTGTCGAGAACCTCGTCGATCTTCACGTGAAAGTGGGTGAGGCCGTAATTGAGTCGTCCCTTGCGCCCTCTGGGCCGTCGCTGGATCAGGAGCCCATAGTCGAAGCTCAGAAGCGGACGGAGGATTTTCAGGCTGGAACGAGATTCAATCTCCCGGATCAAGGAGATCTTCTCCTGGGGTATGTCCGACGTCAACAGATAGCGCTGCAGATTCTTCTGAACCATTTCCTGGAGACGCCTGGCCCGGATATTGGTCTTCAGCTCGGGCAGGAGTTCATCTTCGAGGAGGATCACGAGGGCTGAATTATGAAGGGCGTTTTCGCCCATCTTCCCGACGCCCCCGGGCTTGAGCTCGCCGGTGTGAACAAAGGGGTAGGGCTCTCCGTGATCCTTGAATCTGAGATAGGAGTCAATTAGGACGTGGTCGATCAAGTCGCGGTCGAGGAGGGCTTCCACAGCCCTGAAATAGCAACGGATTAGCTTTCTCGACCAGGATAGCCCCTGGAACGAATCGTGCGGATCGGGATCTGGATGGGTCATGCCCTGGTTCCTGCTCCAGCAAACGGGACGAGATCAACCAGAAGTGTCATCGGAACCCAATCCCGCCTTCTTGACCGCTCCGGTCCTGAAGATGTGAATTGAATCATCCGAATACATACGATATGGTTACTCCTTCGACGAATCAGGGCGGTTGCTCCTCCCCGTATCGAACCGATATAAGGACCTGAACGTGCTCAAGGATCTCCGGGCATTCATCAAGGAGTTCCGCGCCAATTTTCATACCACCGGCGCAGTTCTTCCCAGCTCCAGATATCTGGCCGATGAAATCACCTCGAGGCTGGCCGACCGGCCGCCGGTCCCCATCCGTGTCCTCGAGGTCGGACCGGCTACCGGCGCATTTACTCGAAAAATCCTGACCTACCTGGGGCCCGAAGACCATCTGGATCTCTGTGAAATCAACCCATCCTTTGTCCAGCACCTGGAGCACTGGCTCGGGAAGCAGAGACACGGCCCGAAGATCAACATCTTCAAGAAGTCCATCATCGAGGTCGAGAGCGATCAGAAGTATGACTACATCATTTCCGGACTTCCACTCAATAATTTCAAGCCCAAAGAGGTCGAAGCCATTCTTCGGCAATTCCTCAGGCTGGGCAAGCCGGGCACGGAGTTCAGCGACTTCGAGTACTGGAGTCTGCGCAGGCTCAAGGTGGGGTTGTCCACGGGCAAGGAGCGCGATCGCCTGAGGGAGGTGGGCCAAGTCGTTCGGCAGTTCATCACCGCGCACGGCAACAAGAGGTCCATTGTTTGGCGCAATTTCCCTCCGGCCAGGGCCCTGCACTTCCGGTTCCAGAATGGAGGCGTCAAGCCTCAAGTCAAGAAGGTGAGGCGAAAGCTGAACCTTGGAATGAAGCTGAAGTAACTATTCCCGGTCAGACCTCCACCGGAACATTTTCCATCTCGTTCATAGCAGCAACGAAACCGTCGTGAGCCTCGAGGAGACCCATGCGTCCGGCATGGATGCGAAGCGCCCTGTCCAGGCTGTTGTGGGCTCCCTTTTTCCCTTCCGCCAGTTCCTGGATGTCCCTCAGGATATGCTGTCGGCGCTGTTCCACCGACATTGCCATACCGATGACCCTCTGCGTCTTTTCGTCTTCGAATGACTCGGCATTCGACTGCCTGTCCTCGAGAGAGGCCTGAAAACTCACCAGGCGATCATACAACAGTCTGTGTGCCTGGACAAAACTCAGGAGTTGAGAGACGGGCATGTTTCCACGCCATTCCACGCCGAGAATTTCCCTCAACTCCCTCTTGAAACGGGTGCGGTGGGAACCCAGAATCCAGAATATGGCCAGGGCCAGGACGAGGGGCGCGAGGGCGGACACGATCCAGAATACAAGATAGAACACCTTGCCTTCCTGGTCCGGCGGGCTTTCAGGAGTACTGTCCTGGCGGACAGGCGGCGCCTCTGTTGCAGGAGCGCCTGCTTCCTCTCCGACCTTGACGGGTTTCTTGCCCGTTCCTGTCTGTCTTCGACCCTGGTTGTCGCCATGGGCCGCTTCCGGGTCGCGGTGTATGGCTTTCTTCCGGATCCCGGATCCTGTAGTGTTGCCGGCCCTTCCGGTCGGCAATGCGGCAGGGATCGAGGGCTCCTCCGGCCGGACCTGTCCCTTGGGTTGGGCCTCCGGTCGAAGAGCGGGCGGCGCCTTCACCGGTTTTTCCCGGTCTGTCGCTTTCCTTCCGGATTCGGCAAGCGGCTCGGGATGCGTCGCCGGCCTGTCTTCCTCCGGATTCTCGACTTCTGCAGGAGGTGCTTCTGCAGGCTGGGGAGGTGTGACCGGAGGAGCCTTCACTACGGATTCCGGACGCTTCTCCTCTGTTGCTCCGGAGTTCGGAGGCTCTGCCGGCGCAGTCTTCTTCTTTTTCTCCACCGGAAGTGGAGTCCACTGGATCTCGGGCGCCTCGGAGAGAGTGTTCCCGTCAGCGGACACCTTCTCGGGAGCCAAGCTCGCGGGAACGTCTTCAACCTCGAAGGCGGTCCCCGGCCACGGCTCGGACACCGGATCGGAAGAGCAGGTCACCATGAGCAGCAGGATCCCTGCGCAGAATCCGATCCTGATGGCTAGCTCGAGGCGTGTGCCCTTCATACGATCCCCAGTGTCTATGGCTCATCAGCCTCAGAGGGCGGAGTTCACCCGACCTCCTCGAGGAGTACATTCCCTTAGTAGTAAATTCGGAATCACTCTCATGCCTGTGTACATGATTGACCCGATTTATGTTTTTAACCGCGGTTCCAAGGAGGAATTTATTTCCGTACTCCCGGGAGTGCTTGGGCTGCATGGTGTGTTGCAGTCTGTGGATAAACCGGCGTGAGGCCGGATCATCCACAGACTACCAATTGATCAATCCGGGACGATCTGCTCGCTCCCCCTCCTCCCTGGGGGGGAGGAGGGGGAGGAGAGTCGTGTCAATCCATCGGGGCGATGATGATAGCGATAGGCGGGCTGATATCCCTGATCCTGCCTGGTGCCGCAGGGTCCAGGGTCAGGAACGCCGCGTAGAAGGTGACCCCCACGAGGCCGGGATTGTTGGGAATGGCCACCCGGGCCTGGCCGGTGCCCGACCCGGTCAAGGTCCCGGCAAAATTCTGGAAGATGACCGGCAAGTTCCAGAAGGAGTAGAAAAGGGGATCCTGGTTGAGGGGGATCACCCGGGGGCCGGCCACGGGGATACCGGGCTCGTCCCCCAGGGCCACCGCTGCCACATAGGATCTGGAGGCCGAACGGGTCGCTGTCATGTCGATGAAGGCCGTCTGGCCGATCTTGGTGGAGCCTCCCAGGCTGATGCGGACTCCATCGTCATAGTCCGTCACCTTCAGGTCGTCCACGAGAGCCTCACAGAAGCTGTCGTCGGGATCGTCGGTGGCCACGAACCTGAGCCGGACCTGATTCGTGGGCTTGAAGAAATCTCGCAGCTTGAAGGAGAAACGGCGCCAGGCCATGTCCGAGTAGGTGACTTTTTCCACTTCCTTCCAGGTGGTCCCATTGTCGTTGGTGACCGACACCACCAGGGCGTCATTGTTGGGGACCGGGCCGTGGTCCATGAACCAGCGCCAGTACTCGATGTATGGATTCCGGGCCGAGGAGAGATCCAGCACGGGCGTCATCAATGTCGTCTTGCCGCTGTCCACGTCGTCACTGTCGCCATTGGAGGTGTTCATATTACCGGTGACGTAGCAGAACCGGCCCGTTCCGGTCGTATGGTCATTGCCTGACTGGACGAGGTACTTGTTGTTGTGGGTGGCGTAGGTCGCATACGGATCGCCCCAGGCCCACTTGCCGCGAACGGCCGTGTCCCCCGGCACCCCGAGGGTCCAGGTGCCAGCCTCGCAGGTATCGTTCACCAGGACCTTTCCGGCACCGCAGATGAGGTTCAACGGGGTCTTCAGGACGTGGCCGTTGAATTCATACACCAGGTGGAGCAGCAGGTCGGTGCCGGGGGGGGTCGACTCGAGGAGCCGGACCCTGAGGGGGGTGCTGTTGTTGTTGGCGTCCGTGACGTTGGGGATGTTGCCGAGGCTCGCGGTCCCCACCTCGGTGACGACGTAAGGACTCGCGCTCTCGATCTTTGCTTCGGCCCCGGAGGTAGTCACCACACCCTTGTTCCGCACCACGCAGGTGACCTCGATCTTCTCGCCCGGATCGTAGGCTCCGTTGTTGTTCCCCACCTCCTTGACGGTGATGGAGCGGGTGACCAGATAGGGACCCGCATACTGGATGCCCGTGAGGAGCATGTGCAGATTTTCCTCGGTCAGGGGCCAGATACGGTTGGTGGGCGGCCAGAAGCCGTCGCCGGACCTGTGGCCGATCTCCGGCGTCCAGCCCCAGAGGCCCGCGTCCCCCTCGAACCAGTCCACGGTCGTGCCGTTGGCCGCATAGATCGTGGAGTAGATGGGCCCGGAAGTATAGTTGTTTTCGGCCGCCATATCGACCGCCATCTCAGCGTAGGCGCTGTGGCGCGGGGAGAGCACGTTGGCGTAGCCGTACGGCCACATGAGCAGTGCGCTGTACGTGTGAATGTCCCACGCCGTGGTCATCCCCTTGGCCTTCCGGGCATTTATGAAGGTACTGATATTCTTGGTCTCCGGCTCGCTGAACGGGCCGGTGCCGCGGTAGGTCGCAGAGCTGCGATTCGAGGAGCTCCCCCGGCTGTCGTAGCCCCACTTGTAGGACCAGTTGCGGTTGAGGTCGACACCGTAGATGGTGGAGCCGCTCTTCCACCGGTTCTTTCGCCACATGCCCCCGCCGTTCGGCCGGTAGCTCTGGTTGTATTCATATCCGTCCGGATTGGCCACCGGGACGTACCAGATCTCGCGGTTGTCCACGAGGTCGGTGACCATGGGGTCTTTCCCGTAGTTCTCGAGCAGGTACTCCACGCACCGCATCATGCTCATCAAGCCCGCGGGCTCCCGGGAGTGGATGAGGGTTTCGACGTAGATCTCGGGCTCGTTCTCGTCCGTATCTGCATTGTCCGAGATCTTGACAACCCACAGGTCACGGCTCTCATGAGACTTCCCGAGTGACTGGCGGGCCGTGATCAGCTTCGGGTACTTCTGGCGCCACAGGTCCAGCTGCAACACGACCTCGGCGAAGGTGAGGTAGCCACCCATGCTCCCCTTGGGAATATCGACGTGTTGTGGCTGATGGAGCCGGGAGGCGTAAAATGCCTCCAGGTCCGAGTGCACGACCACGGGTCGGTAGCCAAGCGATTTCAGCAGCACCACATCGGACGGATGGCGGACGAGGACCTCCATGACCGTGGGTGCGATCTTGTAAAGGACCTCGACCTCGGGGATGACGTGAAGCCTCAACTCCGCCCCGGGGCTGTCGACCGTACATGTAAGGAGCATCGTGGGTTGATAGGAGGGCTGGGCCGTCGTGGCAGCCGGAATGAACGCCAGACCGCCAAGGATCAAAATAAACAAGACTGCTGCTGAACGCACGGTTCTCTCCCTTTCGCAGTTGGGTCGAAGAAGTCCTTATCTGCCGATTCCGACCCCCAGGATACTCAAAAGGGGGGCTGCAAGCAAATCCCTTTCGCGGGCGTAGGCATGGGCACCCGTGGGGGTCGAAGCCCCGGTGGGA
Source organism: uncultured Planctomycetota bacterium (assembly GCA_964485695.1). Lineage (GTDB taxonomy): Bacteria > Planctomycetota > JAFGQW01 > JAFGQW01 > JAFGQW01 > CAZAKZ01. Next base: position 140 of record CAZAKZ010000200.1, on the reverse strand, counting down.
GACCCGGCTGTGGCGCAGGGCCACGCCTTTTCGGGAAATTCCACTCCGGGATTCCAGGGGCCTGCCTGCGGGCAAACCCGGGAATTCTACTTGTATTATCCAAGGACATATGTCCGGAAAATAGCCTTTGAACATGCACA
>CAZAKZ010000199.1:0-8615 GCA_964485695.1 uncultured Planctomycetota bacterium | reverse complement strand
TTGCGCTTCGCTAACCCTTCACCTCCAAGCTGTCGAGCATGCCCGGCACACATAATCGACCACTCGCATAGCGAGTGGTATTGGGAAGCCCCCTCGAAGGGGGCTTCCGGTGCACACCGCCAGGCACACGCCGGATTTCATCCGCACTGAATGAGTCGATTCGGGCTCGTTCAGGGCGGATGAAGTGCTTCATTCATGGCGGGTGAATGAATCTGTTTTGACTCATCCAACCCGGATGAAATCGGGCAGGAGTTGGGCGCCGGATTGGTAGAACCTCTTCGGGTCCACGCCCAGAGGACGTGGTTTTATTCACTCAATAATCAACACGCTGCGTTTTCGCCGCGATATAATGATGCGCTGATATTCACGAACCAGGAGCCGTTTTCGTTTCCCGTGACAGTCGATCCTGGATTGGAGGCATGACATGCACCGTAAAATACTCCTGGCACTGTTGATCTCGGCTGCTCTGCCGGCCGCTCTCCTGCAGGCCGGGCCCCAGGCTGGGGAAGAATCCGCGCCGGCCGTTCAGGAGGAAAAAACACCGGCCGAAAACCTCGCCTTCGAGCCCACCAGGGTCACCCTGGACGTGAAGGATACCCGGGTTCGGGCCGTCATGAAGGAGATCCAGCGCCAGACCGGCAACCGAATCCCCTGGTCCCGCAAGGCCAAGAACGTGGTCTTGCCCGAGTTCAAGGCGGACGGGGAGACGTTCTGGTCCGTTCTCGACCGGCTGGGCAAGGCGACGGGAAACATGTACCTGTGGGAAGAGAAGGGGGGCTGAGGCCCCGCCAAACTCAGCTTCCGCAAGGGGAGCTGTCACAGATACCCGGTGTCGGTCAACGGTCCCTTCATGGCCTTCCTCACGGCCGTCGCCCTGAAGACAAACCTCCACGACGACAGTCGAGAAGCCCGGTTCTACCTCTGCATCCTGGCGGAACCGAAGTGGAAGTTCTTTCAGTCCCAGAATCCCCTGCTCGTGACCGCGCGCGATGACAGAGGCAGGTCATACTCCCTCGGTTCTGAAGCCCTCTCCCAGGAATACTGGAACAGCAGCCGCTCGAACCTGATGGACTTCGACAACGACTGGGCGGCCGTCAAACTCTCCAGACTCTCACCGAGAGCCACGACCCTCAAGGTACTCTCCATCGAGGTCCCGGTCAGGATCATCCACACGACCCGGCAGTGCCGCTTCGAGGACGTGAAGCCGGACAGTCAAGCAACCAAGACCATCGACGGCCGCACCTTCAAGCTGAAGAAGTTCGAAATCGACGGCGGAACGGTCCGGGCATGTCTGTCCATCACCGGAACTGAGGCATGGAGCACAAACTCATTCGAATACACCGTCGAAAAGGGCGGGAAGAAGATCGGCACCATGTCCATGCGGACCGCCTCCGGAAAACAATCCAGCGTGGAACTCCGTCTCGAAGGCAGGGTGCGAGGACGGATCAAACCCGGAGAATCCTGCGACTTCGTCGTTCAATTTCCGGGCAAGACCACGGTCCGGAAGTACCGGTTCGACTTCAAGGACCTGAAGCTGCCCTACCCCGTCAAGCGCGTGAAACTGTAGAATCTGCGCGCCGGGAATCGCCGCCCGGCTTGATCCGGGCGGCGCAATCCTCTAATGTCTTTTCCATCGATTTCATGATTCCACCGTCGTGTTTCATTCCGGAGCGATTGCCGCCGCACGAGCGCCGAAACGGGCATCCATAGAAGCGCAACCCCTGAACAGGAGGCTGTAGTGAAACAAGCAACCGTGATCCTCGCCTGCATCGCATTGCTGGCTGCCTGCGCAAGTGCCCCGGCCCAGACAGAAAAAGACCGCCTGCGCAAGGAAATGGAGTCCGCCAAGAACAAGATCTATCCGGCCCTGGTGAACATCAACGTGGTCGGCGAGACCTTCCGGGGCGGTCGCACCGTGCGCGTTATGGGCGCCGGGAGCGGCACCATCATCAGCGCCGAAGGTCACGTCCTCACCAACTACCACGTGGCCCGGGACGCCACGCGCATCGTGTGCACGCTGCTGTCGGGCGAACAGATCGCCGCGGACGTCGTGGGGAACGACCCGCCCACGGACCTGAGCGTCCTGAAGCTCCGCCTCGAGGAGAGGATCGACCCGGCCGAGGCCCTGCCCTTCGCCGGGCTGGGGGATTCGGACCGCCTCAAGGTGGGCGACCACGTCATCGCCGTGGGCAATCCTCTTTCTCTGTCGTCTTCCATGACCCTGGGTATCGTATCCAACACCCGGCGGGTCTTCACCCAGGGCGGCCGCATCCAGGAGCTGGACTTCGGATCCGGGAACAAGACCGGCATGTTCACGGTCTGGATCCAGCACGACGCCCTCATCCTGCCTGGCAACTCGGGTGGGCCGCTGGTGAACCTGCGCGGCGAGATCGTGGGCGTGAACACCCGGGCCGGCAGCGGCTACGGTTTCGCTTCCCCCTCCAATCTGGCAAAGCAGGTGGTCAAGCAGATCCTCGACCACGGCGAGGTGCGCCGGGGCTGGATCGGCATCTCGCTCCTGCCCGTGGCAAAGCTGGGTCTGAAGGAGGGGGTGCTCATCGCTTCGGTGGCGCCGGATTCGCCGGCCGCCAGGGCAGGCCTCGAGCCGGATGACATCCTCCTCTCCCTGGACGGCAAGGTCACGACATGCCGCTTCCTGGAAGAGATCCCTCCCCAGTACGGCAAGATCGCCGCCCTGGCCGCGGGCCGCACGGTGGATGCCGTGGTCCTGCGCGGCAAGGACAGGAAGACGATTCCTGTGGCCGTGGCGCCCATGGCCAGATTCATCGGCGACCAGGCCGAGATGCAAAACCTGGGCATCACCCTCCGGAACATCACAGCCCCCATGGCCCTGGCCCTCCAGTATCCCGACATGAAAGGCGTCCTCCTCACCGGAGTCCGACCGGGTCAGGTCTTCGAGGAAGCCAAGCCGAAGCTCCGGCCCGGGGACGTGATCCTCCAGGTGGGCGACGCGGAGGTCACGGACATCGACACCTTCAGAAAGGCCGTGGAAGCGGTGAAGGGGAAGGAAACGTCCGTGGTCTACCGCCGCGACCGGGAGATCGTGGTCACTCTGGTCAAGCTCAAGAAGGACAAGCCCAAGAAACCGGGCGGCGAACTGGCCAGGGCCTGGATCGGCATCAAGACCCAGGTCATGACGCCCAAGGTGGCCAGGGCCCTGAACATGGAAGGCGCCCGGGGCTTCCGAATCACCGAGGTCTACCCCTGGACCAAGGCCCACGAGAAAGGCCTCCGGGCCGGGGACGTCCTCACGGCCGTGGACGACGAGAAGCTCATGGCCTCCAGACCCCAGGACGCAAAGGACTTCAAGAACCTCATCGAGGATCTCTCCATCGGAGAGGAGGTGGAGCTCACCTTCATCCGTGGCGGCAAGGAGATGAAGGTCGAGATCGAACTGGAGGAATCTCCGGCCTCGGCTCTGGACGCCAAGACGGAGAAAAACGAGGAATTCGAATTCAAAGTCCGGGACCTCACATTCATGGACCGCATCCGGAACAAGCTCTCGAAGGACCAGAAGGGGGTCCTCGTCACCGAGGTGACCCACGGGGGCTGGGCCAACATCGCCGGCCTCCCGAGAAAAAGCATCATCGTCTCCCTGAACGGCAATGAAATCACAAACGTGAAGTCCTTCAAGAAGGTCATGAAGAGCATTGTCAAGGCACGCCCCAAGGTCGTGAAGGTGTTCCTCCTTCGCGGTTACCGAACGACCTTCGTCTTCATCGAACCGGACTGGACCCGGACCGATAACGACAAGAAGGAATAACCCTGACTTGGAAAGGTCATACACATGAAGACGTCTTCCCTCACATTCTGCATCGGCGCCCTCATCCTGTTAATCACAGCTCCGCTCGCCTCCGCCGACGACCTTGGAGCCGACGATCTTGGAGACAAGGCCAACGTCATCGTCAAGGCCCAGGCTTCCACCATCATCACGGTGCGCATGGTCATCGACCTGGAGTTCTCGGGTCGGTCCCAGGAACACCGTCTCCAGGCCCGGGGCGTCGTCGTCTCCGATACCGGCCTCATCCTGACCGCCCTCGGGACCGTCTCCCCCAGCTTCAACGTGCGCAACCGGCAGGGGAAAACCCTCGAAGCCAAGGTCACCCCGGTGGACATCAAGATCGTGTTCGAGAACGAGGAAAAGGAGTGGGACGCCTTCCTGGTGGTGAAGGATACCAAGCGCGGCCTGGCCTTTCTTCAGATCAAGGACTTCAAACCCGGCAGCCGCAAACTGAAGTGGGTTGACTTCTCCAGTAGCGCCAAGGCGGTCATTGGCGACCAGATCGTCACCGTCACGCGCCTCTCCAAGGGCTATGACTACGCCCCCCTCTTCACCGTGGCACGCGTCATCGGCAAGCTGAAGAAACCGCGCAAGGGCCACGTCCTCGACCGGTCCGGAGCCGTAGGCCTCCCGGCGTTCAACCTGAACGGTAAGCTCCTGGGCGTCCACGGCCGCATCAAGTCGGAACTCAAGGAGGGGCTGCGGCCCAACAGGGCCGGCCAGTCCGTCATTCTCTCCGCCAAGGAGATCAACCCCCTCATCAAGCAGGCCCTGAAGAAAGCGGCCGAGGGCGAGGCGGAAGAAGAGAAGGACGAATAGCGCCCAGAAGGTTGTCTTTACCTGCCCATTCCTTATAATGGCTGCCAGGACTTTGTTCGGAAGCAATCCGAATCAGCCATGGACTGGACACTCGATCCGTTCGGCCCGAAGAAATAGGGGACACCGATCATTTCATCCCCGACTCGAGGCCGATCTCGGATCGACTCTCTCTCAGGGAAGGAAGACGGCATGCAATCCAGACTACTGTTACGCGGAGCCGGGTGTGCTCTCCTCGTGCTCGTGCTGGCGTCGCTATCCGCGGCGCAACTGAGCGGGACCTACACCATCGATCCCAACGGTTCGGGATCGAGGAACTACACGACGTTCTCTGCCGCCACCGCGGCGGTCTCCGCAGGGGGCGTGAGCGGGCCGGTCCTGTTCAATGTGACGTCCACCACCTTCAAGGAAACGGTGACCGTCAACTCGGCCGCGGGAATGTCTGCCACCAACACCGTGACCTTCGCCGCCGCTGGAAACCCGGCCATCATCGATGCAAACAACGCAACCATGGGCCTCACCTTGGCCGGCGCCTGCCAGTATTACGTCTTCGACAACATCGAGGTGAAGAACGCCACCCAGTATACCCTGAACGTCGCGGGGCCGTCTGCCTCCAAGGCCACGTTCTGCACGTTCAAGAACTGCAAGTTCGACGCCCCGGCCTCCGCCTCCTCCCAGGTTCGCAGCGCCCACCTCAACTACTGCAACGACATGACGTTTCTGAACTGCTACTTCGGCGGCGGCGGGTACACGGCCTACTCCCAGCAGATCAACCGGTGCATGTTCGACGGCTGCGAGTACGACGGCAAGTTATTGGCCAACTACGTCATTGCGCCCTTCAACTCCAACGACGCCAACAACACGTGGCAGAACTGCTTCTTTCACGACTGCGGCCCCTCCGGCCGCGGCCTCTACTTCAACTGGAGCAGCTACGGGAACAACTTTTTTCACAACGTCATCATCATGAAGACGACCAGAGAAGCCGTCTACATGGGTAGCTGCTGCGCCTGGTCCCGGTGCCAGGCCTGGCGGAACAACATCATCGTCAACCTGGGCGCCGGCTCCTGCGCCATCTACGGCTACGAGAACTCCACCTTCGGCGGCGGCCCCGGCCTCGACTACAACGACCTGGACCACAACTGCTACTTCGCCCCCAACACCACGGCGGGGACGGTGCAGCTTCAGACCAACTCCCAGGGCTTTGCCTACGCGGGATCTCTTTCCGGGTGGCAGGCCTACTTCACCGCCAACAAGAGCAAGCCGAAGTTCATCGTCCCGGGCGGGGGCTCCACCTACGACGACAACAGCATCGAGGGCGATCCCGGTCTGGTGAGCATGACCGCGCCCTACGACATCCACCTCAAGGGCACCTCCATCTGCCTCGACGCCGGCACCACCCAGTACATCGCCGGCCCCTGGGTCACCGGCCATCCGAGCAACTACACGGTTAAGACCGACTTCGAGGGCGAGACCCGGCCGGCCACCCTGGTGGACATCGGCGCCGATGAGGTGCTGGTCCGTCTGGTCGGCTCCGGCAGCGGACAGCCCGGCACCAGCATCATCCTGAGCCTGTTCGCGCCCAGCGACGCGGGCCTGCCCTACGTGGTGGGCAGCTCCCTCGGCCCGGGCCCCATCCCCATCGACACCCGGTGGCTCGGCCTCAGCTTGGACGCCCTGCTGGACGCGTCGGTGAACGGATACCTGCCCATGGTCTTCCAGAATTTCGCCGGCTTCCTGGACGCAAGCGGCAAGGCCACGGCCAAGATCAACATCCCGAACCTGCCGGGACTCCAGGGGATCCGGCTCTACAGCGCCTTCCTGACCCTCAAGCAGGGAGCGCCCTCCAACATCCAGTCCATCAGCAACACTTTCCTGTTCACGGTCCAGTAGTCCGCGACATCGATTCATCCCACCCCCCGCCCCCGGGCGGGGGGTTTTTTCGTGCAGGTCCCTCTGTCCGCCAGTCCGATAGTGGAGGAGTGGAAACAGTCCAATTTTCGCGCGAGGTTATGAGGCATGATGAAGCGGTTGACGTTCATTGCAATCCTGCTGGCCGCTGCGGCCGCGGCCCTGTTGATCCCGGTAGGAGGTGGCATGGTGGAAGAGAACTCATCCCGAAAGTCGGTGTCGACCCCGGACATGTCTCCGTTCAGTGAAGCACGCCCCGGACCACCACTTCGTCTGCTGTTCATCCACCACTCGTGCGGCGGACACCTCCTCGCCGATGCCGGTCCGACCAAGGGAATCCAATGCATCTTCGAGTCCCACCCCGAGGGCGGCGGCCTGCGCCGACGCCTCGAGGCCGAGGGGTACGAGGTCCACGAGGCGTCGTACGGAAGCGAGGTCGGGGACCGGACGGACATCCTCGACTGGCTTCCCAAGTTCCGGGATAAGATGGAGAAGGTTCTCAATTGCGACCACCAGGACACCTACTACACCGACGGCCGCCGGAACCACGTCGTGGCGTTCAAGTCCTGCTATCCCAACAACCTGTTCACAGCCGACGGGCCGGACCTGACTCCGGCCAGGGCCAGGGCCGCCTATGCAGCCCTCTTGCCCGAGTTCGCCCGGCATCCCGAGGTCCTCTTCATCTGCGTCACGGCCCCGCCCCTGGCGCCCCGCACCGAGACCGAGCCCCTGTGGAAGCGCCTCGCCCGGCTCATCCTGGGCAAGGACACCCCCGGAGAGAAGCTGGCCCGGAGCGGCCCCCTGGCCCGGGAGTTCAACAACTGGCTCAAGGCCCGGGACGGCTGGCTCGCCTCGTACGAGCACAGGAACGTGGTGGTGTTCGACTACTACGATATCCTCACCGACAGCGGCGCCTCGGACTTCTCCCGCTACCCCACCGAGGACGGCTTCAACAGCCACCCGAGCCGCGAGGGCAACGACAAGGCGGCCGGCGCCTTCGTGCCCTTTCTGAACCGGGCCGTGAAACGGGCGGCCCTGGTCGGGGTGGAGTAAATACCTCCTCCGGCAGAGCCGGAGGCTTAAAAAAAAGGGTGAACCGCTCAAAGCGGTATGATTCGGGTACGCCTGAATGTGGAAGTGCCGATCCCACAACCTGGTTATGTCCTAGATCGAGACATTTCAGGACCGTGGGGCATCCCACATCCCTGATATGTCCCGATCTAGGACAAAATCAGGCCGTGGGATCACCCATGGGAACAATGGCACGCAACAATGCAATGGTACACCTTGGAGGGAATAACCACGGTCACTTTCAATCTCGGAGGACAGGTGCAAAGGAAATCCCGCCTCGATTCCCGGAAATGTCAATCTTCACGAGTCCCCTAGCAGAGCTGGGGTTTTCCCCTGAAAATGAAAGGGAGGGGCCGGGCCCGGAGATAATCCCGGTCAGAACGAAGCCTCCCCGGAATCCACGAGCCCCCCGAAGCACAGGCGATTGCGAATCGTGATCTCCAGTCTATCCCCAAAATATGCGCTCAGGGTGGAATCAGCCCCCTGGATCGTTTATCTTGGGATTCGTACCGATCGTAATGGTAGTACGTCCTTCCATCAATGTGTTGATGATCTACCCGACACCAAAGCTGCCGAAAGACGCTTTTGGATGAAACTACATGTCGCGTCATGGTGTTCTGTTTCTTTCCTCATGCACACCTTCACCGGCCGGAACCGGCTGGGAGCAACGAGCCCATCGGTTCATCTCAGCCTACGCCTCGGTGACGGATGTCACGTGCTGGGTGAAGGTCGCGAACGACGATCAGGCTCTCGAGAGGGCGAAAGAGGTGGCCGGTCTGTGTGAGGACGTCAAAGTCCTCATGCCGGACGACATCCTCCCTTCTCCGCAGCAAGCCGGTTTCAAGCGCCGTTTTTCATCGCGGGTCTCCCGGAAATCCGGGATCACGATGTCCCCGTACAGACCTGAGTTTCTGACAGCACTCCGGCAGGCGGCCGGCCGCCATGAACTCGTGCATTTATGCAAATCGGGGGTATCCATTTAACCGGACCCGTCCAGGCCCGTAGTCCTCCAGGGGCG
>CAZAKZ010000198.1:0-8705 GCA_964485695.1 uncultured Planctomycetota bacterium | reverse complement strand
ACTGTCAAACTTCACGAGTCCCCCAGCAGAGCTGGGGGTTTCCCCTTAAAATGAGAATCCAGGCCCCGCATGCCCCGCAGCCCGACAGGCCGCGGGACACGTGGTTCAACGAATGTCACGGGAGGATCGTGAATTCGAAGGGCTTCGAAACCATCAGCACGCCGCTCGGGGACGAGGGCTTCAGGGTCACGAAGGCCATGTGCAGCTTCAGGTTCACCAGGCCGGGCACGTTGGGAATCCCCAACTTCGCCACGGCCTGACCCGTTGCGTGGAAGGTGCCCTGGAAGTTCTGCTGGTTCGGCAGCAGACTGGCCAGGCTGAGGAACACTAGGGCATCGTACGTGAGAGGGATCGAACGGATGTCCGGGCCAGGCAGCGGGATGCCAGCATTGCCGAAGCTCACGGCGGTCACGTACGCGAGGCCACCACCCAGAAGATCGTCCAGGAGCCAGTCCGCGGTCTGGCCGAGACGGGGTTGCATCACGCCTACTTTGATCACTCCCGCGGGGCCGATGACGCAGTCCCGGGCGCGGTCGAGGAGCTTGGGCGGCGGCGGCGAGCCGGAGTTGGCTACATAGACCGTGACTTCACCTAAGTCGTTGGTGTCCAAATCCTGATTCACGTCGGTGAGCTTGTAGACCGTGTCGGCTGTGTGGTTGCACACGTAGAGGCTGCCGGTGGGGTCCGCTGTCAGAGAAAAAGACGTCTTCAGGGTGACCTTGCTTGCGTTATTACCGCTGTCGAAGAACATGGTGGCTTCACCGGGATCCATGGCGTTGTTATTGCTGTTTTTATCCTCCCAGCGGCGAACGAAGTAGCTCCCGCCGAGCTCGACGCCGTACAGCACATTGAGATGGAAGATGATGTTCCAGGTGCTCCCGGTGCCGACGCCGCTAGGCTTGGCCACGGCCCATTGCACCCCTTCATTAAGGTCCTGGGCATCCCCGTCCAGGTTCAGATCCCTGAGCCGGACGATGACGTTCTTGAGGTTGTCCACCACGTAGAGATCGCCCTTGTGCAGGATCATGTCCGAGGGGCTGACCAGCCAGGCCCCGGACAGGGCCGTGTTGTCCAGGTAGATGGTCGCCTCCCCGGAATCGAGGGCGTCACCGTCGTTGTTCTTGTCCTGCAGACGGACGACTTTGTCGGCCGATCCGGAGTTGAGGAGGTAGAGAACACCGTTCTTGTCAAAAGCCAGCGCCACCACCGAGGAGATGGCCTGGGCTCCGGTGTTGTCGTAAAAAACCTTGAACTCCCCTGCATCATTGGCATCACCGTCCCCGTTCTTGTCCTCGAGGCGGAGGATGATATCCAAGGAGGTGCCCGATACCCAGACCGAGCCGTCGATCGGGCTGATGGTCAGGGCCTGCATGTTGGTCAGATTCGGGCCGGGGCCCGTCAGGTCGTAAAAGACGATCTGCTCCCCTGGATCCTGGACGTCGCCGTCCTGGTTCAGGTCCTGAAACCGGAAGATGGCCTCGCTGGAAGTTCCATGGTCGGCGATATAAAAATCACCGTGGGTCCTGAAAGGCAATGCCTGCCCGGAAGCTTCAACCGCCACCAGGGCCGCAACAAAAGCAAGCACAACGAGAAGGCATGTTGTTCTCATTTCGATATCTCCTTGCTCCAAATTCCTATACCGGGGGGAGTTCACGCGTCCTCGAGGAGGATATTATTCCGAGAAATCAGTGCAAATAATGTGATAGACTACTTTTACGTTTCCACCTATAATCATGGAGCGGGAGCAATCCAGGCAGGGTGTAACCCGACTGGATGACGACTCCCTCTCAGATCCATCGGGGGACGAAACCGGAACACGTATTTCGTGCGGATATCCTATCTTATGAGAATCCATCGCGATACCGCCTGGGTGCTATTTTTCTTGAGTCTGGTGGTGTCTCCATCCGTTCTCTCCGCACAGACAGTCGATCCCGTGGGTGTGGGCGCCATGGTGGATCTGGAGAACTTGCCGCGGTTGAGAACCCATACCCTCTCCCGACAGGTTTCCAGCCACGACCCGACCGGGGGCAACGACGACGGATTTTACTCCGTCAACTTCCTCTACCACGACAAGGCGAGGAAGGAATACGTGCTCCTCGAAGAGCAGGGGCCCGGATGTATCTACCGGATCCAGATGGCCGACCTCAAGTCCTACTTCGGTCCCGCGGTGCGGATCCGCATCTATCTCGAGGGGGCGGCCACACCCCAGATCGATTACGAGGTGAAGGACTTCTTCAGTGGAAAACACCTGCCCTTCGTCGCCCCCGTGGTCGGTGCATCCCACAAGGAAGTGAGCCCGGGATTCGGATACTATTGCTACGTGCCGATCCCCTTCCGCAGCGGCGTCCGGGTAGCCCTCACGGGCCTGGTCCACTTCTACAACATCTCCTATCACCTCTACAGGGACGGCATCGGTACCGTGCCGAAATACGGCCAGGACCGCAACATCTCGGAGGTGACCACCCGGTGGCAGCAGGTCTCGAAACGGCCGACGCCTGTCCAGCCAGGCGAGAAGAGCGTGAAAACCCCACTGACACTGCTCTCCTCCACCCGTCTTCCCATCCTGGACGTCACGGGCGCGGGCGTGGTGTCGGTGGTCGAATTGACGCCACCGAAGTCCCTGGGGTCCAGGGTGCTGGATCTGAGCCGGGTGCGCATTCTCATGTTCTGGGACAACGAAACCACACCCAGCGTGGATGCACCGCTCTCGCTCTTCTTTGCCACGGGCTATCGGGAGACCCCGGTCACGAGCCTCCTGGTGGGCACGATCCCGAACCAGCGCATGTACTGCTACTTCCCCATGCCCTTCTGGCAGCGAGCCCGCATTGTCATCGAGAATCGCACGACCGATCCCATCCAGACGACCGCCACCGTGACCTACCGGACCTCGGCCCCCCCACCGTATGACAGGAATACCACGGGGTATTTCCGTTGTCTCCATCAGGAGCAGGATCCAGTCCTTCCGGGAGGCGACTACATCGCCCTCTCCACCGGGGGCCGCGGCCACGTGGCAGGCGTCGTCCTGGACATGGCGGGCAAGGACTTCTTCAGCTTCGAGAACTACCTGGAAGGAGACGACCGCACCTACATCGATTTCCGGAGAACGCCCTCCTTCCAGGGCAACGGCACCGAAGATTTCTTCAACGGCGCCTACTACTTCCTGTCGAAGACCTTGTCCTTACCCGTCCACGGCACACCATTCAGAAACGTCACGCCGACGGAAAATCGACGGCTGGCCTACCGCTTCTTCACCGGCGACGTTCTTGCGTTCAACGGGCACATCCGCATGGGATACGAAGTGGGGGGCTACAGCCATCTCCGGGCGCACTATCGCTCTGCGGTCTTCTACTACCACCAGCCCGAGCCGGCCCTGACCAAGGCGGACCGGCTGGACGTAGGCGACAGGGCCCAGGAGGCCGCCCACGGTTTCAAGACATCGGGCACCCGCATCGGTCCGATCACCGCGGCATACGAGGGCGATCAGGACGATGTGATGATCGCGGACCACGGCCTCAAGCTCGGAGTCGGCCAGACCCTGAGCTTTACCATGTCCATCCCTTCGAACAATGACGGCGTCGTGCTCCGACGCCGTTTCGACTACTTCAACAACGGCGTGGGCGACCAGACGGCCCAGATCGAGGTGAACGGCAATAAGGTAGGCACCTGGGCCAATCGAGGCTACTACCTGAACCACTACTCCGCATTCTCGGGTCTGCCCGCTTCACGGGGTCAGGGGACGTATGACAAGTGGTGGCAGGAAGACGGATTCCACATCCCGGCCACCCATACCCGGGGAAAGACCGCCCTCTCCATCAAGGTGACCAACACAGGCGCGGGTGCCTGGAACGCCTATGAATTCATCCTCATGGCGTACCTGCGTATCCCTGCCGCCGACACCCAGGCGCCGGGCGCCCCCCTGAATCCCACGGCCCGGGGTCAGACCCACGACAGCGTCCTCCTGACCTGGGAGGAACCGCAAGACAATACGGGCATCAGCCACTACGAGATCTGGCGATCCATGTCCATCGTCCACTCGGCCACCCGGGTGGGAACGGCCTACGGCCTCCGGTTCCTCGATCTCCACGCCGACCCCGCGGCCACGAGCTACTACTACTACGTCCGGGCCGTGGACGGTGCAGGAAACGTCGGAGCCTTCAGCTTGCCCGTCAACGGCGCCCCCGGTCGCACGCTCAAATACGAGTGCGAGGAGTTGCTTCCGGCTTTCCGGTCCCATGGCGACTATGCTGGACAGCTCGACCTCGTTCTCTTCCCGCACTTCGGCCGGCCGTGGAGCGGCGACAACCAGGTACTCTTCGTGGCGGATTCATTCGGCGACTGGATCTCGTTCCCCATTCCCGTCACCATTCCGGGCCACTACGAGGTGAAGTTGGCATTCACCTCGTTCGTCGGAACCAGCTCCTTCGAGGTTCTCCTGAACAATATCCCCCTGGGGCCGCCCGTACACCATCCGCTGCGTATCGTCCGCCGCGAAGTGGTGTTTCCACGGCGATTCCTCTTTCCCGGTATCCACGCCGTGAAGATCCGCCTCGTGGCGGGGCCCTCCGTCTACAGCGGAACCCAGGTGGCCCTGGACTGCATCACCCTGACCGCCAAGTAAAGTAGTTCCTGTTACAACGAGTGGCTCGGGCCCAGGAACCAAGGAAGGAATCAAGTAAGAAGAGCCGGATCACATCCCTGTGATCAGTCGGCCATCAATATCCGCAGGCTCTCGTACATGTGAATGGCCGTACCCGCGTACCCGGTTGCGTTTTCATAGGTCGCCTGGACGTGCGTCAGGGCTTCTTCCATGGCCTCCAGCCCCCCGGACCAGAGGGTCTCCGCGGGATGGCTCTTGTGGCTGACGTTGACGGCGACCCGCACCGCGGCCATGCCCGGCAGGGCCGCAGCAGCCATCTCCTCGGCGGCCCGCTTTGCGATCTTGGTCGGCTTGTAGTAGTAGGCCAGGACCACCACCTCGTCCACGACGCCCATGAGGTGGAGGGTGACGTTCTGGTCCACACCTCGCCAGGTGAGGGCATAGGGCGATCCCTCCTTCAGGAACCACTGGGGCGTGATGACGCTCACGCTGCAGGAAGGGGTCGTAGCCCGGGCCATCTGGGTGATGGCCTCGTTGAAATCCAGCCACTGCCCCAGGAGGTCCTGCAGCTCGATCAGAGCCTGAGGATCCCCGGTCTTCTTGTAGGCCTTCTTGGCCGCCTTGAACTCGGGGAGGGAGTGCACTTCCACATCGACGTGGATGCCCGAGAAGCGCCCCGGTCCGGTGAAGGCCTCGTTCAGGGCCAGGATGTCCAGGACGCGGTTCAGTCCCGAGGCGTGTTTCTCCGCGAGCGCCCACGTGTTTTCCGACAGCACGGCATGGCACTGGATGCCGAGGAGCGCCGCGCTCCCCACCAGGGCGTCCAGTTCCTCCGGCAGGGTCAGCACCTGCTTGGATACGGCAAGATAGAGGTGTTTGACCGAGGCCGTCTGGCAGAGCGAGAGAAGCGCCTCGGTCTGCTGGAGTTCCTCGGCCAGATTCCACACGTAGAGAGCGCGGTTCTGGGCCGATGGGTTCTGCGACGCCACCGGAGGCGCAGAGATAAGCAGGAGGATTGCTAGAAGCAAGAACAGAATCGGGGCTGTCGGACTGGAATGACGACCTTGAACCTTCATGAGCCTTTCACTCTCCTCGTTCTAGGGGATCGGGTCCATTTCGTGGTGTGTACATGGACCCCGCCCGTGGAACTCGACGTTCAATCCCGGACCAGAGGAATCAATCGCGGCGGGGCCAGTGAGGATCGGTGGGAGGCCGTCCTGAACCGTGATCTCCAGGGACCATTGTATCTCAAAACCCGATTTCCCCGCTGAATTTTGCCAGAATCGGACAACTTCCAGGAGCCAGGGTGCGCTCCACCCGCTTTCACCCGGGATCTGCCTCCCCGGGACTACCGGTCCAATGACCTTCCAATCTCCAGAATGTCCTTCCAATATGCCTTGAATTGGATAACCATTAGGGAAATTCAGGAATTCAAGGATCCAATATCACAAGAATATATCGATAATTGGCACCATGTTGATCCCACTCGACCGTGCGCTGGACAAGCCCCTGCACTGTCAGATCCACGACCATCTGGCCGATCTGATCCACAAGGGCGTCCTGGCCGGTGGAGACCGGCTCCCGCCCTCCCGGCAGCTGTCCGCGGACATCGGTGTGACCCGGGCCACGGTGAGTCAGGCGTACGAGGACCTCCAGGCCAAGGGCCTCGTGCGAACCACCGTGGGGGCGGGCACCTTTGTCGCCGGCACCGCATCGAGACGAGAATCCGCCCCGGCGGAATCCAGAAGTCCCTCCTTTGAATGGGAGAGTTTCATCGGGGATCGGTCCATGCCCCTGGAGGATCCCGCCCTGAGCGAGGTGCTGGATTCCACACCCCCGGACACGGCGGTGCTGAATCTCCTCAAACCCATCCCGGATCCCTCCCTCACGCCGCTTGCCGAGGTTCGGCGCGCATTCAAGGAGGTGCTCCGCACCCTGGACGCGGCCGCCCTCGACTACGGCTCTCCCTGGGGGTACGAACCCCTGAGAGAGGTGCTGGGAAAACACCTGGCCACCGAGGGCATGGATCGCTCCGACGACGCCACCCTCCTGGTGAACGGATCCCAGCAGGGCATCGACCTGCTGGTACGCACACTGGTCTCCCCCGGCGAGGTGGTGGTCACGGAGCGGCCGGCGTACAAGGGTGCGCTGCGCATCTTCCAGGCGGCCCGGGCCCAGGTGCGATGCCTACCCATGGACGAGGAAGGCCTGTCGCTCCAGGCCCTGGAGCGAACGCTCCGCCAGGACAAGGTGCGGCTCCTGTACCTCACCCCCACCTTCCAGAATCCGGCCGGCTGCTCCATGGGCTCCGAGAGGCGCAAGCGAATCCTCCACCTGGCGCACACCCACCAGGTGCCCATCCTCGAGGACGGCTGCTTCCGTGAACTTCGTTTCGAGGGCACGCCACCGCCGTCGCTGAAGTCCCTGGACGCCGAAGGCCTGGTGATCCACCTGGGCACCTACTCCAAGACCCTGTTCCCGGGCCTGAGGGTGGGCTGGATCGCGGCCCCGCGGCCCCTGGCCGAACGCCTGAGCCGCGCCCGACACGACATGGACCTGGGCAGCGTCACCCTGGCGCAGATGGTGATCCACAATCTATATGTTCGGGGCGACATCGCCCGGCAGCTGGACCGGGTGCGCAGGGCCTACAAGGAGCGCCGGGACGCTCTCCTCCAGGGCCTCGACCGCCACCTGCCCGGGGCCGTCTCCTGGACCCGTCCCGAAGGCGGCATGAGCCTCTGGGTACACCTCCCCCCCGGACTCGGCAGCCTCGGGGTGGTGCGCCGGGCGGCCCGGGCAGGCGTCCTGGTGGCGCCGGGCGCGCTCTTCGATCCCTTCGGCAACGACATGGACGGATTTCGTCTGGCCTTTTCCATGGCCCGGCCCGAGGCCATGGACCAAGGCGCAGAGATCCTTGGCGAGGCCATCCGGGCGGAGATCCGGAACCGGCAAACATCTGCGCAGCCGCCTGAATCACGGCTGCCCGTGGTCTGAATACTGTTCATCTACCTGCAAGCACATACAAGCAAGCAAGGCGGGCAGTCGCCCCGCCCTGGAAAGGAAAATGATCATGACCGAGACCCACGACCGGGAGAGTGGGACGCTCCGGATCAAGACCGGCTTTGCCGAGATGCTCAAGGGCGGCGTCATCATGGACGTCACAAACGCCGATCAGGCGAGGATCGCCGAGGACGCCGGAGCCGTGGCCGTCATGGCCCTGGAGCGCGTCCCCTCCGACATCCGGAAGGACGGCGGCGTGGCCCGCATGGCCGACGTCTTAAAGATCCGGGAGATCCAGTCGGAGGTGAACATCCCGGTCATGGCCAAGACCCGCATCGGCCACTTTGCCGAGGCCCAGATCCTGGACGCCCTGGAGGTGGACTTCATCGACGAGTCGGAGGTTCTCACGCCGGCCGACGAGGCGCACCACATCAACAAGTGGGCGTTCAAGGTTCCCTTCGTATGCGGTTGCCGGGACCTGGGCGAGGCCCTTCGCCGCATCGGCGAGGGTGCAGCCCTGCTCCGCACCAAGGGCGAGGCCGGCAGCGGCGACATCGTGGAAGCGGTGCGCCACATCCGCGCGGTCACCACCGCCATCAAGCGGCTCACCACCCTGGGTGATGAAGAGCTGATGACCGAGGCCAAGAATCTGAGCGCGCCCTACGACCTGGTGAAGCTCGTGGCCGAGAAGGGCCGCCTGCCCGTGCCCAACTTCGCGGCCGGGGGCGTGGCCACCCCCGCCGACGCCTCCCTGCTCAGGCAGCTGGGGGCCGAGGCCGTGTTCGTGGGTTCCGGTATCTTCAAGTCCTCCAGTCCCGAGCGCATGGCCCGGGCCATCGTCCAGGCCACCACCCACTTCGACGACTTCAAGATGCTGGGCGAGTTGAGCACGGGACTCGGAGACGCCATGCCTGGCCTGTCCGTGGCGAAGATGCCCGAGGAAGATAAGCTGCAGACCCGCGGCTGGTAGGCACGCGGTAAGCAACCACCTGCCACGAAATCGCTGGCCTGGATTTCACAGGCACATAATGAGCCCATTCGGGCTCATTCACCCCAAGTAATTCATCCTCCGGCAGAGCCGGAGGCTTTATATTGTGAACCGCTCAAA
>CAZAKZ010000197.1:0-8716 GCA_964485695.1 uncultured Planctomycetota bacterium | reverse complement strand
GGGAAAATTTATACTGAGAGGGGTGAGTAGTTACCCTCTCCTTTTGTCCTTCTACCTCCGGAGGGCACGAATTCAGGCCTTCCAAGAAGCTATCCGGATCAGTTGGAATCATTTATTGTCTTAATGGAGATAGAAGCCATGTTCACGCCAAGAAGTTCTCAAATCCTGTTACTCACCGCCCTCGCGGTCACCCTCGGCACACTACCGGTGGTCGGGCAGATGGACTGGAAGAAGTTGTCGCCGGGGCCAAGTCCGTCGGCGCGGGTTTTCCATGCCATGGCCTACGATTCGGCCCGGCAGCGGGTTGTTCTCTTCGGGGGCAGAGATAGCAACTGGAAGTTTCTGAACGACACCTGGGAGTGGGATGGAACCTCATGGACTCAGCGTATTCCCACCACGAATATTCCATCAGCAAGATGCGGGCATGCCATGGTCTACAACAAATCCAGGAAACGGATCGTGCTCTTCGGAGGGATTGCCGGAGTTCCCCCCGCCCTCAACGACACCTGGGAGTGGGACGGGAATAACTGGGCCAAGTGCAATCCCACGACGATCCCGTCGCAGCGAGCGGGTCACGCCATGGCGTATGACAATGCCCGACAGCGGATTGTGCTCTTTGGGGGAGGATCAGGCCCACCTTCGAACCAGTTTCTGAACGACACCTGGGAGTGGATCGGGAACAACTGGGCCAAGTGTAATCCCCCTACGAAGAGCCCACGGCCACGCTCCTGCCACGGAATGGCGTATGACGCAGTTCACCAGCGGGTTGTACTCTTCGGAGGAGGCTACGGATTGGGCGTTCCGATTGATTTAAACGACACCTGGGAGTGGGACGGAAACAGCTGGATACAGTCCTTTCCCCTGACAAGTCCAAACGCTCGCTCGCCCAACGACGCCATGGCCAACGACGTGGCCAGGCAGAAGGTCGTACTCTTCGGAGGAGGCGGTTTGAATGTCTTCAACGACACCTGGGAGTGGGACGGGAATAACTGGAAACAGCGTAAGCCCACGACAAACCCTGCGGCCCGCGCGAACCACGCATTGGCGTACGACGCTACACGCGGAAACATGGTCTTGTTCGGGGGCGTGAACAATATGTACTACCCCGATACCTGGGCCTACGCCCCTACGGACCTGATTGCCTCGACCCACTTCATCTCTGTTGCCACGGGCGGTACCGTCACGCTATCTCTCAACGCGGGCACCGCTCACGTCGGAAAGTCCTACCTCGTCCTCGGCTGTATCGACGGCACGGGGCCACGAGGTATCACGTCTGGAAACGTCACGCTGCTTCTGAATCGAGACGGCTACTTCATGTTCACCCTCATGTATCCCAACAACAACGCCCTGCATGTGAAAACGCTAGGCACATTGGATACCTCGGGCACGGCCATTGCGGGAATCTTGGTACCGAAGGGCCTGCCGGCCAGTCTCATCGGCTTGCGGTTCTACCATGCGTACGTGGTGTTCGGTTCGAGCATTGACTACGCAAGCACTCCCGTACCAATGACCTTGAGATAATTGACCTGGCCCTGGGCCATGTACCCAGGGCTGGAAAGGAAAATAGCATGTTCACGCCAAAAACTTCTGGAATCCTGATGCTCGCAGCCCTCGCGGTCATGTTCACTTCTGTCCAAGTGGTCGGACAGATGGACTGGAAGAAGCTGTCGCCCACCATTCCGACAGGGCTCTACGGCCACGACATGGCGTATGATTCAGCCAGGCAGCGGGTCGTACTTTTTGGAGGCAACGATGGATCGAAACATCTCAACAACACCTGGGAATGGGACGGATATACCTGGGCCAACGTCACGCCCAAACCCCCCGCAATCAGCCCACAGGCGCGCGGCGGTCACGTGATTGCGTATGACGCTGCCCGACGGTGCATAGTCCTCTTCGGAGGCGACGCCGGGAACGGAAAATCCCTGGGCGACACCTGGAAATGGGACGGTACGACATGGTCCAGGTCAACATTCACGACGGCTCCGTCACCCCGCTACCAACACGCCATGGCGTATGACGCGGACCGCCAGCAGATTGTGCTCTTCGGGGGAAAAGGCAATAGAAAAATCTATAGCGACACCTGGTTGTTCGACGGAAGCACCTGGAAGCTAAGTACTCTCACAACTCCGAGCCCACTCGCCCGGTATCGCCATGCCCTGGCGTATGACGCAGTCCGGAAAAATGTCGTACTCTTCGGCGGGTCGGATGATTTGAGAACCATGGGCGATACCTGGAAGTGGGATGGGATCACGTGGAAAAACGTAACGCCAGCGACTGGAAATCCCCCGGCCCGAATGGTCCACGCCATGGCGTTCGACGCAGCTCGCCAGCGGGTTGTCCTCTTCGGAGGTTGGGCCGCCTACAACGATACCTGGGAGTGGGATGGGAACACCTGGAGCAAGTGCAATCCCACAAACAACCCACCATCACGCTTTGCCCATACAATGGCGTTTGACGCTGCACGTGGATCCATGGTCATGTTCGGGGGCTTTCACAACTCTACCACTCAAAACGACACCTGGGCCTACACCCCCACGGATCTGACTGCCTCAGCGCATATCGTCTCCGTGGCCAAAGGTGGCAACGTCACGCTCAACCTAAACGCGGACAACACGCACAGAGGCAAGTCCTACCTCGTCCTCGGCTGCATAGACGGATCTGGACCAAGAGATATCACGTCTGGAAACGTCACGCTGCTTCTGAATAGAGACGGCTACTTCATGTTCACCCTCATGTATCCCAACAACAACGCCCTGCATGTGAAAACGCTAGGCACCCTGGATACTTCGGGTACGGCCCTAGCGGGCATCCAGGTGCCGTCGGGTTTGACCGGTCTCATCGGCACTCGCTTCTACCACGCATACATCGTATTCAAGAACAGCATCGACTACGCCAGCACACCCGTGCCGCTGACGCTTGTGAAGTAGGAGACCAGCTCCAGGACGTGACGGCGCAGGCTCACCCGCCCGCCAAGCAACTCGTTCAGACACCGTCACTTCTCGAGCGATGCGGAACAAACATGACCGTCGTAGAAGTAGACCTTGCCCGTGGGGTAGAACCACAAGACATCCCAGCTATCCGCATGGACTTTGGATGGTGGGCCGAGTTGCTTCAGGACCTGATCGTAGGTCTTGAGCAGGAGTCCGTTCGTTGCACCCTTGCTGGTTGTCCACAGAGACTTGAAATCCTGGGGCTGCCGGTTGAGGGTCTGCTCGAGGGCCCGGCGAAGGGGAGTCGGAGAGGTCAAAGCCAAGGGCCGGGTGCGCACGGCTTCTTCCAGGGATTGGATCGCCTTCGTGAGTTCGACCATCCCCGCTCCTGACGGTTCCCGAGCTGGACCGGGGCGCTTACCTCCTTTACCGGGCTCGGCCTGCCGGTCCATTTTCTCGCCCAGCCTGGCCACCTGCTGAGCAAGCTCGGAGATCGACCGGTCGAGTGCCATCACGCATCGAGGAAGATCTTCTGAGCCGGCAAGGGCACTGTCCGGCTTTTCCTGGGGTTCCAGGCCCGTGGTCGATTCCGCAGTCAGCAGGAGGTAGATCCCGGCTGAAGCCAGGAGGATGAGGACGAGGACGGCAATGGTGAGAAGGGTTGCGGATTGCATGGCATGACTCCTTCGGTCGCGGCTTCTGAGGGTTCAGCGTATCCTAATCGACAATTCTGTCGGGTCCAGTATCCTCTTATCCAGGGCGGCCGGATCGGGTATCCTGGGCCCGGTATCCTGTCTTTCTCATCAGGGAGATCGCCATGAAACGGATCGCCTCGGTTGTGGTATGGGCCGTGATGCTGGCCCTGCTGGCCTCGAACGCCACGGGGCAGGGGGTTGTGGACTTCGCCCGGCCGCCGGTCAAGGGACTCAAGTTCAAGGTCGTGGAAAAATCCAGGGAAGAGGGAGGCACCATTCTGAAGGAGGACGACAAGGTTCTCCTGTCCGAGATCGGAAAGGGCCGGAAGGAGATCGTCTACACCCAGACCCTCACCGACGTGGCGGACGGTCGCATCACAGGAGTCGAGCGCAAGTATGGGAAGTGCCTGACGTGGATGGATCGAAAAGGCGGCAAGAAGGTCGAAGCAAAAGAGCAGAAGTACCCTCTTTCCGGCGTCAAGGTCACCTGGACAACCGGCTCGATGCTCGTCGAGGGGTATCACGGCAAGACGATCACCCGGAAAAAAGGCAGAACGCAACTCCGGCTATTCACGCCCGCCAGGCTGAAATCCCCGTTCCTCCCCTACCCCGCCTTTGCCGTCTCGGTCGGCGATTCCTGGCAGCTCGACGAGACAACCCTTCGAGACCACTTCATGAGCGATTTCCCCGGCCCACTCCTCTCCGGCGGCAAGGGATCGAGGGCGTCCTGGGACTTCGCCTTCAAGCTGGTCCGCATCTCCAGGCTGGATGGAGAGGACTGCGCCGTGATCGAGTGCAAGGGCCGCATCTCGAGGGAGGAGGGCGCCGGACCGGGGCAACAAAGGGGCAGGTACAGCCGGCATAATCTCATCCTCGACGCGACGTACCATTACAACCTGCGGCACCGCATCGTGGTCGCCATGGAGTACCGGTCCTCCTACGAAGGCTTCCATTCTTCCGTCCGCAAGGAGAAAACCACGTCCAGCGAGCGGTCAGGAACGGTCCGCCGGACCGCCAGGGTCACCGTCCTCAAGGAGAGGAAGACTCCATAGCAGTCTGCCCCGGGAAGGAAGGCTCACAGCGACACGGGGATCGTGACCTTGATGCGGCTGAGGGCTCTCCGGTGGGATTTTTCGTGTGTATGCTCATCTTCCCGCCGTACCACGATCGGTCCCTCGCTGCTCGGAACCACGGCCATATCGATCTCGATCTTGCCGGACTCCAACGCCTTACCTGCTCCGGACTTCCGGAACCCCTCGATGCACTGCCTCGCGGTCCTCTCGACAAACTCGTCGATCCTCATGGATAACCTTCCTCCCTTTCTGCCCGATATGGCGGCCGGGAACTTGATGCAACCGGGTAGGAACTGTTGACTCTTCCTTCGAATACGATTTCGGTAATATCGACTGAATTACCTGGCCCGATTGTCCATGATCCCGGCGTGGATGGCAAGGGATTCGGATCCGGTTTTTCCTACCCGGCCCGCAATACGAAGCCACCGAGGTGCACCCCGTGGTCATGGACGGCGGATCACCACCGCTTCGCCTTCTCCGGTTCGAGCTTTCTCAGGTCGAGCCCCCGTTCGAAGGCCGCGATACGGTACTGGCAGATCTCGCGCACCGACGACGGGTGATGAAGCACCTCGGACAGGGACTGGTGCCCCACCCCCCATACGCCGCCGCCCCTCACGATGACCACCTTGTAGTCATGGAGCATGTGGGCCATGGTCTCGAGGTCCACGTCGGGCGGGACCACGGGAACCACCAGGTAGAGAAAGCTGCCCTCCGCGTCGATGGCGATGACGCGGTCGTTGGCCTCGGTCTCGCCGGGGTAGATGAAGTGGGCGAGGGCTTCTGCCTCGGACACGTAACAGTGGGCGATGGTCTGGAAATTGCCCGACGCGTAGATGGCCTTGTGCATGGCCAGCTCACGGTCGTCAGCGCCATCGGGCTCGAGGGGGATCTCGCGCAACGGGCCGCCGATCTCCCGGGGCATGGAGGCCTTGGGTGCGTAAAGCATGGAAGAGATGCCGCGCACCGAGAGGGTTCCGGTATGAAAGGGAGAGATCTTGGACTCGAAGATCCTCGCCCCGGTGCGGCGGAACTCCCGGATCAGCTCGTCCTCCTCGGGGAATTCGCAGATGTCGTTGTCGCCCACGGTGTAGTCCGGGGGCGGGTAGGCAAAGTGCGCCTCCGGCGCCTTCCGGATCTTCGCCCTCAAGCCCTCCACGTCCACACCGATCTTGTGGAGCAAACGCACCACGTAGCCGGCCTGGTTGGTGATGCACAAGCGGTAGAATGCCTCCTCGATGGTGCGAGCCTTGGCAAAGGAACCGTGGCCCTGGATCGCGGTGACGCGGTGGTCCTCGAGCCGCTTTGGGATGGTCTCGGCCATCTCCTTGGAGCCGCTCGGCACGGCCACCCAGTCCACCGGGACTTGCCCCTCTAGCACGTAAAAGCCGAGGGGATCCACCGGGATGAAGGGCGGCGGTTGGTTGGGCTTTTGCTCGTCATCCAAGGTGACAAAGACCAGGTCCTTGGTATGGGCGTGCACCGAGGCCCCGACGCCCTCGAGGGCGAGGATGCGCGCGTGGATATCGGTCTCGGACGAGGCCTTGTAATAGCCGAAGTCGGTCTCCCTCGGGGAGAGGAGACAGATGTCGCTCGGGTCCAGGTCGCCCTTCTGCGAACCGGTGGAGGTGATGAGAATCTTCTCCTCGCCGTCCTCCCCGATCCAGCGCATGGCGATGTTTCCGCTGTGGCTGTCCTCGATGTCGTGGACGAGCAACGCCCTGCCCACGTGCTGGAAGCGACGCACCACCTCTTCACTGGCTTTCCACTTGCTCTCGGTCATGGTCAAAATTTCTTGATCTTCATCTTTTTCAGGAGGGCTCTGTCCGGCCTTCCCTCGTTGTCCCATCCCTGAAGCTTGTAGTAATCGCCCCGTAGCCGTTCGATGACGTCCGCCGGCACGCTCCGCTCCTTCCCCCCCACCACGATGGACTCGTCGCTGAACCTGGCAGGAAGGGTGTCGTCGCCCCGGGTGGCGCCGGCCTTGATGTTGAAGGCCCGCTCCAGCACGGCGATGCGGTCCGCCGTCTCCTCGAGGCGGTGGGTGGAGAAGTCAAGGCCCGTGGCTCCGCTCACCATCCTCGACCACGGCTCCGAAGCGTATGCATAGCCCGTGAACCGGCAGACGCCCAAGCTATCCTGGATGATGCCGATGTTCTGCATGTTGCGAATGGCGATGGGCGACTGGAGCAGGGAGAAGCGGGGGATCTCCTTGGCGCCACCGAAGAAGGCGAGGGACACGGCGTATCCGCCGCGAAGGTGACAGGCGCCCGTGGGCGAGGTCATGTAGCCCAGGGCCTGGGTGTAAGAAGCGCGGGGATCGTAGGCCGGTACTTCGAGGCCCTTCACGGTCATGGCCAGCTCGGGGTGGTTGAAATGGGCGGCCAGCCGGGCGGAGCCCTCGGCGAGCTTGTCGCCGAAACCCGTTCGGTGAGCGATGCGCCTGGCCAGCTCCTCAAGGACGACCGCATTGCCGAAGGAGAGGTTCAAGCCCTCCGTATCCTTCTCCGTGATATATCCCCTTTCGAAGAGCTCCATGGCGCAGCCGATGGTCCCACCGCAGCTCATGGTGTCGAGGCCCAGCTCGTTGCACTGGTAGTTGGCCAGGGTTACCGCTTCGAGGTCGTAGACGTCGCAGTTCATGCCCAGGAGCACGAGGGTTTCGTACTCGGGGCCTTCGCCGGTCCTGTCCCCCACCCGGGTGTGGCGCTGGCAGGCCAGGGGGCAGCGCATGCATGCACCCGATTTCACCAGCAGCTTGTTTCGGAGCGCTTCACCCGACGCCTCGTCGAGGAGGTCCTCGGGGTGGAGGTTGTCCTGGAAATTCCTGTGGGGCAGCATGTCGATTACATTGATGAGTCGCACGAGGCCGGCGGTGCCCATGTCATTGAGGAGCCTCTTGGTGGTGGGTACGGCGCGGATGAGGTACCTGGCCTGGTCAAGACCGGACTGGTAGCGCTCCCTGTCCATGACCTCGATCTTCTCCTTGCCGAAGACACGGATCGCCTTGAGGTTCTTGCTGCCCCAGACGGCACCAGGGCCGGAACGCCCGTAGGCGCGGTTCTTGTCGTTCATGATGGCCGCGAAACGGACGAGGTTTTCGCCGGCCGGGCCGATGCAGAGCACGCGGGCTTTTTTCTCGACCCCCTCACCCGCGAGGAGCCGGTCCGTGGTTTCGTGCACATCCAGGCCCCAGAGTGATGCGGCCGGGAGGAGTTCCGCCCGGTCCGGGGTGATGTCGATCATCACCGGCTCCCTGGCCTTGCCCTTGATGACGAAGGCGTCATACCCCGCTGCCTTGAAGACATTGGCCCACGTGCCGCCGCAGTTGGAGCTGCCGATGACGCCCGTGAGGGGCGACTTGAAGACCATGTGACCGCGGCAGGAGGTGGGGGCGTTCATCCCGATGAGGGGGGAGGTGGCCAGCACCAGCACGTTGCCTTCGCCGAGGGGATTGCAGGTGGGATCCACGGCATCGACAAAGAGGCGGGTAGCCAGGCCCCTCCCGCCAAGGTAGTCCTCGACCAGGGCCGGATCGAGGGGCAGGTCGCGGACGATCTCCCGGCCGAGATCCACCTCGAGAATCTTCCCGAAGTATCCAGGGATGGGAAATGGGCTCATCGGGTCCTTCTCTTCGGCGCTTGTTTCGAGCACATCCAGGCGGTCAGCCCCTGGAATATCGACGGTCCCGACTTCCCACCTCATCCACGTGGAGCGGGCCGTCCGGACAAACGATGTCATGGATCAGGGTCGATGGTATTGGGCCGGGGAGCGGCGGTCAAGGGCGGCGATCGTGGGAGCCGACCGGCCGTGACAGCGAAGCGCACCCGGCGTGTTCCGGGATTGAATCCGTCCTGCGAACGGACGGGGAGCGGTGGCTCGGTGGGGAGAAGTTCAATCGACGCGAATTCCCGGAGTGGAGTGATGAGTGGGGGTGGGTCACCGGCGATGATTATTATCAGGGATCGGGGGTATCCATTTAACCGGACCCGTCCAGGCCCGTAGTCCTCCAGGGGCG